>JAGLYR010000046.1 GCA_023132135.1 Candidatus Eiseniibacteriota bacterium | reverse complement strand
AAATGGTAAATGGCGCTCGGAGAACCGCATTGGAAGAACTCCCTGCTTCCTTTGAGAAATGCGGGCTTGTCCCGGAGTAGCGGAACTGTAGGTATCGCCCATGCAAGAGCTAACATATCTACAAGATTTGGTAGTGATCCTGGGTTTTGGTATTGTAGTAGTTGCGATATTCCACAAGCTTAAGTTGCCATCTATCGCAGGTCTCATCGTTGTCGGCACCGTTGTTGGTCCCCACAGTCTGGGAATAATAGACGACGTACAGCAGGTTGAAGTTCTGGCGGAAATCGGGGCGGCGCTCCTGTTGTTTGGTATTGGACTGGAGCTTTCGCTGAAGAAACTGCGCCGTCTCTGGAAAATGATCCTGATGGGTGGATCGATCCAGGTCGGTCTCAGTACCGTAGCTGCTTTTGCCATTTCAAGACTCTGGGGTTTGCCACCCAACACGGCGCTCTTTGTGGGTTTTCTTGTTGCTTTGTCAAGCACTGCCATAGTGCTCAGAGGCTTGCAACAGAGAAGCGAAGTAGATGCGCCACATGGACGTCTGATACTGGGCATCCTGGTATTTCAGGATTTCGCAGTGGTGCCAATGATGTTGCTGATTCCCTTCCTGAGTGGCCAGGGTGGCTTCACACAGAATGTTTTCGGCGCGATGCTGTCTTCCCTGGCGGTTGTTGTTGGAGTGTTACTCGCCGCCTATCTCATTGTTCCCCGCCTGTTGAAATGCATAGCCAAGACACGACAGCGACATCTGTTCATTCTTACCATTTTCGTTATCTGCAGTGGAACAGCATGGCTCATTACTACCTCCGGGGCTACGCTTGCGATTGGTGCGTTTCTGGCCGGATTGGTTGTCGCCGGTACCGAGTACCGTCATCAGGCGCTTGCGGACCTGATATCATTTCGAGAAGTATTTGCCAGTTTGTTCTTCGTTTCGGTAGGAATGCTGCTTGCGCCGGTTATGTTAGTTGAGAACCTGGTGCCGATACTGGTTCTTCTGGTCGCCATCCTGCTTGGCAAATCCCTCATAGTCTTTGTCACTGCCCTCATAGTCCGAATGCCACTCAGGGTGTGCTTGTTGTCGGCAGTTGCGTTGGCACAGGTTGGTGAGTTCTCTCTTGTTCTGTCATTTGCCGCCAAGGGAAGTGGTTTAGTCGGTGAACCACTCGAAAGTAATCTGCTGACGGCAGCAGTTCTGTCCATGTTTCTGGCGCCTTTTGCCCTGGCCTTTGGTCCTCGGCTGGCTGCCGGTGCAGGCAGGCTGCGCGTCCTGAACCGGATGCTGGAAGTAGGCCCTGCTGAGAATGCCCCGGATCGCATGGCCAGGATAAAGGACCATGTGATTATCGGTGGATATGGATTTGCCGGTCTGGAACTGGCAAGATCTCTTGATGAGTGCGACATCCCGAACGTTGTTGTGGATATCAATATTGCGAATGTGCGCATGGCAACCCAGAAAGGCGCTCGAGCATTCTTCGGTGATGTCACCAGTTATGAAGTACTTATGCAGATGGGGGCAGCACGAGCAAAGGAGCTGATACTCGTAATCAATGATCCTTCCGCGGCGGAACGAGCTGTGAGAATCGCCCGAAGCCTGGCTCCGGATTTACATATCATAGTGCGAACATATTACCTGCTGGATATTGAGCCGCTTCTGGCCGCAGGGGCTAACGAGGTGATAACGGCGGAACGGGAGTCGGCGGTGGAGGTTGCTTCTCGCGTTCTGAAGAGACACCAGATCGATTCGGAGCAGATCTCCCGGCAGTGTACTCTCGTTCGCAGTCATACGGAAGATGAATAGACATATGCAAAGCCTATCTGAAAAGCTCGAACCACGAAGCCCACGAAGGGCAGGAAGGAATTCTTTTGTAACAAAATGCGCATTGGACACGTTCTAATCTGGTGAAGGCGCTAGCCGAGCTCACACCTAATCGGAGGTAGAAGCATGTCGTCAAAGCACCGATACCTGTCCATCGCGATCCTCGCTCTCCTGGGATTTACAGCGAGCCCGGCCCTCGCCGTCGAACCACACGCCGGAATGTTGCGCTACCCGGACGTGAGCGCCACCCACATTGCCTTTGTGTACTCCAATGATCTGTGGCTGGTGTCCAGGGATGGCGGCACTGCCGTGCCTCTGGCCAGCCCGCCGGGCGCCGAGCGCTTCCCCAAGTTCAGTCCCGATGGAGAGACGATTGCGTTCCTGGGCAACTACGACGGGAACTCCGACATCTACACGATCCCCGTATCGGGCGGGATGCCATTCCGGGTGACGCACCACCCGCACGCCGAGATCCTCACGGAGTGGACGGGCGACGGACGGATCATATTCTTCGCCTGGGGCATGGCCACGTATCCAAGGTCCAGCGAGTTGTTCACGGTCTCATCCGGGGGCGGTCTTCCTGAGCAACTTCCCGTGCCGTACGGCGCGATGGCCAGCATCGGCCCCGACGGCAAGTGGCTGGCCTATCTCCCGTACACTCGCGACCACCGCACATGGAAACGGTACATGGGCGGGATGGCCACAGACATCTGGCTCTTCCACCTGACCAAGCACACCTCCAGGAAGATCACGGAATGGGGCGGCACCGATTCCTTCCCGATGTGGCACGGCGACGACATCTACTATCTTTCCGATGCAGGTCCCAACCACCGGTTGAACATCTGGGTGTACAACACCAGGACCAGTGAGCGGAAACAGGTCACCCGCTTCGCCGACTACGATGTCAAATGGCCGTCGGTGGGCCCGAGCGACATCGTGTTCCAGATGGGCCCGGATCTCTACCTTCTCGACCTCGATACGGGAAAAGCCCGGACTGTCCAAGTGACGATTCCCGGGGACCGCCCCGAGGTCCGGGTTCAGGCGGAAGACGTCAGCAGTCTCGTCTTCGACCGCAACATCTCGTCGACAGGAAAGCGGGCCGTTGTGGAGGCCCGGGGCGACATCTGGACACTGCCCGCCAAGAAGGGCTCACCCGTCAACCTGACCCGGACCAACGGGATTGCCGAGCGCGATCCGGCCTGGAGTCCGGACGGACAGTGGATTGCCTACTTCTCGGACGAGACGGGAGACTACGAGTTGTACCTGGCCCAGTCCGACGGCCTGGGGGAGACGCGCAAGCTGACGGACGAGGGCAAGGGTTACCTGTACGACCCCCTGTGGTCCCCCGATTCGAAATGGGTGGCCTTCTGGGACCTGGAAGGCTCGCTCTACATCCACAACGTGGACAAGGGGAGGATCCGGACCATCCACCGTACGCCGGGCGGATACCGGGCTCCGGTGAGCTGGTCCAGCGATTCCAACTGGCTGGCGTTCGCCTTTTCCGAGACCAGTCGAAAGCCCTTCAGCATCTGGCTCTACAACGTGGACAAGGACAAGAAGCATCGCGTCACCGAAGGCATGTTCAACGATACCTGGCCGACCTTCGACCGGGAAGGCAAGTACCTGTTCTTCGCCTCCGAACGGGACTTTTCCTCCGCGATGTACGACGACTACGGAAACAGCTTCATTCACGCCCATACGGACCGGCTGTACCTTGTCCCCCTGAAGAACGATACGCCTTCTCCGTTTGCGCCCGAGAGCGACGGCGAAACCTGGGGCGAGGACGAGGAGGAATCCGGGGACGAGGACGAAGATGGCGAAGATGGCGAAGACGACAAGGACAAGAAGAAAGAGCCCGAACCCGTGGAGATCGATCTTGAGGGCTTTGAGCGCCGGGCCGTGTCTGTCCCCGTCTCCCGGGGGAATTTCTCGAACCTCTGCTTCAACGACGAGGGAAAACTCCTGTACATTCGGCACCCACTTCGCGGAACGGACGACGATCCGGTCATCCAACTCTTTGATCTTGACGAGGAGAAGGAGGAAGAACGCGAGAAGACGGTCCTGGCCGGCCCCGGGGGGATGGCCATCTCGGGAGACGGGAAGATGCTGCTCGTCGTCCAGGAGGAGGGCGGGATGGCCATTGTCGAGGCCAAGCCCGAGCAGACCATGGAGAACATGATCTCCACCGACGGAATGACGGTCACGATCGACCCCCGGGAAGAGTGGCGGCAGATCTTCCACGAGGCCTGGCGGATTCACCGGGATTTCTTCTATGACCCGAACATGCACCGGGTAGGCTGGGAAGGGATGCGTGAACACTATGCCGCGATGCTGGATGATTGCGCGTCGCGTGAGGACGTCGGCTTCATTATCGGGGAGATGATTTCCGAGCTCAACGTCGGCCACGCATACTATTTCGGCGGTGACTACGAGACGCCCCCGCGGATGTCCGTGGGGATGCTGGGGTGCGACTTCGAGCTGTCCAGGGACGCGTACAGAATCTCGAAGATCTATGAGGGCGGAACCTGGGACATCGACGACCGGGGTCCCCTCAGCCAGCCGGGAGTGGACGTGAAGGTGGGCGACTACCTCCTGGCCGTCAACGGGATTCACCTGGACGCGGCCAAGGATCCGTGGGCCGCATTCCAGGGATTGGCGGGGAAAACCGTCACCCTCACGGTGAGCGACAAGTCGACGATCGATGACGACACCCGCCAGGTCGTGGTGGATCTCATGGACAGCGACTCCGATCTTCGCTTCCGGGCTTGGGTGGAGAAGAGCCGAGCCTACGTGGATGAGAAATCGAACGGCAGGGTCGGTTACATCTACGTGCCCAACACGGCGCACCAGGGCGTGAACGAGCTCCATCGCCAGTATGTGGGCCAGCTCGAGAAAGAGGCGCTGATTGTTGATGAACGGTGGAACGGCGGCGGCTTTGTCCCGACCCGCATGATCGAGCTGTTGAACCGCCCTGTCGCCAACTACTGGGCGACGCGTTACAACCAGGCGGACGAGTACGTGACGCCCGGGGATGCTCACCACGGACCCAAATGCATGCTCATCAACGGGCTGGCCGGCTCCGGAGGAGACTACTTCCCGTTCTGGTTTCGCGCTTCAGGGCTGGGCAAACTGGTCGGGACCCGGACCTGGGGTGGCCTGGTGGGGATGAGCGGAAACCCGCGGCTCATCGACGGCGGATACACGAGCGTTCCCACCTTCGCCTTCTACGAGAAGGACGGGACATGGGGCATCGAGGGCCATGGTGTGGATCCGGATATCGAGGTGGTCGACGATCCGGCGTTGATGGCGGACGGGGGCGATCCCCAGCTGGACGCGGCCATCGAGCACATGCTGGACGAAATCCGGCGCAGTCCGTATCGCGCGCCCGACCGCCCGGACTATCCGGATCGAAGCGGCATGGGTATCCGCCCCGAGGACCACTAGGCCAGAGGGCAATAGGAAAAAAGCTTCAACCACGAAGTCCACGAAATACACGAAGGGGGAGAGCCTGTCTCTTCCCCTTCCATTATCCGTTGACGCGATGTACGATTCCCCGTAGTTTGGGAACACACGACCATTCATCCACACAAGCCAACCCTCGAGGGTCCCGGAACCATCCCGCCCTCGAGGCCTTCTGAACCCGAGTTGAAAGGATACGCACATGAAGCGGGGCATGGCAGTGACTGTAGTCGTCGCTGCGATTTTCTCTCTCCTCTCTTGCGCAAAGACGGGAGACACGGCCGGCAAGACGAGCCTGAAGGATTTCACGGAGAAATCCAGCTACGCGCTGGGGATGGATTTCGGATCCTACGTGAAGGGTATGCCGGTGGACATTGATCTGGCCTCCCTCCTCCAGGGGCTCAAGGACACAGTCGAGGAGCGGGAGTGCCTCCTGACCCAAGAGGAGATGAGCACCGTGATGATGGAATTCCAGCAGAAGGTGCAGGAAGAGGGCGCCAAGAAGCGCGATGGTCTGAGCAAAACCAATATCGAGGAGGGCCGGAAGTTCCTCGAGGCTAACAAGACGGCGGACGGGGTCGTGACGACCGAGAGCGGGCTGCAGTATACCGTGATAACCGAGGGAGACGGCCCCAAGCCCAAGGCAACCGATGTCGTCTCCGTTCACTACCTGGGCACCCTTCTGGACGGGACGGAATTTGACAGTTCGTACAAGCGCGGCGAGCCGGCCGGCTTCCAGCTGGACAAGGTGATTCCGGGATGGACCGAGGGTGTGCAGCTGATGTCTGTCGGAAGCAAGTACCGGTTCTTCATTCCCTCAGAACTCGCGTACGGAGAGCGGGGCGGGGGCCAGATCATCGGACCCAACGCCACGCTTATCTTCGAAGTGGAATTGCTTTCGATCGGAGAGTAGGGAAGGACCAGAAGCTCGAACCACGAAGCCCACGAAGAGCACGAAGGAATTCCTTTCGGGATTTCGGGACATATGTCCCGGAATCCCGAAAACACAGGTCCCAGCCGTTCCCCTTCGTGCTCTTCGTGGGCTTCGTGGTTCAAGCTTTGGAGTCTTGCTCTTTGCCCACTTGCCATATCGGCGGCTGATGCAGAATCGGGTTAAACGTTTCTCCTGCTGCCGCCGTCAATCATACGGAAGCCGGTAGCAAGACACCACCTCCAGGAGGACGCTTTTGGAGGACTCGAGAGTACTGAACGAGAAAGACCGCAAGGGCGCGGAAGTGGATCCGGCTGTGCCGGAGCTGGTTGCCAGAGCGCAGCGGGGTGATCATGCTTCCTTCGAGCGGCTGTACCGGCTTCATGTGGGTTGGGTGTACGCGATCTGCCTGCGAATGATCGCCGATAAGGAACAGGCGGAAACTCTGACCCAGGACGTTTTCGTCCGGGTCTGGGAGAAACTGGGCTCATATGGGAGACGCGGATCTTTTGGCGGTTGGCTCCGGCGCCTGGCAATCAACGTGGTCATCGAGAGCTGGCGTGCGGAAGCCCGGTGGTCGAAGTGGAGGGACCTCGATGGAGAGGCAGCCGGAATGCACGCAGGCGGTTCTCACGGTGTCAGTCACCCCGGGGACGCCATCGACCTGGAAAGAGCCATTCGCTGTCTGCCGGATGGAGCACGGTCTGTTTTCGTCCTTCACGACGTGTACGGTTATCGTCACAGGGAGATTGCTGAAATGATGGGGCTCTCGTCAGGGACGGCGCGGGCCCAACTGCACCGGGCCAGAAAACTGCTCAGGGGCGCGCTCGGCGAGAGCCGGAGCAAATCGAGGGAGGTGATGGGCCAGTGAAGCACGAAGAAGCGCGGGAGCTCCTGGGCGGCTACGTTGACGGGCTTCTCCCGTCGGAGCAGGCGGAGGATCTGCAGGCCCATCTTGAGGAATGCCGGACTTGCCGCAACGAGGTGGAACAGCTGCGCGCCATCATCGAGGAGGCAGGATCTCTTCCCCGCAGCATCGAGCCCGAGCACGATCTCTGGGCGGCGGTTGCGGAAAGAACCAGCGAAGTGGAACCATTCGCGAGGGCGGGCGGGTTCCGACGATTTCTCGGATTGCTGACGGCGTGGCGCGGGTTCTGGCCCGTGGCGGTACCGGCGACAACCGTGGCTGTTCTGGCGCTGTTCATTGCTCTGGGCACTCAGGGACCGGCCCGTATGCCGAGCGAACCGGGTCCGGCGGAGTGGCCGGGCCCCGATCCGATGGCCGGAGCTCTCATCGAGTCTCTGGAGGCGGAGTGCGAGCAGGGATATCTCGAGCTCGCCGCGTACACCGCCGAACGGGATATCAAAAGAGAACTGCCTGTGGTCGGGCTGATCATGGAGAATGTGCGAATCGTGAACAGAAGCATTGCGGAATTGCGGGAGGCATGGAGCGCCAACTCCGACAGTCCCAGGATTGCCAGGATGCTGGCGGCGGCCTACCGCACGAAAATCGCTCTTCAGGGACGGGCAAGCCGATTGGCAGCGGACACATAATCCAAAGATGGGCGCGGGGGAAGCGTTGCATCCCGGGCCGAACGCGAAGGAGAGAGCAAAATGAGAACCAACTCCCGGAATCTCACAATGGTCGTGGCCCTCGCACTCGCTGTGGCGGTCATCGCTTGCCCGGTGGTTGCGCAGGAGAAAATCGACGAATCGGCGAGCCTCAAGAGTGACGGCACCGTGATCATCAGCAACATCAGCGGGTCGATTACGGTTACGGGCTGGGGCCGGGACAAGGTCGAGATCAAGGGTACACTGGGGAAGGGAGCTGAGCGGCTCGCGGTGGAGGGCGACAAGAAGCGCCTGGAAATCCGTGTGGAGCTCCCCAAGCACTCGAGAAACGTGGAGAAAACCATTCTGGACATCAAGGTGCCCAAGGGATGCAGACTGGATGTTTCCGCCGTGAGCGCGGACGTGGATGTGAGCAAGTGTGAGGGCAAGATCAGTATTCAGAGTGTGAGCGGTGATGTCGGCGTGATCGGCCGGATGGAGAGGTTGGAGGCCGAATCGGTCAGTGGCGACGTCGACCTCGAGGTGGACTGTGACGATGTCGTGGCCGCCAGTGTCAGCGGCGATCTGCACGTGGAGGGCGCCTCTGGGAAGCTGAACATCGCAACCGTGAGCGGGGACTGCCGGATTTCCGGTGGGGAGTTCGCATCCATTCGAATGGAAAGCGTTTCCGGAGAGGTCGAATTCGCCGGGCGGATCGTGGGAGACGGTTCGTTCTCATTCGATTCCCACAGTGGCGATGTGGTCCTCACACTGGCCAGGAAGTCTGATGCCGAGTTCGAGATCACAACCTTCAGCGGGGACATCGACAATGACTTCGGGTCCGACGGCGAACGTTCAGGGAAGTACTCGCCGGGCAAGGAACTCTTCTTCACCCTCGGATCCGGCGCCGCCCGCGTGGAGGTGAACTCATTCAGCGGAGATATCTATTTGAAGAAGAAATAGCAGAGTCCGCAACGTAAAGAACAGGAACGGGGTTGACAGGGGCCGGAGGAAGCTATATACTATATCTATATCAGACACAGCAGATAATAATGGGCCTCCATCAGGATGTGGGTTCTTGAGAACATTCCGGGCGTCGATTCTCTGGATATGCGTGTGCCTCGCGACGTACCTCCCGGTCGTAGTGCCGGGAGCCCTCGAGTCGCCAATGTTCTGCATCAGTGGGAGTGGGCGCGTCGTCGTCGAGGATTCCCGGGAGGGTCATTGCCCCTTCCCTCCCGGCCAGGTCTCCCCCGGGTGTTGTTCGCACGCAGCGGACGCGAGCGGGAGCCTTGAGCCCGGGTGTCATTGCGGCCCCTGCATAGACATTCAGGTCCCCGTGTATCAGAACAACTCCCGGGCTCCGGAGGCATCCTCCGGGCTCGAGGTCCACTTCCTGGCGGACGTTTCCCGCGAGCCGTTTTCGTCGGACGTGCAGTGCAGGAAGATGCCGGTTCGCCCGCCGCCCTGGAACCCCCCACGTCTCACTTCCATCCGCAGCGTTGTTCTTCTTATCTGATCCCTCGGAGCTGATTCGCCAGATCGCACCTCCGGGATATGCGCCGATTCGCGCCCTGTCCCGGTCCCCATGGGATTCATGAGTCGAGTCTGTTCCGAGGGATTCTTATGAAAGAAATCCGTTTCACAATACAGGCGGTCATCGTCACTGTCGTGCTCAGCGGGTGCGCGGTGCATTCCGGAGGCGGTCCGAACCCCCGACCGCTGGGCGGGCAGTACGAGACCTTTCAAGCGCCCAAAGAACCGACGCGAGCGGAGCTTCCCCAGTCCGATCGGGGCGGGCCCACCGGGACGGTGACCCTTGAGAACGCATTAGCCTATGCCCTCCGGCTGAACCCGGATCTGGCCGCCTTCTCATGGGAAGTCCGGGCCGCCGAGGCGCGAGCGGTTCAGGCCGGGCTTCGACCCAACCCGGAGATCGGTGTGGAGGTGGAGGGATTCGGCGGGACCGGCGGGCAGCGCGAGCTGGACGCGGCCGTGATCAAACCCATGCTCAGCCAACGGCTCGAGCTGGGAGGAAAGCGTTCGAAGCGGGCCAGAGTCGCAGCCCTCGAGAAGGATCTCGCCGGGTGGAACTATGAATCCAAGCGGCTGGATGTTCTCACAGAGACGCGCAAGGCCTTTGTCGCAGTGCTGGGAGCCCAGGAGCGACTCGCACTGACTGCGGACATGGTGCGCCTCTCTGTGGAGATCCACGAGGCGGTATCCATTCGCGTAGAAGCCGGAAGGGTTTCCTCCCTGGAGGAAACCAGGGCCGGAGTCACTCTGGCCACCGCTCGAATCCAGCATGAACACGCCCGCCGTGATCTGAATGTGGCCCGGAAACGACTGGCCGCGGCATGGGGGGCGAACTCGGTAACCTTCGACGGGGTGGAGGGCCGCCTGGAGGGTGTGACAGAGATTCCACCCCTGGAGGCGCTGCTCGTTCAGACTGCCCGGAACCCGGAGGTCGCACGATGGAATACCGAGACGGAGCGCCGCCACGCGAGCGTGGAAATGGAAAAGGCGGGGCGCATTCCGGACCTCACGCTCAGCGGTGGAATCCAGCGATTCAACGAAACCGGCGATCACGCGTACGTGGTCGAGCTGTCCATCCCGTTTCCTCTCTTCGACCGTAACCAGGGGAGCGTGCGGGAAACCGAGTACCGTTTGGCGCAAGCCGGGGAACAACAGAGAGCGGCCGATGTCAAGGCCCGCCTCGCCCTGGGCGAAGCGTACGGGAATCTTGCGGCCGCTTACGCGGAAGCCTCCAGCTTGAAAGATGTGGTTCTGCCCGCGGCGAGAGAGGCGCTCAGTGCGACCGAGGAAGCATACCGGGAGGGCCGGCTCGGATACCTGGATATGCTGGATGCCCAGAGGATCTACTTCGAAGTCAGGGAACACTGGATCGGTGCGTTGACGGACTATCACGAAGCCGTCGCGGATGTGGAGCAACTCGTCGGGGATGTTCTTTTCCCTGCCGGACAAGGTCAGTAGTGCTGGAGGGAGTGGACGATGAAGGATCGAACCCTGATCGCAGTGATGATCGTGGCCGTCGTGCTGGGGGTCGTCGGCGTGGTCCGGCTTGTCCGGACGGGTCCGGCGGAATCGCCACCCGTTGCCCTCGAGGACCACTCCGCCCATGATCACGACGGACATGACGAAGCCTGCGCCCACGACCATGAGGCGGGCCTCGAGCACGGCGCGGGGGAGGGCTCCGCGGATCTCGATATGACGATTGAAGAGATTCTCTCGGCCGTGTGCGAGCACGGACTGTCGGCGCACCTCTGCGACGACTGCCGCTACGAGGTCGGAGTCGTTAGAGTCGATGAGTCCCTCACCGCCCCTGAACGGGCCGAGGGAAAACTGGTCCGGGTGGAGCGGGCACAGGAGATCCGGCAGCCCTCCATGCTGCAGGCCACGGGGGAAGTGGGGCTCGACGAGAACCGGGCCGTTCACATCCGGCCGCGAATCCCGGGGATCATCCACACCATGACGGTCGATATCGGTGACCGGGTGAGCCGGGGTGACGTGCTCTTTGAGATGGAGAGTACGGAACTGGGGCGGGCGCTCGGCGACTATGAGAAGAACCGGGCCATGGCCGGCCTGACCCGCCGGAACTACGAACGCGAGCGGACCCTGTTCGAGAGGAAGATCTCGTCTGAGTGGGACATGATCCGGGCCCAGATGGAGTATGAAGAGTACCAGATTGCTCTTCGGGCGGGGGAATCGGAGCTTCGTGTACTGGGCCTGACGGCCGGGGAGATCGAGGGGCTCGATCCGAACGCCGGTGGACTCCGCTTCGGTCGCCTGCCCCTTCGGGCCCCTATCGACGGTACGATCATCGAGAAGCATGCCGCGGCCGGAGAGCGTGTGGATCCGGAGGATGAGGTGATGCTGCTGGCAGACCTCGGGACCGTCTGGGTTTGGGCGAACATCTACGAGCCGGACCTGGCGGCCCTGATCGAGGCGCGCCGGCGGGGCGAAATCCCGGTGGAGGTCTCCGTGCGCGCGTTCCCCGGGCACCTGTTTCCCGGGCACATCGACTACATCGGGGCCACGATGGATGAACGGACCCGGACGGTCCGGGTCCGGGCGACCATCGCCAATGACGAGGGCCTCCTGCGGCCGGGGATGTTCTGTGACGTCCGGGCGATGCTGGGAATCCCCCGGGCGGCCCTGGCTGTTCCGCGCGAAGCCGTCCTCGCCGATGGGGGAAGGGACTTCATCTTCAAGCATCTCGAGGCTGACCTGTTCATGCGGCGGCTCGTGACGGCGGGGCGCCCGCTGGACGATCGGGTCGAGATCCTGGCCGGTCTGGAGGCCGGGGAGCAGGTGGTCACCCACGGCGCGTTTCTTCTGAAATCCGACGTGCTGCGGTCCAAGATGGGAGCCACCTGAGCGGACTAGCCATGGGCGTGGCCCGTGCCGGAGGGAGCTATGTTGGACGGTCTGATTAGATTCATGTTGTCCCAGCGAGTGCTGGTTCTGATCCTGACGGCGATTTTGATTGCCGGGGGCATGGTAGCCTGGCGGCAGTTGCCCATCGACGCGTTTCCGGATGTGACCAACGTGCAGGTCATGATCCTGACCGAGGCCCCGGGCCTCTCACCCGTGGACGTGGAGCAACGGATCACCTTCCCCATCGAGCTGGCGATGCAGGGGTTGCCGGGCGTGCGGCAGGTCCGCTCACTGTCCAAGTCGGCCCTCTCGCAGGTCGTCGTGATCCTCGAGGACCGGGTGGACATCTACTTCGCCCGCCAGCTGGTGTTCGAGCGGCTGGCATCTGCAAAGGGCGATCTTCCCGAGTGGGCCCAGCCGGAAATGGGGCCCATCAGCACCGGTCTGGGAGAAATCTACCAGTATACCCTGGAGAGCGACACGCGCTCCCTGATGGAGCTACGAACGATTCAGGACTGGCTGGTGGCTCCCCAGCTCAGGCCCCTGCCGGGCATCACCGAGGTGAACAGCTTCGGCGGCTACGTGAAACAGTATCAGGTCCTGGTCGAACCCGATTGGCTCCTGCAGTACGGCGTCACCCTGCGTGATGTGGTCGAGGCGGTGGAAGCCAACAACGCCAACGCGGGCGGCAACTACATCGTCAAAGGCTGGGAGCAGGCGTACGTGCGGTCCCTGGGACTCATCCAGTCCGTAGAGGACATCGAGGATATCGTGCTCGAGGCAAAGGACGGCACGCCCGTGTTCATCAAGGATGTCGCCCGCGTGACCCTCGGCGGCGAGACCCGGCAGGGTGCAGTGACCCGGGACGGAAGGGGTGAGACCGTTGCCGGAATGACCATCATGCTGAAGGGAGCCAACTCCAAGGAGGTCGTGGATCGCGTCAAGGAGGCAGTCTCTCGAATCCAGGCGAGGCTTCCCGAGGATGTGAGAATCTCGCCCTTCTACGACCGGACGGCCCTCATTCAAGCCTGTATCCGAACTGTGAGCAGCGCCCTGGTCCAGGGTGGAATCCTTGTCATTCTCGTGCTGTTCCTGTTCCTCGGAAACCTGAGAGCCGCCTTGGTGGTGGCCGTATCCCTGCCGCTCACAGCGTTCTTCGCGTTCATCCTGATGGGGGCTTCGGGGGTTACGGCGAACCTTATGAGTTTCGGAGGATTGGCCATTGCCATCGGCATGATTGTGGATGCATCCATCATTGTCTCGGAGAACATCGCCCGGCATTTGTCGGAGCAACGCAGCTCGGGACGTGCGTACAGGGACATTGCCTTCGAGGCGACCCGTGAGGTGGCCCGGCCTATCCTCTTTGCGATCCTGATCATCGTGATCGTCTTCATCCCCCTCTTTACCCTGGAACAGATGGAGGGCAAGATGTTCAAGCCCCTGGCCCTCACCATGTGTTTTGCGACCCTCGGTTCGCTGGTGGTGGCTCTGACCATCGTGCCGGTCCTGTCCTCGCTGATTCTCGGGGGGCGGCCCGTTTCCAGGGAAAACTGGATGGTGCGAACATTGAAACGGGGATACACGTCCCTTCTCAGAGTTGCATTGCGAAGAAGGGGATTGACCATCGGGATCGCGCTGGGCCTCTTTGTTATCTCGCTGGCGCTGGTTCCGGTTCTGGGGACGGAGTTCCTGCCGCCGCTGGACGAGGGAGCCATTGCCATCAACGTCGTCCGGCTTCCGTCGGCGTCTCTGGACGGATCCGTCGCCGTCGGAACCTTCATCGAGAAGCGGCTGGCCAGGTTCCCCGAAGTTCGAACGGTCGTCACCAAAACAGGCCGGGCGGAGATTTCCGAAGATCCCATGGGACCGGAGCAGAGCGACATCATCATCATGCTCCATCCGAAGAGCCGGTGGAACACTGGCCGCAGCAAGGCGCAACTCGTGGATGACATCGAAGCGGACCTGAGTCAGATTCCGGGACTTCGCTTCGCCTTTTCCCAGCCCATAGCTCTTCGGGTGAACGAGCTCATCTCCGGCATCAAGAGCGATCTGGCAATCAAGATCTTCGGGCCGGACCTGGACCTTCTCATGGAGAGCGCCGGGAAGGTGGCCGGTGTCGTAAGCGAGGTGGAGGGCGCCAGGGACGTGGTCGTAGAGCAGATCAGCGGGTTCCACCAGATCGAGGTTGTGGTGGACCGGAAGGCGATCGCCCGCTACAGGATCAACGTGGCCGACATCAACGAGATCATTGAGACGGCCGTGGGTGGCAGGGTGGCCACGACGGTCGTGGAGGGGCAGAAGCGCTTCGCAGTTCTGGTTCGCTATCCGGAGTCGGCCCGCCGGGACCTCGAAACGCTCAGGCGGATTCTGGTCCGATCCCCGGAAGGAACGAGCGTTCCCCTGGGGCAGCTGGCCCGGATCGAAGAGGTGGAGGCGCCCGCGCAGATTACGCGAGAGAACAACCACCGGCGGATTGCCGTGGAGTGTAACATTCGAGGCCGGGACATGGGCAGGTTCGTCGAGGAAACCCGGGAAAAGCTCCAGCCCGTTGTGGAAGGCCTGCCCGACGGGTATTTCCTTGAATTCGGGGGGCAGTTCGAAAACCAGCAACGCTCGATGCGCCGGTTGAGCATCGTGGTGCCCATCTCCATCGCTCTCATCTTTCTCATGCTGTTCTCGGCCTTCGGATCTCTCCGGAGCGCACTCCTGGTACTGAGTAATCTCCCCTTCGCCCTGGTGGGCGGCGTGCTCACCATCTTCCTCCTCGGCATCAACCTCAGCGTTTCGGCCGCTATCGGGTTCATAGCGGTTTTCGGGATCGCTGTGGAGGACGGCACGGTGATGGTGTCCTTCTTCAACCGGTTTCGCCAGGAAGGGCTCAGCCCGATGGCGGCAGTGGAAAAGGGGTGCCATCTGCGCTTCACGTCCGTCCTCATGACGAGCCTGACCACGCTTCTCGGCCTAACGCCCATGTTCTTTGCCACCGGCAGCGGGTCGGAAATCCAGCGCCCCCTGGCGGCGGTCGTTCTCGGTGGGCTTGCGTCCGCGCTGGTCCTGACTCTTCTGGTTCTTCCTGCGCTGTACTCCGTTGTCGAAGAGAGAGCCGGGGAGAAACCATGAAGGCTTACCCTTTCGCCTTTCCGCCCTCCTTACGCCCCAGGCCCGCGGCCGATCTCTTCCAGAATCTTGTAGTGGCTTACGGTTTTTCCGATCATTGGATTCTCACTTGGTCCCACCGGGAGATCGGGGACACAATCCCGATCTCCTGTTCCGGGAGAATGCCTCGTTATGAGGAGATCGGGTTATGTCCCCAGATCTCCCGCCTTCTCACTTTCGGCTTTCGGCTTTCGGCTCTCGGCTTTCGGCTCTCGGCTTTCGCCTTTCGGTCCTGTCCCCCCGTACCCTCGTCGGTTTTCATCTCCCCGTGGGGCATAGCTCCTTTACTTCCTCAGCCCAGTTAAGAACAATATTGATCTCGGTCGGAGCGGCTTCCTGTTCCCAGACCATCAGGAAACGTTGGCCGTCTACTGAAACGTCGTAGTTAGCAGCAAGCCTGTACGTTTCGTAGCCACCCTCGAAGAGCAGCTCGGGCGTTGATACGGAAAACTCAGGACGCGTTTTCACCGCGACCACCATCATCCTGCTCGCGTTCCTGTAGAAAAGCTCACTTCCGGCGCGAGACCACACAGGCTCGGTGCCGCCTTCCGTAGAGATCGGGTAGTCGGGTCCGGGTTCTCCCCAGGGTCTCACGTACACTTCGTGACGTCCGGACCTGTCTGACTGATAGGCAATCCAGCGGCCATCCGGAGAGAAGACAGCGGCCGTTTCATTGAAGCGGGTCCGGATCAGGGGTCGCGGCTCGCTCCCTTCTTCCAGAGACACGGCCCACATGTCGAACTTGGTTTCGGGGTGTTCATCCGTGAAGAGGAGAGTCCTGCCATCGGGGGACCAGGAATTGGCGAATTGCGCGCCCTTCATATCCCGGAGTATGTCTTCCTGCTCCGTCCCTTCGACAGGCATCCACACCAGATCCAGCCGGGGCTCGGGTCCTCTCACCGCGGAGGCAAACGTCACCCTCTTGCCATCCGGGGTCCACACAGGTGTGAAATCGACGTCCGGACTGGTTGTCAACCGGCTCAGCGTGTTCCTAGCCAGCTCGCACACCCAGATGTCCGGGTTGCCGGTCTGCCGGTCGATGATCGCCACGGCGATGTGCCGGCCGTCGGGCGAAAGGCGGGGTAGAGTGTAATGCCGGGGTGGGAGGGGCAGTGGCTCAAAGTGCCCCTGACGATCCACCCAAGCCAGGGCACGCGCTGGCCACCCGCCACTTCCAGGCACGTAGGCCAACGAGCCATCCGATGACACACTGTATTCGGCACCGCCCATCGTGATCACACCCTCGAGAACTCGCACGGGTGGGCCAGTCACGTCGAGCCTGTCCAGGTCGAATGGAGCGGCCAGCAATGCCCCGGTCTGCGCATAGACCAGATGGCCTGTGGGCAGATAGTGAGGGCTCGTGCCTCCACTGATCAGAGTTCTCCACTCCCCGGTCCTGAGGGACAGGATCCCGATACTCGCGGTACTGAAGCCGCCCACTTCGGCGATGGTGAAGAGAGCCGCTTCACCGCCAGGCAGGATCTCGGGGTAGCGGTGTCCGTGCTCGTTTCTGGTTAGGTCGGGGATGGTCACAATCTCAGGTTCACCGCCGTTGGCAGAGACCCGGACCAGCCCGTGGCCGGGCCCAGGCGCAAAGAGAATACAGTCATCGTTCCCCCAATGGCCTCCACTGCAAACATCCGGGAGAACGTCACAGAGAATCACGGATGCTCAGCCACTCAGGGAGATTTTCTTCAGCTTGCCGCCGGTGAAGAAGGCAATCCATTCTCCATCCGGAGAAAATATTGGATTCCGCCCGTCTTCCGTGCCGGGGATCGGTCTGGCATCAAACTGATCCATCTCTCGCAAGTACAGCTGTCGAGCGCCGTCACGGTATGCAACGTAAACGAGCTCTGTCCCATCCGGCGACAACGCCATGCTGGGTTCCTGGAACCCGAGGCTTAACCAGAGAGGCTCTGTATCAGGGAGACGTAGAGTGAGACGCCTGACTGCAGACGATCCTTCTGGAGCTCTGCCCCACAATCTCCGGCAGGCAACACCCGCAGTGATCCCCAGGAGGACAACCAGAGCCCAGGGAATTGCTCGTTTCCATCGCGTAGGGCGCGATGCAGAGGCGCGAGACACGTTGATCATTGAAGAGTAGCTGCTCGAGACGCCACTCGGCATCATCTTGATCGCTCTCAGGTCCACGGGGATTTCGTCCACGTGCTGGTAGCGTTCACCCGGTGTTTTCGCCATCGCCTTGGCCACAATTCGTTCCAGTTCCATCGGAACACCGGTGCGCAGGGCCGTCATCGGCTCGGGTTCTTCGTTCAGGATTGAGTAGACGACGGCCTGCTCGTAGTCGCCCCTGAAGGGCAGCCGTCCGGTTACCATCTCGTACACTAAAATGCCAAGAGACCAGATGTCGGTCCGGTGATCCACGGCTTCTCCCCGAGCCTGTTCGGGAGACATGTAGCCAACGGTCCCGAGCGTAGTGCCTTCCTTGGTGAGATTCGTCCGCCCGGTCAGCTTGGCCAGTCCGAAATCCATGATTTTCGCCTGACCGTCATCCGTGACCATGATGTTGGCGCTCTTGATGTCTCGATGAACGATGCCCTTCCTGTGGGCTTCACGCAGACCTTCGGCGATCTGGATGCCGATATCGAGAGCCTCATCGAGCTTCAGCGGACCGGACCGGATCTTCTCCTTCAGGGTCTGGCCCTGGATATGAGCCATGGCGATGAAGGTTTGTTCATCGGCTTCATTGATTTCGTAGATCGTGCAGATGTTCTGGTGATCCAGGGCGGATGCAGCCCGCGCCTCGTAGATGAAACGTTCCTTGGCGTCGGGGTCGATCGTCAATGCGGGAGGAAGGAACTTGAGGGCAACCGTGCGCTGAAGCTTGGTGTCCTCGGCTTTGTAGACGACCCCCATACCGCCTTCGCCGAGCTTCTCAAGGATCTTGTAGTGGGAGATGGTTTTGCCGATCATGTCGCCCCATCCATCGCATATTCCTCCATCAACCTCTGGAACCGCGGATGGTCTCGAAGCGGATCCACTGTCGGTGTGATCTTGAGATGCGGAACAGAGACCCACGAAGGAACGGACAGGAGATGCTCAATATGGCCCAAGGCAGCGTCATGCTCACCGAGCATGATGTAGACGACAGCCAAATCCCACTCCCGCTCGGCGGAGCGAATCGCATCGTTAGAACTGAGCTCCAGTCCCCTCTTTGCCTCGCGAATCGCATCCTCTTTGCGGCCGAGACCCGCGTAGGCCATGCCGAGAACACCGTGGGCGGAGCCATCCTCCGGATGTTCCTGAAGGAACTCCGTCATTACGAGTACAGTTGTGTCGTAGGAATCGTGAGCCCGTCCGGTCTCGCCCATTCTTTGATACGCGTAGCCCTCAAGCAATGAGCGGGGGGTGACCTCTGTTGCCCATCCCGTGACCTCTTCGGGCAAACGGGAAAGCACGTCCAGACCCTTTTGATACTCCCTCTCGTACATGTACTGGAAGAACATCAGCACAGGAATTACGGGAGATGTTTGTGTGGGCGCAGATTCCAGAATCGCCCTGGTTTTCCACAGGTCCCCGTTCCACATGAGAGTGTTCCGGCTCTTGATGAAATAGGACGCGACTTGTTCGGGATCTAACGAGAGCGATCGATCGAGGTAGCGCTCCGCCTCGGGGTACTGTCGGGTAAGGCTATAGGTGACCCCGAGCTGCAAGGGATACCAGAAGTTCGCGGGGTCGAGTTTTGCCGCCTTCTCCAGGTTGCCAATTGCTTCCTGCCAGAGTCCCTGACGTCGCCAGATATAAGCGATCGTTTCCAAAAGACGCGGATGATTCGGGAGGCCCTCCGCTGCGATGGCAAGCTCCTTCAGTGCCCGATCGTAGTCGAAGAAACACGTGTAGTAGTACCCGCCAAGGGCTAGGTGGCCTTGGGGCAGGTCTGGCTGGAGCTCGAGGGATCGCTCGGCCGCTCTCCTGGCCTTCTCCTGCCTCTCCTCGGTTTTGTCAAATCCCCAGAAGTAGAACTCGCTGTGGACTTCTGCCAACCTGGCGAACGCGAGAGCAAACGAGGGGTCAAGATCTACGGCCTGCTGGAGCAACGTCTCTGCTTTACGCCACCTGTCCTCTAGAGACCCAGCTTGGCTCACGTGGACCAGGCCGCGCAAGTAGGCTTCGTAGGCCAGAAGGTTCTCCGTCGGTTTTGCCTCCACAGCGCTCCGCTCCCGCTCCAGCATCGTGATTCCGAGCTGATTGATGATCCGCTCTGCGATGTCGGACTGGACGGCGAAGAT
Source organism: Candidatus Eiseniibacteriota bacterium (assembly GCA_023132135.1). GTDB lineage: Bacteria > Arandabacterota > Arandabacteria > JAGLYR01 > JAGLYR01 > JAGLYR01. Next base: position 35,597 of record JAGLYR010000046.1, on the reverse strand, counting down.
GTCCTCGAGTACCCGGTCGTACGCTTCAGCCCACAAATGAGTGTCGTCGGACACTCGAATCAGCTGCGGCGTCACCCGCACACGGCTCCCGCCTGCGGCATTCTTGTTCCAGCGGACAGTGCCTTCGAGGACGTAGTCGACACCCAGGTCTGCCCCGATCTCCCGAAGAGTCTTGCCTGTGCGGTCGTACCGAACGGCACTCGTGCGTGAGATGATCCCAAGTCCACCCACCACGGCGAGCCGGGAAGTAATCTCCTCCGTCATGCCGGCGGCAAAGTACTCATCGTCCGCTGATCCCAGGTTTTCGAAGGGAAGGACCACCAGCATCTTCCTTTCATCGGAGGGAAGCTTCTCGGGAGAGGGGAGGCAGCGGGGGAGGATCACTGCTGCAAGCGCGATGAGCAGGGCGACGATCGCAACCCAGGACCATCGCATCAGGCCACCGCCCCGTTCGGGCTGTGCGGCTGCGGACACTGTCGTCCTGGTCGTCGTGAAATCACTCCGGACCTGCCGGAGATCCGTCACCAGATCGGCCGCGCCCTGGTATCTCTGCCCGGGGTCCTTCCGCAGGCACTTGGTGATGATTCTCTCCATTTCCATCGGAATGCCCGTGCGAATGCCGGTAGCTGGCTCCGGTTCTTCGTTGAGGATGGAGTAGATCACCGCCTGTTCGTAGTCTCCCTTGAAAGGCCGCTGTCCCGTCATCATTTCGTAGAGGACCGCCCCGAGCGACCAGATGTCGGTCCGGGCGTCCACGTCCTCACCCCGCGCCTGCTCCGGGGCCATGTAGGCATACGTCCCGAGAGTGGTGTCTGCTTTGGTAAGCGCGGTCTGTCCACGGGATTTTGCCAGGCCGAAGTCCATGATCTTGGCCTGGCCCCTGGGCGTGATCATGATGTTGGCGGGCTTGATGTCGCGGTGGACGATGCCCTTCTCGTGAGCTTCCTGGAGACCTTGGGCGATTTGCATGCCGATGTCGGCAGCTTCGTTGATCTTCAGTGGGCCGGCCTCGATCTTCTCCTTGAGGCTCTGACCTTCGATGTACTCGATAGCGATGAAGATCCGACCTTCAGCTTCATCGATCTCGTGGACGGTGCAGATATTAGGATGATTCAATGCTGCCGCGGCCTGGGCCTCGTGGATGAAGCGGGTTTTATCGTCATCGGTGCCCACCGCCTGGGGCGTGAGGAACTTCAGCGCAACAGTGCGCTTGAGCTTTGTGTCCTGGGCTTTGTAGACGACCCCCATACCGCCTTCGCCGAGCTTCTCGAGAATGCGGTAGTGAGAGATGACCTTACCGATCATGTCGCGTCACCTGCCTGCAGGCAAAAGCTTCAACCACGAATCCCATCTGCGCAATCTGCGTAATCTGTGGCCAGCTCTGAATCTCGCCTTTCGCCTCTCGCCTTTCGCCTCTCGCCTTTCGCCTCTCGGCTTTCGCCTCTCCGGTCCCCGTCTTGGTCTATCGCTGCGGAAGGCCAATCCCCTCTACAATCCTCTGAAAACGAGGATCCGAATGGAAATCAGCCCACACCGGATCCATGTTCAGATCCACGATGAAGACATCCCGCTCCTGGTATGCCTTCTCCAACCACATGAACGCTTCGTCCACTTCTCCAATCCGGGCGAATTCGGAGGCAATCTCGAGCGGATTCACGTATCGTCTTCTCGACAGGTCAAGGAGGTAGCTGACGTACCATCGATTGACAGCCTCCATGCCACCCTCCGTGAAGCCCCGCTCGAGGGCGTCCAGTTCTTCGGCCGACGCCCCGTAGCTGGCCCTCAAATACTGCTTGAATTCGGATACTGCCAGATCGAAGTTGCCCTGAGCCTCGCAGAGCAAAGACATCTGGCCACGGGCGTAGAAGAAGTCCGGGTCCAGCTCGAGGCTCTTGTAGCACGCCTCAAGGGAACGGTCGTACTCACCACCGTAGTAGAGTACCATGGACAGGGCGACGGGAATCACGAGAGAGAGGGGATCCAGTTCCTGGGCCAGCTCCAGTTCAGCAATTCCCTCAGCGTACCTGCCCATGCTCGCAAGGAAGAGGCCGTACCACTGGTGTCCGGTTGCATAGCTGGGATTCAGCTCCAACCCGCGCCGGAACTCGGCCTCAGCCGCGGGGAAATCCCAGTCAAACTGAAACAGGATTCCGGCGTGAGAGGCATGGGCCTCGGCAAGCATGCTGTCGATCTCCAGGGCCTTCAGGACTGCGGCTCGGGACTGGGGGATCGCCTCCGCAGGAGGGACATGCCCATTGAACGCGAGGATGCCGTAGCTATCCGCCAGGCCGGCGTACGCCAGGGCATAGGTCGGATCTCTGTCAATCGCCTGTCGGAAGTACTCAATACTCTGCCGGATCTCTTCTTCGGCTCTCTTGTTCCAGTGGTGTCGACCCTTGAGGTAGAGCTTGTATGCCTCCGAGTCTACTGTTTCGGCGGACGCGAGTCTCCTCTCCTCCTCGGGTGTCAGGGCGATCCGGATTTCTCGCGCGATGGTACGGGCGACCTCCTTCTGAAGGGACAGGATATTGCGAAGATCACGGTCGTAGCTCTCGGCCCACAGGTGATAATCCGATTCTGCCTCGATCAGTTGGGCGGTGATCCGAATCCGCCCATCGGCGTGCACCACCGATCCTTCGACCACGGCGTCGACGCGCAGATCCCTCCCGATCTCCGGTACGGACTTGTCCGTGCCCTTGTAACGCATCACGGACGTCCGGGAGATCACCCGTAGGGCCTTGATCCTGGAGAGCTCCGTGATCAGGGCTTCGGTCATCCCGTCGACGAAGTACTCCTGCTCTGAATCACCAGAAAGATTCTCCAGCGGCAAAACGGCGATCGAATCGATCGTCTTGGCGGGAGGCGAGAGTCCGCTGAACAGACCGAATCGATCGGTTAGGGCGATGAGAACCAGCAGCAGGACCGGGATCCCGGGATACAGGAAGAACCTTCTGCGTCGCGAGCCTTTCCGGGATTTCGACGCCGGTGCGACCTGATCCAATCCGGAAATACCCGTGAGGCTACTCAGGTCTTCCAACACACCATTGAAGCTGTCGTACCGATCGTCAGGACTCTTTGCGAGTGCTCGGGCGGTCACCTGGTCAAACCCTGATGGAGCATCCGAGCGAAGAGAGGTGACAGGTTTCGGATCTTCGTTGAGGATGGAGTAAACCACGGCCTGCTCATAATCTCCCGTGAAGGGCAGCTTTCCTGTAACCATCTCATACATAACACAGCCAAACGACCACATGTCGGTTCGGTGATCGACCTCTTCGCCGCGGGTCTGTTCCGGCGACATGTACTGGACGGTTCCAAGCGTCGAAGCCTCTTTAGTTAGCTTGCTGACACCCCGCAGCTTGGCAAGACCGAAATCGAGGATCTTCACCCGGCCGTCCTGATCGACGAGGATGTTGCCCGGTTTGATGTCCCGGTGAACGATGCCTGCCCGATGGGCTTTTTCAAGTCCCTCCGAGATCTGGGCTGCGATGCCCACGGCCTCAAGGATCGGAAGGCCCTGCTGCCCAATGGCTCTGCGGTCTCTCATCACCTCTTCCAGAGATCGGCCCTTCACATACTCCATGGCTATGTATGTGTGGCCCTCGGATTCGGCGATTTCGTAGATAGTGATGATATTGGGGTGGTTGAGGGCAGCAGCTGCCTTGGCCTCGCGGCGGAAACGATCGAGCACGTCGTCGTCATTCGTCAGGTCGGGAGGGAGGAACTTGAGCGCGACGGTGCGATCCAGCTTGGTGTCCTGGGCCTTGTAGACCACGCCCATGCCGCCTTCGCCGAGCTTTTCGAGGATGCGGTAGTGAGAGATGGTCTTACCGATCATATCGCGTCACCTGCCTGCTTTCACTCCAGCCGCATCTTTTCCAGTAATGCGATGAACCGTGGATCGGAGTGCAGATCCCTGAACGCCGGATTTACCCTTAAGAATACCATGTGCGTCTGGCGCTGATCGTATGCTCTTTCCAGCCATTCCATCGCCTGATCGTCCCTGCCCAGAGCAGCACAGGCCCCGGCCATGTGAAGGGGCAGGAACCGCTCCTCGGAGGAAAGGCGGGCGACATTCTCGAGGATCTCCTCCGCCTTGCTCCGGTTGCCCGACAGTGCATGGGCCCTGGCAAGCAAAGGGGCGGTCAAGCCGTATCCCACCAACTCCATCACTTTCTCGATCTCCTGGATGGCCTGCGCGTGTTTTCCCTGGTCTGTGTAGATGATTCCGAGGCCGAGGTGGGCGATGGCGAGATCCGGGTCCATGTCCAGGATCTCCCTCATCTGCTCCTCCGCTTCATCGTACCTGGAAGCGTAGCGAAGCGACACGGCCAGGTTCTGTTGCATGCCGATGGACAGAGGATCGATCTCGACCGCCTTTCGGCTTTCCATCACCGCCTCGTCGAACCGTCCCATGGCAATCAGGTACATCGCGTACCAGCCATGGGCCGTAAGATGTCCGGGGTTGAGCTCGATCGCTCGTTTGAATTCCGCTTCCGCGCCCTCCCAGTCCCAGTCGTGGAGGAATTTCACATCTGCAATCAGAGCGTGGGCCTCAACTTCCGTTGGATCGATCTCGAGGGCTCTCATCGCCTGGGCCTTCACTTTGGGCCAGGCCTCCTCGCCCGGCATGCGGCCCAAGCTGGTAAGATCGTCGTAGCACAAGGCGAGCCCCACGTGCGCAGGCGCGTAGTCGGGGTCCAGATCCAGGGCCTCTTCGAAGTACCCGATCGCTTTGTCGATTCCCTCGAACGTGAGCTTGTTCCGGTGAAAGATGCCCTTGAGATAAGCCTCGTGGGCTTCGGGATTCACGGGCGGCGCGGAGGCGAGTCGTTCCTGCTCCTCAGGGGTCAGGGCAATCCGGATTTCTCCTGCGATGGCCCTGGCGACCTCTTTCTGAAGAGCGAGAACATCGCGGAACTCCCGTTCGTAGCTCTCCGCCCACAGATGCTGGTCTGTGGTCGCATCGATGAGCTGCGCCGTGATTCGGATCTGGTTTCCCGCAAGCATGGCCGAACCTTCCACTACCACGTCGACGTCGAGCTCCTTGGCGATTTCCGGCAGGGACTTGTCCGTTTCCTTGTAGCGCATGACGGAGGTTCTCGATATGACGCGCAAGGCCTTGATCCTGGATAGTTCCATGATGAGCGCCTGGGTCATCCCGTCGGCGATGTATTCTTGGTTGGGATCGCCCGACAGGTTCCCGAGCGGAAGAACGGCGAGAGAATCGACCGCCGGGGCGCGCCACGTCAGACGATGGGCCTGGCTCAGGAGGAGAAGAAGGAGCAGAACCGAGATCCCGGGGTAGAGATAGACCCTCTTCCTTCTTCTGGGGGACGCGTCTCGAAGAATTTCCCTGGTCTCCGCAAGCTCCGCGCCCTCTTCGAGAGCCCGCAGGTCGGCGAGCATGTGACCGAGGTTCTGGTAGCGCTCTTCCGGATTCTTGGCAAGGGCTCTTGCGAGGATCTTGGCCAGCCCCTCAGGGGCATCGCTCCTCATCGACGTGACGGGCTCGGGATCCTCGTTCAGAATCGAATAGATGACAGCCTGTTCATAATCTCCTTTGAAGGGAGGGAGGCCGGCCAGCAGCTCGTAGAGAACAGCGCCGACCGCCCAGATGTCCGTGCGATGGTCCACGCTCTCTCCCCGGGTTTGTTCCGGAGACATGTAGTGGACCGTCCCCAGGGTGGAGGTCTCCTTCGTGAGAGCGCTCACACCCCTGAGCTTTGCAATCCCGAAGTCCAGGATTCTCACCTGCCCGTCCGGATCGACCAGGATGTTGGCGGGTTTGATATCGCGATGGACGATGCCCGCCCCATGTGCTTTGTCGAGTCCCTTGCAGATCTGCCCTGCAATGTCTATGGCCTGGTTGATGTCGGGGAGTGACCGGCCCGCGGTCCCGGCCTCTGCGATCATGTCCTGCAAAGATCGCCCTTCGACAAGTTCCATCGCAATGAAGACCTGGCCCTCGGTCTCGTCGATTTCATGAATGGTCACGATGTTGGGATGATTGAGAGCTGCCGCGGCCTGGGCTTCGTTGACGAATCGCTCCTTGCAGTCGGCGTCGCATGTCAGATCGGAGGGAAGGAACTTGAGCACAACGGTGCGCTTGAGCTTTGTATCCTCGGCCTTGTAGACGACACCCATGCCGCCCTCGCCGATCTTTTCGAGAATCTTGTAGTGGGAGATGGTTTTGCCGATCATGTCTCGCTCACCTCTCGCCTGATGACCACCAGCGTCATGTCATCAAACTGGGGGCGGTCCCCGGCGTGCTCCCGGACTTCGCGAATGATCCGGCCCATGAGATCGGCGGCCGATTCCTCCATGCTGTTCTGGATCAGATCCAGGAGACGAGGCTCCCCATAGGCCTCATCGAGGCCATTGAGGGCGTCGGTAATTCCGTCTGAGTAGATTACCAGCACATCTCCCGGATCGAGGGAAACGCAGGCCTCTTCGTAGGAGACCTCTTCCAGGAAACTCAGGAGCATCCCGCCTGCTTCCAGGCGGGACGGTTCCGCACCCTTGCGAATGAGGAAGGGCTGCTCGTGGCCGGCGCTGCAGTAGCACAGATCGTGATTGTGGGGATTAAGAATACCGTAGAACAGGCTTGCGAAGCGGTCCGGCTCGGTGCTGCCGAAGAGCAACCGGTTGGCGCGCTCGATACACTCCTTGGGACAGTGCGCCAGGGGGGCCTGCCCGCGAACTGTGGCCTGTAGGTTAGACATGAGAAGGGCGGCCGGAAGCCCCTTGCCGGAAACGTCCCCGAGGCAGAAGGCCAGGCGCCCGCCATCGAGCAACATGAAGTCGAAATAGTCTCCGCCGACAGCTTCGGTCGGGATGCTGACCCCCGCAATGTCGTACCCCGAAACCTGTGGTGACGTCTTCGGCAACAGCCGGTGCTGGATCCCGGAAGCGAGGCGCAGCTCTTCCTTCATTCTGAACAGAGCCTGTTCCTCCTCGTAGAGGCGGGCGTTCTCCACAACCTGTCCGGACTGGGTGGCAATGATGGCAAGAAGGCGCTGGTCTTCTTCTGCGAAGCCGCCGTCCTCCTCCTTCTTGTTGTACAGGGTCAGGACTCCGATCAGCTCGGACTTGACCAGAAGGGGTGCGGCCAGAAGGGTCTGGATCGACTCATCCCAACGGACCCCGCGGAAACGGTCATCCACCGGGGGATCATTCACCATCAGAGGCTTCTTGTTGAGGATCATCCAGCCCAGAATGCTCTGGTCCAGGTGGAATGGCCTGCTGTCGGCGGAGCTGATCATCGTTCGGACGAGAGTTCTCATCGGCGTGCTGGATTTCCGGTCCACCAGTGTGATCACGCCCTGCTCGGCACGGACGGCCCGAAGTGCTCGGCGGATGATGGTATTCATGATCTTCTGGGAATTCGTGGACGCGCCGATCTCCCTGGCGAGGTCGTTGAGGATGGTCAGCTCTTCGACGGCCCGCTTCAGCCTGCGGTTTTCCTGATCCAGGGATTCCAGTCGGCTGTCGCCAGTGTTCTTGTCGGCCATCATGCACTCCTGATCGGTGGGACGGAGTTGCAGAGGGGTACTCAGGAATTGTAACCTGTTCGGTACACGGCGGCTAGCACGAAAAGCTCTTTGAAATTCCCGCGGCGGAGGAATGCTACCCGCCAGGTGCCTCATCCGCATCCTCCCACAGATCGCGGAAGCGCTCGTAGGCGACCTTCGCTTTCTCCACCTGCCCGGTTTTCTCGTACAGCTTCCCAAGCCGGTAGAGGTTCCGGGGGCGGAGCAACATGCGCCCCCGCACGTTGGGATCGGTGCTGGTCAGGCGCTCGTATTCGGCGATAGCTTCTGCGACCTGCCCCATATCCAGATACGCGCGCGCAACGACGTCTTTGCGGGGGGTGTACACGGCCAGCAGGAGACCATCGTGGAGATGGTCGACTGCGTACGGCTGGGCCTGTTTGAACACCTCGATAGCGTCGGCGGGTTTTCCCTCGGCAAACAGGATCTCGGCCAGGAGCAGCCGATGGTAGAACTCTATGGTGGGCTTGTATGCCGAGCTGCCTTCGGGAACCAGAGTCCCGAGCTCCGCAAGCCGGGTCCTGGCCGCCGCCAGACCACCTTCTTTCACATCCGACAGACCGTGGTAGAAAACCCGCGTAGCCTCATCAACAACTATGAAACGAGGTGCGGCGTAGTCTCCCATCAGCTCAGCGGAACGCTCCACGAATTGCCTGCCCGCCAGCGTCTCTCCTAGGTCGTAGTGAATCCACGCCAGCGTCATGAGGCTAAGCGTTGTCCCCGCGGTGTTGTCCCCGGACAGCTCCCTGGACGACTCGATGCGCCGAAGCGCGACCTTTTCCCTGCCCAACCAGTAGTCGAAGTACCCCCACCAACGCTGCCCGCTAGCCTTGGACTCGTCGAGAGGAGCCGTCTCGATCCAATGCCGGATCCACTCCACGGCCCGATCGTATTCCCCCAGGATGGCATGGACGTGCCACAGTTTGCCGATGGACGATGCAAAGTCCGGGCGGATCTCGAGGGCCTTCTCGAAATTCGCGATGGTCTGGTCCAGCTTCCCGATACGGAAGTAGATGTCGGCAATGGAGTCGTAGGGATTGGCGTCCCCGGGAGCGGCGGCCGCGTAACGGCCGAAGAGCTCAAAGGCCCTCTCGTACTGACCTATGTCGGCGTACGTATACGCCAGGGAGTTCATCGCAGGAGTGTAGCTGGGATCCAGGTCAAGCACGATGTTGAACTGTGCGATGGCCTCGTCGTGTCGGTGGAAGTTCCGATGGAGTCGGGCCAGAAGAAGATGGGCGAGTTTCTCCTGAGGGTATCTCCGGACGATCCCCGCCATGATCTCGGCGACGCGTCCCAGATCCTGGTCGATGTATTGCGCGTGGCCGGCCTCGATGTAAAGTCTCTCCTTGGGAGAGGCCTTGTCCGAGAGAGACCACGCCTTTGAAATGGCCTCATTGCGGGCTTTCGCATCCCCGATGGGATCATAGACCCATGCCAGGTGAAGGTAGGCAGCGGCAAACTCGGGGTCGATTTCGACGGCCTTCTTCAGGTAGTCGGCTGCCTCTCGTTGGTAGTACCTGTCGGCCGCTTCCCGTCCCTGGAGATAGAGATCGTACGCTTCCAGAGATGATGTGGTGACATCACGAATGGGTTGGGATGCGGTCATCGAGCGCTGTGAAAGGCCAATGCCCCTGGAAATCTTCCTGCTGAGTTCGTCGATCTGTTTCTCCAGTATACTCGCGGGACCCCGCCCTCGTGAGCTGGCGCTTTCGAGGATCTGCTTGCTCTCGACATCCAGAACCTTCACGTCCGTGGCAAAAACATCTCCGGCCTTTGTAAAGCTGCCGACGACGAGCGCCTCGATGCCGTCCATTCGGCACAGCTCGAAGGCCAGGTCCTTGTCGATGGGTTCCCTCGTGTCTCTTCCGGCTTGCTTCTTGAGATCCCTCAGGCGTTCTCGAGTGGTCACCCTCAGGTAGCCGGACTGCTCGAGGCTGGTGATCAAGAGATTGGGGATCGCCTCCTCGAGATAGTCGAAGGCCTCGTTGCCCGTCTGGTTGGCAAAGGCCACGATGGCGATGGGCTTGGGCTCCGAGACCAGGACCTCGCGAAACAGGAAGGGCCTCAGAAGAAGGAAAGCCGCCACCAGAACGGCAACGGCGGCCAGGGAAATCAGAACGGGGGAGATGCGGCTCGCAGAGGGTCTCGCCGCAGTGGGAGTATCCGAGATGGGAAATCCGGACGCGAGTTTCCGCAGGTCGCCCAGAACTCCATCCGCGGTCTGGTATCGATTCCCGGGATCCTTCTCCAGCAATTTTCGGATGGTGTGAACGAGTTCCTCCGGCGCGTCCGGGCGCAGTTCGCTGGGGGAGGGGGGATCCTCGTTCAGGATGGCGTAGACTGCGGCCTGTTCATAATCGCTCTTGAAGGGTCGCTGGCCGGTGACCATTTCGTAGAGGACGACGCCCAGGGACCAGAGGTCCGTCCTGTGGTCGATGGTCTCGCCCCTTGCCTGCTCGGGGGACATGTAGGCGGCCGTGCCTCCGACGGCTCCCGTCCTGGTGACGGTCGTCGACTCGACCAGCTTCGCCAATCCGAAGTCCATGATGATGGGGCGACCGTCGCGGGTGATCATGATGTTGGCGGGCTTGATATCGCGGTGGATGACGCCCTTCTCGTGAGCTTCCCGGAGTCCTTCCGTGATCTGGAAGGCGATTCGGATGGCTTCGTCGGAATCGAGCGGACCACGGGCGATCGCCTCCTTGAGACTCCGACCTTCGACGTACGCCATCTCGATGAAGGTTTGCCCTTCGGCCTCACTGATTCCGTAGATCGTGCAGATGTTGGGGTGAGTGAGAGCGGCTGCCGCCTGGGCTTCCCGCACGAACCGGGCTTTCTCTTCGTCCGTTCCAAGAGCATGGGGTGAGAGGAACTTCAGGGCCGCACTGCGGTTGAGACGCGTGTCCTCGGCCTTATAGACAATCCCCATCCCGCCTTCGCCCAGTTTCTCCGTGATCCGGTAGTACGAGATGGTCTTTCCGATCATGGGCTACCACCGAGGACAGAAGGGAGGCGACGGCGACAACAATCTTCGACCACCCCATCATTCTATCTCTTGCCGGGGATGAGGCAACATCAATCTTCTCGTCCCCCTCGGGGAAGGGCTCTGAAAAGCTCCGACCACGAAGCCCACGAAGGAGTTCTTCTCGGGATTTCGGGACTCACGTCCCGCAATCCCGAAGAACGGCGTTAACCGATTGCGAATCACAGAGTTCGCTAAGGTCGCAAGTTGCGACCTTAGCCCACATTTCTCACCAGCCTCGCGACGAAGCTTGGTGAGAAATGCGGGCTTCTCGTAGAGAAGGGTATCTTCGACAAGGTAGGCAGAACCGGCAAGGGAACTTTCTACAAGATGGGGAAAGGGGCCACAAAGGGGCCAAGGGGCATAAGGTGAAGTCGAGCGCCCGCAACAAATGCACAGCAGTCTGTGGCGGTGACTGCCAGATTTGGCAGACGCCGTCTGCCGAATCCGAACTGGTAACCTTGGCTGGGTGTGTACCCTTAGCGAATTCTCTCGACACCGCCGATAGAATTGGACAATCCAATTCTCTCGACAGTGTCGATAGAATCGGCGCCGACGAAAATCCGGACACCATCCGGAAAACCGCAGATGCTGTCTGCGGAATCTATTCTGGAAATGGCATCAAAGCGTTTCCCGCTCCCGTGGTCCGCTTAGGCCTTGAGGTCGGATCTTGCCATGCCACATTTCTAGACCTAATCCTTTGCAGATGTGTTTCTTCTGATCCCTGGCAAACCCGGCCATGCCCGCAATATCAACCGATTGTACGCCAATACTTTGGGCCCGATTTTTTGGCATGGCAAGATGCGGCACCGACACGCGCAGTTTTTGCCCTTGATAGGAACGGCTTGGTTTGATATATTTTCGCTTGGTTTCGTTGGTGTTCGTGGGTGTCTGGCTGAGAACTGGCGAAGAGGAATAGTAATGACTGCTGAAGAACGCTGGGTCGGGGTCGAGGATGTGGCTTCACATCTCGGCGTCAACAAAGACTCTGTGTATCGCTGGTCAAGCAAGAAGGGTTTCCCCGCGCACAGGGTCGGCCGACTGTTTCGTTTCAAATTGTCCGAAGTAGACGAGTGGGTGCGACAAGGTGACGGTGAGGATTCCGCCGATGGCCCTTCCGGGGACCCGGAGTGATGGCTGAAATAACCATGAAGATGGAGGATGACCGAAAGAGATGACCGTACTTCTGGACAACAAGGGCCAAGGGAAGGTTGGCGATGCTCTTGCAAAGAGCATAGAGGCGAATGCTCGCCTTGCCATCCTGTCCGGCCTCTTCTCCGTCTACGGCTATTCTGCCCTGAAGAAGCAACTGGTGCGGGCAGGCGCACTGCGTCTCCTCATTCCCTCGAACGACAGCGCTGCAGTACCCGGAGAGGGACAGCCGTTCAAGGAAACGCAGTTCAACCGCCAAGCGGAGCTGAATGCGAAGATGAAGGAAATGCAGAAGCAACTGCAGAAGAAAGCTGCCGGATTTTAGGCAGGAGGATAACACACATGGAAAAGCTGGACCCGAAAGCCGACGGCGCAACGACCGACATCGTCGGGCAAAATATCGAGAAGCTGAAGGCGCTCTTCCCCGACGTCTTCACGGAGGGAAGGGTCGACCTCGACGCCCTGCGCGAGACGCTCGGCGAATATGCTGACGACCGCCAGGAACGCTACAGTTTCACCTGGAACGGGAAGGCTCGGGCACGCCGCATCGCCCAGACGCCGTCCACCGGCACGCTCCGGCCATGCCCGGAAGAGTCCGTCAACTGGGACACGACAAAAAATCTCTTTGTCGAAGGCGACAACATGGAAGTCCTCAAGCTGTTCCAGAAATCTTACCATAAGAAGGTCAAGATGATCTACATCGACCCGCCGTACAACACCGGTGGGGATTTCATCTATCCCGACGACTTCCGTGACAATATCAAGAACTACATGGAGCTGACAGGACAGACGGATGAAGAAGGTCGGAAACTAACTGTAAACGCTGAGACATCTGGACGCTACCACACCAACTGGCTGAACATGATGTACCCGCGGCTGAAGCTTGCCCGCAATTTGTTGCGCGATGACGGCGCGATCTTCATCTCCATTGATGACCATGAGGCGCATAATCTGCGGCATGTCTGCAACGAGATCTTCGGGGAGGAGAACTTCAAGGCTGATATCGCTTGGCAGAAGCGATACACGCGGAGCAACAACACAGTGGATTTCACGACGGTGGTAGAGCACCTGATCGTCTACGCAAAATCGGAGGCGTTTATGGTGAACCTGCTGCCTCGGACGGAGGAGGCCGACGCGCGGTACGGCAATCCGGACAATGATCTGCGGGGCCCTTGGAAGGGCGCATCGTTTCTGAATCCGGCGACACCGGATCAGCGGCCGAACTTGTGCTACCCAATCGAGAACCCGAACACGAAACATGTGACGGAAACCACGACGCATGCATGGCGGCGTAGCCGCGAGGAATACGAGCGCCTTTTGGCGGACAATCGGTTGTATTGGGGAAGTGACGGCACGCAGGCGGTGCCGTCGATCAAGATGTTCCTTTCCGACGCGCGCGGCCTAACGCCGGTCAACTTCTGGCCACATGACTACGCTGGGAACACAGACGACGGGACACGCGATCTCCGCGCGTTGATTGCCGAAAAGGTATTCGACAACCCAAAGCCGGTGCTCATGATCCGTCGTGCCATCGAACACTCATGTGCGGCCGACTCCATCATCCTCGACTTCTTTGCCGGGTCGTGCACGGCTGCACAAGCGGTACTCGAGATGAACGTGGAAGATGGCGGAACGCGACGTTTCTTGATGGTGCAGATCCAGGAGCCATGTGACAAGAAGTCAGCGGCCTACAAAGCCGGATTCAAGACGATCGCCGACGTTGGCAAGGAGCGCATTCGCCGAGTGATTCAGAAGATCGAAGCCGATCGGGACATGAAGGTCGCAGAGGCGGAATTGGCGCTGCCAGGAATGGATGATGAAGCTCATGACCATGACCTGGACCTTGGGGTCAAGGTGTTCAAGTTGGATTCCAGCAACATCAGACCATGGGACCCTGACTTCGAAAACTTGCAGGAAACGCTCCTCAACGCCGTCGATAACATTAAGAGCGATCGTAGCGAAGGAGATGTTCTCTACGAGCTGTTGGTGAAGTACGGCCTGGATCTGGCCGTGCCAATAGAAGAGCGAAAGATCGACGGCAAGATGGTTTGCATCATTGGTGCGGGTGCCTTGGTGGTATGCCTAGCCGACGGCGTGACCCTGGATTTGGTTGAGGGCATCGCGGCACTGAAGGCGGAGCTAGCACCGGAGATCATGCGTGTTATTTTCAAGGATGCCGGCTTCAAGGAGGACGTTGTGAAAACGAACGCCGTTCAGATCCTACGGCAGGCGGGAATTGAGGCTATGAAGAGCTTGTAAGCGATATTGAAGAACGGACGCGCAGCGTCGGGAAAGGAGATACAGGATCGTGTCGCAAGCCATCGTAAACAGCGGGTACGGGCAGTTGCTTGATGAGAAGATCCGTACGTGTCTCCGCGAAGCACGTCCTCGCGTGCTTGGTATTGTATCGGCGTTTGTAACCACCGATGGCCTCGATAAGTTGACAAAGGCGATGGCACGCCTTGGCGTAGGGCAATGTCGCTTGGTTGCTGGCACGAGTCACTTTATCACACACCCCGAGGCTTTGAATATTGCGAAATCTCAAGGGTGGAAAGTGAAGCTGGGGAAGTTGCCGGCACCGCCGGCCATTTTTCACCCCAAGCTGATGGTGGGCGGGGACCGCTTCAACAGGGCTGGTGGCGTTGTGAAACCCTGTTTTGTGTGCATTGGGTCGGCGAACCTCACTCTCTGTGGACTGTCGAAGAACACGGAGTGCAGCCTGATATCGACGGGCGACGATTGTGTGGATGATGCATCGTCCGCCTTCCAGGAATTGTGGTCACGGGCTGCTGCTGCCGACAAGGTGGCCCTCAATGACTATGCGGCCTCATTTGCCGAAAAAAATCGGAAACGGAGCGCGGGAGAGCTTGACGCCCTCGGTGTAAGCGATGGGCGGAAACACCGCTCTGTTGCGGAAGTCCGTCGCCAGCGTTCCCCGCGCAAGGGTGTGGTTGGCAATGTCTTCGCCGTTGCCGCGTGGGCCGGCCTTCAATCTTTCACTGGGGACTACATGTTTCAGGTTGAGTTTCCTCGCGCCGCAGGCGAGGTCATACGGAGGCTTGTCGGCAGGCGAACGAGTCGGGATGGCTACCTGCAGGTGTCATGTCCCGATGATAATCGGACGTGCCAAATGAAATACAATTACTACAAGGATAACAACATGTTTCGCTTGAACGTGCCGAACGATACAAAGAACGTTCAATGGGCAAGAGCACATCACAACGGCATTGCCCTCGTGGAGCGCGGATTGCAAGGCGGCGCTCCGATCCGTCTTCGGATCTTGAGGCCGGGAATGGAATTGGACGACGTCGTTGCCAAGTCCTACGCCCTAGATTCCTGGTGTCGAACGATGACACGCAAGCACGGAATCAGACTTTACGGCTGGTACTGACCAACTTGGAAACGACGAAGGTAGAGAATATGATGAAGATTCAATTCGATCCCAATCTGGACTTTCAGCGCGAAGCAATCAGTGCCGTCGTGGACCTCTTCGACGGCCAGGAGATCTGCCGGACAAACTTCACAGTTGCCCCGCTGAAGCAGATGGACGGCTTGTTTGCTGGAATGGATCAGAATGACCTTGGCATCGGCAACCGCCTGCGCCTCCTGGACGAGGACATCCATGAGAACGTCAAGGCGGTCCAGCTCCGCAACGGGCTGGCCCCCTCGGAGGTGCTCGGCTCGATGGACTTCACGGTGGAGATGGAGACTGGCACGGGCAAGACCTACGTTTACCTGCGCACGATCTTCGAGATGAACCGGCTGTATGGCTTCACGAAGTTCATCATCGTGGTGCCCTCCGTGGCCATCAAGGAGGGCGTTTACAAGTCACTTCAGATGACAGAGGAGCACTTCAAGGGGCTCTACGATAACGTCCAGTTCGACTACTTCGTGTACGACTCGCAGAAGCTCGGCCAGGTGCGCAACTTCGCCACCAGCGACTACATTCAGATCATGGTTATCAATATCGACGCCTTCCGCAAGAGCTTCACCGACCCCGAGAAGGAAGACAAGGCCAATATCATTCACCGGCCCCACGACCGGATGACCGGCAGCCGCCCAATCGAGTTTATCCAGGCGACAAGTGCCATCGTCATCATCGACGAGCCGCAGAGCGTGGCCACGACCGAAAAAAGCAAAGAGGCCATCGCGTCGCTCAATCCTCTCTGCACGCTTCGTTATTCGGCGACCCACATCGACAAGCACCACATGATGTACAGGCTCGATTCGGTGGACGCCTACGAGCGGAAGTTGGTCAAGCAGATTGAGGTGGCGAGTATTGAGGTGCGGGACAGCCACAACAAGGCGTACATCAAGCTCCTGAAGGTGGACAACAGAAGAAGCCCGATCCGCGCTCACATCGATCTGGATATTGTCCAGCGGAACGGCGAAGTGGCCCGAAAGAAGAAGTGGGTCCGCAGCGGCGATGACCTACTGGACCTCTCCGGCGGCAGAAACGTGTACGACGGCTACATCATCGAGGATATCTACTGCGAGAAGGGCAACGAGTACATCAGCTTCACCAGCAAGCCGGAAATCGTGCGGCTGAACCAAGCCATCGGCGAGGTCAACGACGACGAGTACAAGCGGCTCCAGATTCGCAAGACCATTGAGGAACACCTGGACAAGGAGATGCAGCTCCGGCCGCAGGGTCTCAAGGTGCTGAGCCTGTTCTTTATCGACCGAGTGGCGAATTATCGCTGGTACGACGATGATGGCAACTCGCAACCAGGCAAGTACGCCTGGATGTTCGAGGAGGAATACGCCCGGGCGATCCGCAAGCCGAAGTATCACATCCTGTTCGAGGGAGCGGACCTGGAGACAGCGGCCGAGGGCGTCCATGACGGCTACTTTGCAGTGGACAAGAAGAAGGATGCGACCGGGGACGGCATGCTCAAGGAGTCTCGCGGGGCGGGGACGACGCAGGCTGACGCGAGCGCCTACCAACTCATCATGCGGAACAAGGAGCGGCTGCTCAGTTTTGACTCGAAGCTGAAGTTCATCTTCTCGCACTCGGCCTTGAGGGAAGGCTGGGATAACCCGAACGTCTTCCAGATATGCACGCTCAACGAGACGAGTTCGGTTATGAAGAAACGACAAGAGATCGGACGGGGGCTGCGAATCGCCGTCAACCAGCAGGGCAAAAGAGTTCACGGCTTCGACGTGAACAGGCTGACCGTGATGGCTAATGAATCCTATGAGGATTTCGCCCGGCAGTTGCAGAAGGAGATTGAAGAGGAAGAAGGCATCAGGTTCGGCGTCGTCGAGAGGCACCTGTTCGCCAACATCCCGGTTCTGACTGACGATCACCGGACCGAGTACCTGGGGGTGGAGACCTCGCAGAAGGTGTGGGATCACCTGAAGGCCAAGGGCTACATCGACGCGAACGGGAAGGTCCAGGACTCGCTCCGAACAGACCTAAAGGCCGACAAAGTCAACCTGCCGGAGGAGGTGAAGGACCACGTCGCGCAGATCACCGCAGTGTTGCGAAAGGTTGCCGGTAAGCTGAACATCAAGAACGCCGACGACCGCAAACTGGTCAAGCTTAACAAGGCGGTGTACCTTGGCGAAGAATTCAAGCAGTTGTGGGATAGGATCAAGTATCGGACAACCTTCCGCGTGGAATTCGATTCGGCCAAGTTGATCGAGAAATGCGCTGCAGAAATCCAGAAATCGTTGGTGGTCGGCCGGGCCCGATTCATCACTCGCAAGGCACGCCTTGACGTAGATCGAGGCGGAGTCCAGGCTGAAGTCGTTTATGAGAGCGCAGCCGTCTACGGGGCTCGCGACTATCAGCTTCCAGATGTAGTCAGCTACCTTCAAAACGAGACGAACCTAACCCGGCGAACATTGGTGGAGATCATGAAGCGGAGCGACCGGCTCCAGGATTTTAAGAACAACCCGCAGAAGTACATCGAGCAGGTGTCAGCAATCATCAACCACCAGATGCAGCTGTTCATCGTCGACGGCATCAAGTACCAGAGGCTCGGCGACGAGTACTACTACGCGCAGGAACTCTTCGCGGAAAACGAACTGTACGGTTACCTCAGCAAGAACATGCTGGAAAGCAAGAAGTCGGTCTTCGACCATGTCGTTTACGACTCGGGCGTGGAGGAGGAGTTTGCCCGGTCGTTCGAGCTAAGCGACGACATGAAGGTCTACGCCAAGCTGCCGGGATGGTTCAAGATCGATACGCCGCTGGGCAGCTACAACCCTGACTGGGCGGTTTTGGTCGAGATGGAAGGCCGGGAGCGGCTGTACTTCGTGGTGGAGACTAAGGGCGGTCTGTTCTCCGATGCCCTCCGGCCGACGGAGCAGGCAAAGATCGATTGCGGTCGTGAGCACTTCAAGGCGCTCGGAACAGAAGTGGGATTCACTGTGGCCAACAATTTCGAGAAGTTCGCGGAAAAGATATCAACCGATGACAAGACATCTTGATAATGACAAGAAGCAACAAGCTGCCCTGCCTTGCGAACGGAAGCGCGCAAAGTTCGTCGAGGCGCGCAATTCATTGCCCGAAAACCTGCGTGGGATTCATGACCGGCTGGTGGATGAATACCACTTCGCCACAATCCAGAAGTACGGAGCTGGCTACGTCGCCTATCCTGTTCTGGCGAAACTGGTGGGGTCGGGGTGGTGCCCAGCGGCTGACAGTCTCGGGGGAACCGGAAGAAGGAAACAATAGCCGTGACTGAAGGAGCAGAACATGCACGCGGAAGATAGAACACTTGGCGTGGTATTCGAAACCACAGTGCGATTTCTCGTTCCCTTGTTCCAGCGACCCTATGTGTGGAAGCAGAATGATAACTGGGAACCATTGTGGGAGTCTATTAGAACCGCTGCCGACCGGCGATTGACGGGAAGCACAGTCCGGCCCCACTTTTTAGGCGCGATTGTCCTAGAGCAACTGAAGACCGAGACTGGCGAAGTGGATGCGCGGCAAGTGATCGATGGACAACAACGCCTGACGACCCTTCAACTCATGATCGCGGCGATCCGGGACATCTGTGCGGTCAAAGGATCGGCGGATTACCAGGAAGCCTTCAAACGCCTGTCGGAGAATTACGTGCCATCCAAGAAGAATCTGGAGAGCACCTTCAAGGTCTGGCCCACCAACGTCGACCGGGAGCACTTCGGCCAGGCAATGACGGCTAGGTCGCTCGACGCGCTTGCCGGGCAGTATGGGGTAAAGGCTAATGCCAGAGACTACGGCCACCTTATTCCCAACTGTTATAAGTACTTCCACGATCAGGTTCTGGAATGGCTTGACGGAGTAGAAGGCGATGCCCTGAATGATAGGCTTGATCTCTTGTTCAACGCAATACGGCAAGACCTTGTTCTTGTTGTTGTGGACCTTGGGAGCGATGATGATCCGCAACTCATCTTTGAAACCCTGAACGCTCTTGGCACACCTCTCCAACCTGCAGACCTCGTGAAGAACTTCCTGTTTCACTGGGCGCAGCGCCAGGGGGCCGATACACCAGTTCTTTACGAGCAGATGTGGCGGCCATTCGACGACAATGTCTCCTACTGGCGAGAGGAGATACGGCAAGGCCGCCTCAAATGGCATCGCATAGATCTGTTTCTTGCGCACTACCTGACGCTATTACGCAAAGACGTGGTAAGCATGACCCATCTGTTTGGCGAGTTCCGCGAGTATTTCACAGATGGTAACGAAACAGCTGCGGAGGAACACATTCGGCAGCTGCGGAGTTATGCTGATGTCTATCACGGTTTCGATCAATATCCCGAGGGGTCGCGCGAGGCTCTCTTCTTCCAGCGGTTGGAAGCACTCGACACAAACATGGCCATTCCCGTTCTGCTTGAGGTGCTCCGAAAACCGGATTCCGAAGAAGACAAGAACCTGTTCCTAGATTACCTCGAATCGTACTTGGTGCGTCGGGCCGTGTGCTGCCTCACCTATAAGAATTACAACCGCATCTTCGTGGACATGATCAAGCACCTTGCGTCCACAAGATTATCGTCATCGGAGCTACTCACATTCCTCCTTGCTCGTAAGGGTGACAGCGCGGAGTGGCCGACGGATGACCAGTTCCGAAAGGCCTTCTGCGAGTACGAGATCTACAAATGGATGAAACAGGCTCGGACGCGAATGGTGCTTGAGGCAATTGAAAGGGCAATGCGTGACGGCAAGTCCGAGAAAATCGCCATTCGCGAGAAACTGACCATCGAACATATCATGCCACAGGAATGGCGACTGAACTGGCCGATGCCGGATGATGCGACCCCCGAAGACGAGGCGAAACGCAATGAGACGCTCCACCGCTTCGGCAACCTGACACTTGTTACCGGGAAACTCAATCCGTCGCTGTCGAACGCGGCATGGGCAGAGAAGAAGGCGGCGATCATGGAGCACAGCGCTCTCGCCATGAACCGAAAGTTCCAGGATGCGACCAGATGGAACGAAACCACAATCGCTGATCGTGGCGAGAAGATGTTCGACCTTGCGCTGAAGATTTGGCCGAGGCCCTCCATAGAGAACGTGGCTAATGCGCAGGGCGAGACGCCGACAACGGAGGTATCCACGTGACAGAAGAATCGAATACCGACACACGGAGCAAAGACTGATGGCGAGGGTGAAAGCCGGCATGGAGAAAGTCGCGGGGTCGGGCCGTGTTGTCAGCGTTCAGCCGCGAATCCGGGGCGAAAAGGCATGTCCTACACCGAGGAGGACTGGATCGACGAAGACGCCACCTCTGACGACCGGCATTTGGGAGTGGTGCGATGAAAAGGACGGCTCTTTTTCTGGCCCTGGCCGCGGTACTGATTCCCACCTGCGGACCGAACGACAATCCGCCAACCTCGGCGAGTGTGATCGCTATACCGGACGACAACGCGGGCGCCATTGGGGTTTACCTGGTGTTGAGCGATGTGGCGGGGACGATGACCACGGCGGATGGGGCAGCCACGGTACGGATCACGGAGAGTAGGAGCGATCCGTACGCGGAATCCGGGACAGCGGAGACGGAGTTGTTCCGCGGGCAGTTTCCTGTCCTGAAGTCGCGTTTCCGGAAGATGAAGTCCGGGAAAGAGGGAGCACAGAGCTGGATCGCCTTTCCGGTCGGCCGCATAGCGTACTCGGAGTTCTACGAGAAGCCGACCCGGGCATCCGGCACGGTGACGATCAAATTCCGGCCACGGTATTGCGAGAAGGATCTGGTGGGCGAGACAGCGGTCAGATTCAAGTAGGCGCGGTCGGGGTCCACGAAGAGCACGAAGGAGTTCCTTATTTGGCAGTGCTACTTCAGCAAGACCATCTTCATGGACCGGATGTGTCCTTCATGTTCCAGCCGGTACAGGTAAAGGCCCGTAGACACCCGATGTCCGTCATCATCGGTGCCATCCCAGACAACCGGATGATGCCCGGCAGGCATCAGAGCATCAACGAGGGTTCTCACCCTCCTGCCCAGGACGTCGTACACACGAAGAGATACTTCTCCCGCAGAGGGCAGTTCGAACAGTATGTTCGTTACCGGATTGAAAGGGTTCGGGTAGTTCTGATGAAGTCGGAGGGGTCGCGACTGCAGCGCATCCTCATCGCGGGCATCGACTGATGTCATTCGTGCCCCCACAAACAAGTGCAGGGTCTTCGTTTGTCCCGGATCCATGGAGAATTCAAAGGTCGGACCATAGAGCAGGCCATGCACGGTTTCCCCGCCGGTAATAGTCGCCGGCGGTTCGGAGAAGCTGAACTCCACCGCCTGTTCCGTTAGTACGTTGACTACCCCGACAGACAATGGAGTCGGTGACGTGCTGGTGTCTGTCCCATCCCAGTACATGAGGGTTCCCCTGCCCCCGTTCATCACTTCCAGAAGGGACGGGTTGAGCTCGCTCTCGATCCGGAGCTCGTAGAGATGGGAGGCGCCGCTCGTGTTGGAAAGTTCGTACACGACTTCGAGAACGGCATCCTGGGCAATCCAGTTCTTTGTGATGCTGAGCCCCGACCCTGCATAGGTGAACTTGAGCGTATCGCCGTTCACGGTCGCGGCATAGCCCGCATCCAGGATGACCGTGCCGGCACCTCCATCGATGGAGAGGAAATCGTTGAACGCATGCTTCCTGGTGCCGTAACTCCGGTGGAAGGGCTGGGCAGCGGGAACCCAGTTGGGCGCTGTCCACTCGGCATCATCCATGTAGTGTTGATCATCGTTGTAGCCGGACCCCGAGAACCAGTGCCGCCAGCCAAGGTAGTAGAGCCCCCACATAAAGAGCTCGTTTCCGAGAACTTCCTCTCCCCGGTTCAGGTCGAACCAGCGCAACAATCGCCCCCCGGTATCAGAGAGGATATAGAGGTCGGTGGGCGTGGTGATCACCCAATCCGGGATGCTGTCGCCGTTGGCATCGACCTGCTCGATCCCCGTGCCCTTCCGCTTCCCCAGGCACGCCTCGGCTGCCAGCAGAGCCCCTTCCAGTGTCTCTGCCTTCTGGTAGTCCTGGCAACCCAGGTTCCCACACCCGATGCATCCGAACTCGAACTGGTGCGCGGCCAGGTTCCAAATGGCATGCTTGACCAGATTCGCCGCCGGCGTTCCCGGACTCACTAGGGCTTCCACTTCCTGGATTCGTGCCCGGAGACCCGTGTAGAAATCCCTGTATGCCGCCAGGAGCGGAGACCGCTCGTTGAAGTCGAACCAGTCTGCGTAGCCCGCCTGTTGGGATGGCCAGACCATCCAGTTGGCCTGACCGTCGACGATGGGTGTTAACTCCTCCGTGGGAAAACGATCCTCCAGGTACTCGCTGAAGGTGGTGAATTGGATCCATCCCGTGTTCTCGAGATCCGTCAGCACCTGGTCGAGATTGTCCCAGTTGTCCTGCGGATCTCCGCCGCCTTCGTAATCCCAGAGACCCGATGTTTCGGCGTCCTGAGCATAGCAAACAACCCAGTCCCGGTACGTGTCCTGTGATCTCAGCCAATCCAGATAGCCGATGAGGTCACCCGAGTAGCCGCTGTTGATGGCGCTGTCCAGAAGACCGATGAAATCCCCGTCATCGTTGAAGACAATCACCTCGTCGTCCCCCAAGCGGGTTTTCCGAACCGCGTGCTCGGGGGCCGAACTGCCGCTGTCCCACAGGATGTGACTCTCCACCCACGTGCTCTGGTAGCCATGGTCCGCCAGCAGCGGCACCAACCCCTGCTTCCAGCAGCGTTCCGCGTTCCAGAAGATCTTGGGTTCCGCACCCAATATTTTCTGGATGACTTCCCTGTGCACCTCCAGTTGCCGCTCGTTGTCCCACATGTGTGTTGCGTAGGGGACATTCTGCGCATACGTGCTACCGATGATCTCAAACTGACCATCGGTGTGGCCTGCCCGGAGCATGTCGATGGTGGACGGGCTGTGCCGGAAATTGAACCAGCTCAGGTCATGAAGAAGGGTACCCGAAAAGTGGATCGCAAACTTCAGCTGCGGGTGACGGCGGAGAACATCGAGGAGCCCGTTGAAGCAAACATCATTGGCGATGTCGCCGTAGTGGTTAAGAGTCTGATTCGCATGAAACAGGACAACCACACGGATCGGTCCCGATTCCGAACTGTTGTCCACGACCACCGGGACCGTGACTGCCTCGGTGGGCAAACCAGCGGCATCCATTCCATTGATGTGGAAAACGTATGCATCTTCGGGTAGCGGCGCTCCTCCCCCATCCCTCCCATCCCATACCGTCTGGTGATACCCGGGCCCGAGGTTCCCCGAGCTGATGAGGGTCCTGACCGGGCTGCCGCCGACTGTTGTGACCTCCACGGTTGTCACCGTGGGCTCGGACAAGTAGAAGGACAGCCGGGTCTCGTTGTTGACCCAGGCGGGAGAAAAGGGCGTCGGAGAGGTGAACGCCTCGGAGATCACGGGGGGAGTCGTATCGGGTGTGACCACGATCGAGTGGGTCCCCCCCGACGGATCACGCGTTGTATTTGTGCGGTCATCGGCCTCGAAGTAGTACTCGAGGTCAGTCCCGGCTACGGTGAATCCGGAAACAACCGTACCTGTCCAGACTTCCTCCAATCCTTCATGGAGCGCTGCTTCGACAAAGCCGGGGCCGCCGGCGTTGCGGTAGAAAAGACGCGCCGACTCGACCCCCTGATCGTCGGTTATGGTGCACTCCAGGTGAACGGCCGCGTTGGCGGAAGCTCCTGCCGGAGGAACATGGGCAATGGCCGGAGGGCTGAGATCCGCGTCGATTTCGAAAGCCGTCGTATCGGCATCTAAAGCTCCACCTACGAGAGCGACCCTCACCTTGGCGCCGTGCATGCCACTCTCAAGGGTATCGGCGGGCGTGAAGCTCACCCGGTGGGTCGAGGGATCATAGTGCGGAGCTCCCTCAGCAACGAGATCGCCGTCCAGTAGGATCCTGAGTTCATCCAGATCGAAACTCGAGCCGTCGGACCTGGCCAGATAGGCGCTGATCTCGGGAAGCGGATTGCTTTCCAGCGATCCATCCATGGGCTGGAGATAGTAGACCAGCGGGTTGGTCACCTCGAGCATGGAGTTGTCGTAGTTGGAGTGGTTGATCCGGGGATTCAGAGGATCGGTGAACCATTGGTTTCCGTCCACGACGAATTTGTACTCGTAATCACCAGGATCCAGGAGCTTCTCCAGGGTCCACCAGCTGTCTGAATCGGGTCCACCCATGGGATCGATTCCGGTATCGATGCCGCCGGGTCCCGGATTGCACCAGCTGTTGAAGCTACCCGCAAGGTTGACCGTGGAGGCAGACTCGTGCTGGAAACGGAATTCGACCCGGACCGGGGCGGAGAAAGACCGTGTTGCCGGAAGCAGAATTGTCGAGCTAAGGAGTAGGGCGACATACCATCGTGCCATGAAACGCAAGGGGGCCCCCGATCGAAGGAATGCACATGCATTCTACCACATTCGCCGAGGGTTTTCAAACTCAACCGCATAGAAACGGGCGACAGGCACGGCGGCGCCTCTGGAAAGCTTCAACCACGAAGCCCACGAAGAGGAACAGCTTCCGGCGAGCCACGAGCTCGCCAGAAATGCAGGCTAGTTGCACTTGAGAACATCGTCATCGTATTCCAGCTCGAAGCGCAGCTTGTGCCTCGCCTCTTCCTGGGCCAGAGCGAGAAAGAGATCCTTGAGATCGTCATCCTGAGCGGTTGCCGCCAGATCACTGTAGAGCTTGAACGCCGCCTTCTCATTCTGCATGGCGAGGATCAGGGCTTCCCGGTAGTCCATGTCCTTGGTGGGCTCTGCCTCTACCGTGTAGTCGGCGATCTTGAGGTCTGTCACTTTTCGCGCGCCGCTCTTCATGAGGCGCTTGCCCGACTTTACGGAAGTCAGCTTCGCCTTATGATCCATCTCCTCTTTGGCGAACTCCTCGAAGACCTTCTTCATCGCCGGGTTTTCCATCTTCCCGGCCAGGTCGGTATAGAAATCCACCGCTTCCTGTTCGCTCTTGATGGCAAAGTCGAGGACTTCGTCTGCTGAACCAAATGTGCTCATAATCTTCTCCTCCGTTGTTCTGAGCGAAGTCCATGAAGACGCCGATGACGCTGTCGCGCTCGGCAGCGCTCGGCAACGCGTTCACCTGGTCGAGGAAGTTCTGGAAATCAGCGAACTGAGCAATAGCCGGCAGTGGGACAAGTGCCAGGACGATGCTCAGGATCAGGAGTCTTCGAGGCATTCCGGCTTTGCCCTCTTGGTTGCTGTACGCACTGGGCCCGGATGATAGCACATCCGCTGTTCTCGCTCAAGCTGGGGGGACGGGGGTCGGAGAGACAAGATCGCGGAATCTGGGGACACGACACTGGTTTCTGGAACTGATCGGTTGGCGACTGGCGTTGCCGCTCGGGAGGTCGTGGTCTGTCAATCTCGCGCAGAAGCCCCCCCGTGTCACAAAGAGCGTTTTCCACTTGACAGAACGCCGCGCTGGTCATACCATAAACCTGACTCGAAAACCGGAATGGTTTACTATTCACAGTTCCTGTGGTGCTACTGCATGCTGTCGCAAAGGGTTAGCGATGCACGGCGACGATGACAAGAGGATGGAAATCCTGCGAGTGTCGGGGAAGCTCTTCGCGCAGTTCGGGCTGCGGAAAACCTCGGTCGAGGAGATTGCTCGGGAATCCCGTGTCGCCAAGGGCACGATCTACAAGTTCTTCCCCAGCAAAGATGAGATCTTCAAGGAGGTCGTGCGAGAGGAATCCGCAAGTCTCGTGCGTCAGATCCGAGAGGCTGTGAGTAGCACTGGGACTGCGCGGTCAAGAATGCGAGCGTTTCTTCTAACGAAGAATACGAGCATCCGGGCCGTCGTCAACTTCTACCGCGTCACAAGGGAAACGGTGAGCGAGCTCTGGCCACACGTCGATGGGGAGCGAGAACGCTATTTCACGGAAGAGGAGAAGATCATTGCAGCGATTCTGTCCGATGGAGTCGCGGCGGGCGAGATCGCCGTCACTGACGTTGAGTTGGTTTCTCACGCGATCGTCACAGCCCTCAAGGGCTTTGAGTTGAAGTGGATACTCGAACGCGGATCGAAAGATCTGGAGCAGACGATCGACACGTTGCTCGACATTCTGTTCCGGGGGATCGTTCCGAGAGGAGTGCATGCATGACGTTTTTTTTCTTGTCGCGTGTGACCAGAAAACCAATACGGTCTAGCCGTCCGTCCGTCAAGCGTCTTCTACGAGCGATTGTGGCATCTTTGGTTGTCGTGTGCCCGATCACGGCGACCTCGTCTGCGTTTGCCGTCTCCGCGGATGGCGAACTCAACCTGACTCTCACCGAGGCAGTCGAGCTGGCTCTTGAACACAGCCGGACTCTCAAGATCGCGGATGCCAGGATGGGTGCAAGCGCGGAAAGGGTTCGGGAGGCCCGCACAGCCTTCCTTCCGAAGATCTCTGGAAAGGGGAGTTACACGCGCCTGGACCAGACACCCTACATCTCCGGCGCGAGCTTCTCAAGCATGTTTGACCCTCTGCATGTCCCATTCGAGGATCTTGTCAGCAACGGCTACCTTGATCCTGGAGCACTCGCCGGGCTCGAGGCCGGCGGACCAAGCAGAATCTACATCGGGGATAAGGACAACTATGCTCTTGGAGTTACGGTCGAGCAACCGATTTTCACTGGGTTCAGCATCAGGAACACCTACCGCATTGCGAAGCACGCCTTGGAAGCCGAGAAGTGGAACAGGCAGCGGGACGAGAATGAGGTTCGCTTTGCTGTGGCGGAGGCGTATGTCGGTCTTGTGAGAGCCAAGGCATTCCTGGAAGTTGCCAAGGAATCGGTGCACCAGCTCGAGGCGCACATCGTGGACCTCGAGAGTTTCCTCGGGGAGGGCATGGTGATCCAAAACGACTTGTTGAGGGCAGAGGTTGAGCTTGCCAATGCCGCTCTGCTGGTGAACCGCGCCGCGAACACGGTTGATCTGGCCACGGCCAACCTCTGCCACCAGCTTGGGGTTCCCCTGAACACAGGGATCACTCCCACGGATCCCCTGAAAGCGGAGGCGGAGACCCGCACGCTGAGTGATTGCAACGAGCTGGCGCTGCGGGAGCGACCCGAACTCCGGGCAATGGAACACTATCTTGAGATTGGACAACGCACGATTGCCCTCAGGCGGGGCCAGTACCTGCCCAGCGTTTTCCTGATCGGGAACCATGAGTGGAAGCGTCCGGACCGGGAATATGAGCCCGAGTTCTACCGTAGCTGGAACGTCACGCTTGCTCTCAAGGCAAATGTGTTCGATTGGGGCGCTATCCATCACCAGGTTGCGCATGCGGAGATGGAGCAAAGGCAGCTTGAAGAGAATGCCGAGATTCTCACCGACGGCATCCTGCTTCAAGTCAAGCAGAGCTACTTGGCATGGGAGGAGGCCCGCCGGGCAGTGGATCTGGCAGGCCAGGCAAAGGCACAGGCCGAAGAGAATCACAGATTAGCCCTGGAGAGTTTCCGGGAGGGTGTAGCCACGAGCACGGATCTCCTCGACGCCGAGGCTTTGCTCACTCGTGCAAAGGCGGGGAGAGTCAATGCTGTGGCTGGCCTTCGGCTTGCGAAGGAAAAGATAGACATTGCGACGGGTTGGTCCTCTGGCGCATCACCAACGGGGAGCGGTCGATGAACAGGAACAGGCAGATCATCTCTTGGCTCATTCTCCTGACCGTGGGAGGGTGTGGGCGCGGCGAGAAGTCGGATGACCTTGCTCGCCCGGAAGCGATTGCGGTCGAGGTCGTCAGTGTGGTAGCGGAAGAGATCGAGCGCTCAATCTCCGTCTCCGGAAGCATCCGGCCTTGGCGTCAGGCTTCCCTCGGGGCAGCGATGCCGGGGAAGGTGGAAAGGATGATGGTGGAGGTTGGCGACGTGGTCGATGGCGGGGAACTGCTGGTTGAGATGGGAGGAGAGCAGCTCACCCAGGCTGCAGCGCAATTGACAGCCTTGGAGAAGGACTGGAAGCGCATGAGGTCCCTCTTTGACAAGGGGGTGGTGACCCAGCAGGCCTTCGATCAAGTTGATGCTGCCCACCAAGGGGCGAAGGCTGGATACGAGCTTGTGCTGGCGAGCACTCGGGTTCGGGCTCCGTTCGCCGGCGTGGTGACGGAGAAATATCTGGAGGAGGGCGAGGTTTTCACCCTGTTTCCAGGGCCCGCGGGAAGTCCGGCTCTTCTTCGACTGGAGCAGGTAGACACCGTGAACGTGGTCGTTTCCGTTCCGGAGGTGGACATCCCGGAGTTTCAGGCAGGGCAGGCGGCTACGCTTAGGGTGGACGCCTATCCCGGACGTTCCTTCACGGGCGAGGTCTTTCGTATCGAGCCCTCGGTCGACGAGAGAACACGAACTGCGGAGGTCGAGATCAGGGTTGCAAACCCGGAGAGATCGCTGAGGGTCGGCATGTTTGCGGATGTGTCGATCTCGGTCGGCGAAGAGCCCGCCTTATTGCTTCCCAGGGACGGCCTGATCCGGCAAGTAGGGACAGGTATCTACTACGTTTTCAAGGTTGTGGAAGGCGAGGCTCAACGATCCGATGTGGAGGTCGGGCGTTCCTACGCGGAGAACGTAGCGATCCTGACGGGCCTGGCCGAGGGAGACACGGTTATCGTGGTTGGAAAAACCCTCGTGCAAGATGGTTGTGAAGTGCAAGTGGTTTCCTCGGGAAGGAGCGAGCGATGAATCTTCCCGAGTTCGCGGTCCACCGCAGGGTCACTGTTCTCATGCTCTTCCTTGCTCTGATGCTCTTTGGCATGGTGTCCCTTCTGCGTCTTCCGGTCGACCTCTACCCGGAAATCGAGTTGCCGGCAATCACAATCATAACACTCTACCCGGGTGCTGGACCCAACGATGTGGAAAGCAGGGTCACGGAAGTGATCGAGGACGCGGTCTCGACCGTGAGCAATCTGAGGGACATTAGCTCCGCCTCTCGTGACAACGTCTCTGCTGTCACGGCCCGATTCGATTGGCAGACGGATCTGGACGAGGTCAGCAACGAGATCCGCGACCGCCTTGAGTTAGTCACGAATGATCTCCCGAGTGACATCCAGCGGTCCACGATCCTGAAAATGAACACAGCGATGATGCCGGTGTTGGTCTACGGAGCCGCGGCGGACGAGAGCTACGGAGGTCTCCGGAGGATCATGAAGGACAACGTCGGCGAAGCCTTGAAGCAGATTCCCGGCGTCGGTTCTTTGATTGTCCTGGGAGGGGTGGAACGTGAGATCCAGGTGACTCTCCAGCCGAATCGGATGGCAGCCTACGGAATTCCGTACACACAGATCGCCGGGGTCCTGGCAGCGGAGAATGTCAATATCCCCGCCGGTAGTATCAAGATCGGGCGCACCGAATACATGGTCCGCCTTCCCGGGGAATTCGCGGACGTCTCCGAGATCCGTCGGCTCATTGTGGGGCAGAGTGGAGGCAGGGTGATCCACTTGGCGGATGTTGCGGAGGTGTCGGACGGTTTCAAGGAACCGACCATGACAGCCAGGGCCAACGGTCGCCCGGGTGTAGTCATGATCATCCTGAAGCAATCCGGCGCGAACACCGTTGAGGTGGCCCGCTCGTGCCGAGCCCGGATGGCGGAGCTCCGGCAAACGCTCCCCTCCGACATCGAGATCGTCGAGATCATCGACGGGGCGGAGTTCATCACGCGATCCATCCGCAACCTGAGCGAGGCAGTGGTCTACGGCGGGATCTTTGTGGTCTTGGTCGTCTTCGCGTTCTTGAGGAGATTCCGAGCGAGCGTGATTATCGCCCTGGCAATTCCCTTCTCGGTAATCATGGCTTTCCTGGTTCTGCACCTCTACAACTACACGCTCAACATGGTGTCGTTGATGAGTCTCGCTGTGGTGATCGGGATGGTGGTAGATGATGCCATCGTGGTGCTGGAGAATATCACCCGCCACACGGAGGAGGGTGAGCGCCCTCGGGAGGCGGCTGCCTTTGGCGCCTCCGAGGTGGGGCTAGCGGTCATGGCTTCGGCGCTGACCGTAGTAGCCGTCTTCGCCCCGATGATGTTCGCTACGGGTCTCATTGGCACCATGTTCAAGCAGCTGGCTTTCATCGTCATCGTGACAGTGCTGACATCCTTCTTTGCATCCCAAACACTGACCCCGATGCTTTCCTCATTTCTTCTCCGGCGCGCGGACACCCGTGAGGGACTCTGGAACAGGTTCTTCCGGACGAGCGAACGAGGCTTTGTTGCCCTTGAGGAAGCCTACGGCCGGGCGCTGGGGTGGGTTCTTGCTCACAAGAGGCTCACAGTTTCGGCAGCGGTCATCGTTCTTGGCGCTTCGCTGTCACTGGTGACTCTCATGAAAACAGAGTTCCTGCCTACCAGTGACACGGGTGATATCCAGTTCACAGTGGAGCTGACACCGGGAACTCGAATTGAACACTCCGAGGAGATGGCAGAACGGATCGAAGCCCTCTTGCAGGAGGACATTCCCGAGATGGTGAACTATTACACCATGGTGGGCCAGGAGGAAATGGGGATCCTGTCCCTGATGGGGAGGGAGGATGGCCCCCACGTCGTTAGCGGTGCTGTCAAGCTGGTCGACCGCAAATGCCGGAGGCGATCCTCGGAGGAAATCGCTCACCAGCTGGGTCGGGAGTTGGAGAAGATCCCCGGCATCGCAAAAATGGACATTGGCACCGGTAGCATTCTGCAGTCCGCTCTCTTTGCCGGGGCCAAACCCATCTCAATTGAGGTGAGGGGCCATGACATGGCGGTGGCCAATCAGCTTGCGGAGGAGATCAAGGGGATCGTCAAGCGCACTCCGGGAGCGACGGGCGCGCGCATCCGTCGCGGCGAGAAGCGGGCCGAGTTCCACGTTGTCATTGATCGAGAAAAGGCCGCAAGGCTCGGGCTCAATGCGGCCATCATCGGACAGGCGCTCCGTTCGGAGATCTACGGTGTGGAGGCGACGACATTCCGTGAGGGCGGGGAGGAGTACGGGATCCTTCTACGCGCAGCGGCCGAGAAGCGACAGACTATCGAGGATATTGAGAATCTCGTCGTCCCCTCTCTCACCGGCCTGAACGTGCGACTGAAAAACGTCGCCTCTATCGAAGAGGGTGCCAGCCCAACCGTGATCTTTCGTGAGAACAGGGAACGGGTGGTCAGGGTGGACGCAGGTCTATACGGTCGAGCGCTTGGAGAGGTGGTGGCAGACATCCGCAGCGAGTTGGCCGGCATTGAAATCCCTCCGGATGTTGCAGTGGAATTCGGCGGCGAGGTGGAAGAGCAGCGGAAGGCCTTCAGTAATCTGCTGTTCCTGCTCATTCTGGGCATTGCTCTGGTCTACATGGTGATGGCATCGCAGTTCGAGTCGTTCCTGGATCCTTTCGTGGTGATGTTCGCCATCCCGTTTGCGCTGGTGGGGGTCCTGTGGGCCTTCTTCGTGACCGGAACGACCTTGAGTCTCGTTTCCTTCGTTGGTATCATCATGCTGATGGGAATCGTGGTGAAAAACGCCATCGTCCTGGTGGATTACACCAATATCCTCCGCTCGCGCGGTCTGGAGCTCGGCGAAGCGGTACGCGTCGCCGGGAGGCACCGTCTCCGGCCGGTGCTCATGACAGCGTTTACCACGATGTTTGGCGTCCTCCCGCTGGCCCTGTCGCGTCATGAAGGTTCCGAAGTGTGGCGGCCACTGGGAATCACGATCATCGGAGGGTTGTTGGTCTCCAGCCTGGTCACACTGATTCTGGTCCCGACGATCTATGCGATCTTCGAGGCTCGCCTGAAGCGATTTGCGGGAGACAGAAGATGAAGATGCTCTTTGTGACCTACTACATAGGTGTCGAGGACAAAGTGATGGAATTGCTGGAAGATCTGCAGATCTCGGCCTACACGCACTGGCGTGAGGTCCGAGGGAAACCCGCCAAGGGCCACCCGAGGCTGGGGACGCATGTGTGGCCGGGACACAACAGCGCGCTGTTCTTTGCAGCGCAGGATGAGATCGCGACGGCGGTCATGGATGGGGCGCGGAAGCACAATCAGAAGGTCAAGTATGAGGGGATCACGGCAATGTGTTGGACGCTTGATGATGCCTGCGAAGGGTGAGAGGTGTAAAGAGAGAAGGTACGGAAGAGATCTTGTTCGTTTCTCTCGGGCAGCTGATCCGGAGAAAGGGAGTGGGGGTCATGAGGCCTGAAGACGAAGAGCAGCGAGTCCTCGAATACCTGAAGCGCTACGCCTATCAATCCCAGTCGTACAGCATCCTCCGCAGTGACAAGTCATACTTCTTCTCGCCCTCCGGAATTGATGGAGTGATCGCATATGTGGTCCGTGCCAACGTTGTGTTGGCCGCGGGTGACGCAGTGTGTGACCCTTGCAACCTCCGCGAGTTCATTGCTGAATTCAGGCAGTTCTGCACTGCGCAGAAATGGCGGTGCTGCTTCCAGGCTGTCACGGATCGCTGCATGGGGATCCTTGAAGAGCTGGGCTTCGGCATGATCAAGATCGGCGAGGAGCCGATCTTCGAGCTGGGCAAGCTGTCGTGGGCGGGTGGCAAGTTCAAGGATCTGCGTAACGACAGCAGGAGTGCGAGGAAGCACGGCTTGACCGTAGTCGAGTATTGTCCGCTTGCGGGGCGGAGGCCGGATTGGGAGAAGCAAATGGAGGATCTCTCAGCGGCCTGGATGAAATTCAAGGGCTCGGGTGAGTTCGCGTTCATGATAGGTGAGCCGGGTCTTGCGGATCCGGGAGAGCGGAAGTATTTCCTGGTTCTACTAGCTGACCAGGTTGAAGCCTTCGTAGTATGCACCCCCGTCTATGCGAGAAACGGCATCTATTTCGATCTGATGCGCCGCAAGGAGAAGACGCTGCGTGGCACGAACCAGTTGTTGATTGCCGAATCCTTCCGGCTCCTGAAGGAACAGGGGTACACGATGGCTACTCTCGGTACGGCCCCTCTCGCCAGCGAGCACGTGGATGATCCGAGCCAAAGCCGCATCATAGAGATGGCACTGAATCTCGCGTTCGACCGTCTGGGGTACTTTCATCGATACAAGCCTCTCTACCAGTTCAAGGTACAATTCGGTCCTACCTCGTGGGAAGGCCGCTATCTGGCGTTCTGGCCACGGCGGTTCAATCCTGTTATGCTGTACGCTCTTCTGAAGGCCTATGATCCGAGCGGCGTGACCGGACAACTGTTGAGCCAGATCCGCCATGCGTGGCGAGGAATCAAGAAGCTCGATCAGGTGCCGGGGAATCTGCTCGACAGGTTGAAAGGGCGCTGACACTCCTGCCCTGCTTTCTCACCAGCGCGAGTGAGCGAAGAGCACAAGTCCTCCCGGTGACAGGGGATATCCGTGAATCCGGAGGGGCGGATGAGAAAGAGGCAGCCCCGAAGGGCTGCCTCTGCTGCTGAGCGTATTACAGGAAACAATCTAGCGGTACATCGCCTTGACGCCACCCCAGGAGGTTTCGTCTGCAGCGGTAGCTTCGTTGACCTGAATCGTGATGTTGTCAACATACCAGCTGCCGGCTGGTTGCCGTTGCCGTCTCGCCACATTGGCAATTGTCTGAACATTTGTCGTCACCCGTGGTGACAAAGGGATTCTATCACATCTCCTGCAGTGCGTCAACAGATCTTCTCAGAATCCTACCCTTCGACCCTCCCCTTGGGCTCGGCCCGGAGCTGGTCAGAGCATGATCCCGTTTGGCCTGCGTTTCTCAGCAGGTGGGGCGACGACATGGGATTGCAGTTGTGCAACAGCAGTTGCAGTAGCGCAACCATCTTCTGCAACCATGGCCACCGCTTCTCCTTGAAGTGTTGCTCCTCGGAGTGCTGTAAAGCATTATGTATCAATTGGTAGACTTCATCCTTGGTGTGGGGGCCACCCGTTGGCACGGGCTGTGCTTTGTGATACAGGACAGGAGGTGATTACAATGCCAAGAGGCGATAGAACAGGACCGATGGGAATGGGACCGATGACAGGCCGGGGTGCAGGCTACTGTGCGGGATACGGGGTTCCCGGATTCATGAACCCAGGGCCGGCCGGCGGTTTTGGCAGAGGCGGCGGTTTTGGTAGAGGTGGCGGTTTTGGCCGAGGTGGCGGCTGGGGCCGAGGTTGGGGCCGCGGGTACGCTGCCATGGGCGCTCCAGGTTGGGCACCGGAAGGGTGGAGCTACGGAAGCCCGGCCTACGGGCCGGGGCCACAGGTTCAACCGTCCCCGGATCAGGAAAAGGAAGCCCTCCGGGCGCAGGCGGAGTTTCTGGAGAGCGAGCTCCAGGGACTTCGGAAGCGGATGGAAGAGCTGGAAGCCGCGAGCGGCAAATCCGACAAGTAAAGGAGATTTTACTATGCCAAGGGGGGATGGAACCGGGCCGATGGGGGGCGGAGGCCCCGGAACAGGGCGTGGCGGAGGAGGGGGACAGGGAAGAGGTGGTGGTGGAGGACGAATGGGAGGCTCTGGTGGCGGTGCTGGAGGGAATTGTGTGTGCCCAGCCTGCGGGGCGACTGGGTCCCATCAGCTCGGTGTTCCTTGTACTCAAGTCGAGTGTCCGAAGTGCGGCGCCCGGATGACGCGTCAATAAGGAGAACCGTTCTGGAGGAACGCCGGACCATGCGTTCCTCCAGAAAACCACGTGGTACGAAGCACCGCTTCCAATGCTCTTTTCCTTGGACTTGGAACTAGGGACTCCGGACTAGGGACTGGTTCTCATGTCCTTTTCCTTGCGCGTCAGTCGCTTCGATTTCGATTCCATTGCGGGCTCCTACGACCGCTGGTACGACACCACCATAGGCGCCTTGTATGACCGTATCGAGAAACGGGCAGTAAGCGAATTCCTGCCTTCTCCTTCGGGCGGGATCCATCTTCTCGAGGTCGGCTCAGGCACCGGGCACTGGAGCCGGTTCTTCGCCGGGGAGGGATTCCTCGTGACCGGCCTCGATTGCTCGCCCGCCATGGTGAGCGTTGCCCGCGGCAAGGGAATCGAAGGGGCGGGGTTTCTGGTGGCGGATGCTGCCGAGATCCCTTTTCCATCCGCGTCATTCGATGTGGTGGCGGGGATCACGGTCCTCGAATTCGTGGCGGACCTCCATCCGGTTCTGGAGGAGATGGCGCGCTGCACACGCCCCGGAGGCGTTCTTGTCCTTGGGGCCCTGAACCGGAACTCCCTCCTCGGGCTTCGCCGGCGACTCCGGCGAACGCCCATCTTCGCAAACGCGGAAATGCCGACGGTCGGGTCCATTCGTGAATGGTTGGCTCCCTACGGGAAGCCCAGAGTGCGAGCCGTCGCGTTCACATGGCCGCGGTTTGCGGCCCGTCCGCTGGAATGGCTCGGGCAAGGAGCGCGACTCCCCTGGGGCGATTTCATCGTTGCCGCATGCTGCGTCGACAAGTAGCCTGCATTTCTCACCAGGTTTCTGCTGCGGTACCGGTCCATGGGCTGCGAG
>JAGLYR010000045.1 GCA_023132135.1 Candidatus Eiseniibacteriota bacterium | reverse complement strand
GCCCCAGTCTCTGTGTCTTGCCCTCCTACGCAATGCGTAATGCGCGCCTACTTTAACAACAGCATCTTTTTCGTCAGATTCCTCTTCTCACCCTCCAACCGGCAGAGGTACACACCGCTGGCCACGGGCTCGCCGTGGTCGTTCTTCCCGTCCCAGCCGACCACGTGAGCGCCGGGAGCCGTCGCGTTGCCCGCGATCAATGTCCGGACGAGGCGACCGGTCGTGTCGTAGACCTTCAGGGAAATCCGCTCTCTGACCCGGTTCTCGAAGGAGATGGTCGTCGAGGGGTTGAACGGGTTCGGCACGTTCTGGTGGAGAGCCAGCCCGGCGACCGGAACAAGGTCGCTCCCGTCCGACACAGCGGCGAGTTCACCCAGAGACCCGGTGCCTCCACTCTCGTGGTACCGGTCTGCGAATTCCTGGAGGAACAGGTTGGAGATCATCCGGTCGTGAATCATGACGGTGTTCTCGTCATTACGGGAGCTCGCCGAGTAACTCCAGTTGTGGGATCCGGTGGAGACGACCGGGTCGCTCCAGGAGTTGGCATCCACGACCACGTATTTGTGGTGGAGAAGCTTGGAGCTGGGCAGCGCCGTATCCAGCCACACATCGGCCGGTGGATCCCAGTAGTTCCACGCCACCGGGTCGCCGCTCATGGGGTACCACTGGCTGCCGCCGTCTTCATACGAGGCGATGCCCTCGTAGAACACGCCCCGGACCTCCAGGTCCGGCACTGCGTCCCGCTGGTCCTTCATGGCGTTGGAAATCTGGTACTGCGTGAAGGACAGGATGCAGAAGTAGATGCTGTGATCTGCAGCCTCGATCTTCTCGATGATCTTCGATGCCGTCCCGTCCGACGGGCTCATGTACTGCTCGAACAGGATATCGTTGATCCGGAAGGTGTGGGGCGTGTTGTCGGATTTCCTGGATCCCATCTTGGCCTCCGACCAGTTGGGTGTCATGGTCGAAGAGCCCCACATCTCGTCGAACTCGCGGGTGTAGGCCTCCGCGAGACCGAAATCGCGGACCATCACCACGTTATTGATGTCGTCTTCTCCCGCGATGGAGACATTCCACGAGCCGGTCCAGAGCCAATCGTCAGCCTTGCTGGTGAGGTCCCTTTGATCGAACACGAAGAACTTGTTGTGACAGATGCCGTAGCCGTCCGCCGCCGAGTGATTTCCGCCGTAATCGCTGTTGATCCAGGGAATGCCCGCGGCGCCGAGGCGGTTGGCCTGGGTGTTGCTCAGGTCGGCGTCCTTGATGAGACGTACCTCAACGCCCCGGTTGTGAGCGGCGATCAGACTGTCGGCCAGCTCGTACAGGCTGAAGCTGTAAAGGCAGCAATCGATGGAATACTGCGCCCCGTGGATCCTCGCCAGAAGCTCGTCCAGGAGATCGACGTTCCCCTGTGCATTGTTGCCCGAGAGCGCATAGGTATTGTCTACGGATCCGTTGAAGAACACGTGGATCTCGCCCGGGGTGTCGGAAGCCGTGACCAGCAGGTAATCGTTGCTCTGGGATGTCGCGCCGCCGTTGGTGGACTGGGCCCGGAAATGGTACACGGTGTTGGGCGTGAGGCCCGAGAGATCCACGACGTGATGGGGCACGGTTTCCCCGATCTGACCCGTTCCGGAGCCGTAGGCGATGGTCTCTCCGTAGTCCACCCACGAATCACTGTCAATGTTCGTTTCCCATTCGATCGTGGCCGTTGTCGACGTCACGTCCGAAACGTACGGGGGGACGGTGAAGAGCGGCCCCGGGGAATGGTGGATGATGTCCGTCACGTAGCGGGGCGAGATCTCGTACCCGGATGTGTAGGGGGGGGTGTTGTCGTACTGCTTCAGGATACCAATGCAGTCGAAGGGACCGATGGGCGCCGGCGAGCCATTGACATCGGAGTCCTTGTCGATAAACAACAGGGAGGTAGCGGTGCCGTCCGTGACATTCAGGATCGTGTTGCTGGGCTGCGGCGTCACCGGCCAGCTTCCGGAGACGATCGTCAGGTTATTGACCTGGATCAGACGTCCCTCGTTGGGTTCGGTGTAGTCGGGCTGGAACGTGAAGTTCAGATCCTGGCACGTAATCTCCAGGGGATCGGGAACCATGTTCCCGCTGGAGTGGTTGGTCAGGGTCACCTGCGAGGTGGATGTTCCCAGCTCCGTCAGTCCGTTGTAGAAGTCGATGGGCGCGGTGAGCGTCACGCTGTCTCCCAACGCAAGGTTGTACACGCCGAAGGCGCCGCTCACCCACATGTTCACGCCTGCTGTTTCGTCCTGGATGTATACCTCGCTGTGGTAGGTGCTGTAAATGCCGTCGGGGGAGGTTACAATCCCGCTGATGGTGACGACGGTCCCAAGGTCGAGGGGTTCCCCGGAGGAATTGTTCCGGTGGATCTCGATGATGGGCAGGGCCGCGGCATCGAGAGCCACAAGGGGAAGCGCAAGAGAAAGGGCCATAACTAGGCAAACGACTGGTCGCATGGCGGGAGTCTCCTTCCAGGTAAGTGGCGTATCAGCGCACTATCTTGTTCTCTATATTATACCACATCCGGCCCTGGAATGAAAGGTCGGTTCGGCCTCGCCAAACCGGCGCGAAGTCGCGAAGAGCACTGGGGGCAGGATCTCCGTGCAGGTCTGTCTTTCGATCTTGTGTGCCGGGAAAATTGCTGCTACAGTAGCATCGGCGGCGGACTGGAACGCGCACAGGGGGCGAAGTGCAGGAGCGAAGACTCAAGGTTGCGTTCATCGGGACCCATGGAGTAGGAAAAACCACCCTCTGCTATGATCTTGCCGCAAGGCTGAAACGCCTCGATTTTGCCGTCGACTTCGTCAAGGAGGTCGCCCGCGAGTGTCCCCTTCCCATCAATCAGGACACCACCTTCGACGCGCAGGCGTGGATTCTGCACACCCAGATTTCCCGGGAAATAGCGGCTGCGGACAAGTACAACGCCGTCATCTGTGACCGATCGGTTCTGGACAACTATGCCTACCTTGTTCACCAGGTAGGCAGGGTTGATTCTCTCGAGCCGGTAGTTGCCCGCTGGCTTGAAACCTACACCCGCTTGATCAAGGTTCCCATTTCCGAAGCTCCCAGCTTTGATGGGACGCGGGATCTCAGTCAAACGTTTCAGACGGAAATCGACCAGATGATCGATGAGCTGGTCGCCGCGTTCGGGGTTCCCTGCCTGCGTCTCGCGGCCGAGGACCGCTCGAACTGGCTGCGGCGGATACTGGAGGATCTAGAACTGCCTCTGGAGCCCCCCCAGCTTCGCCTCTTCAATAGCGGGAAGAAGGTATAGCGTGGGGAGAAGCAAACAACTCTTTCTACTGTTCCCCGTGCTTCTCGCAGGCCTTGCCCTTGCGGGCTTTTCGTGCGGGAAGGAACCCGGCGGGCAGGCGGGGCAGTGGGTCACGATTCTTCACACCAACGACATGCACGGGAAGTACCTGGCGACTCCCGCCGGCTGGATTGACGGGAATCCTCCCATCGGCGGATTCGCCGCGGCGAACTTTTACGTGGACCGGGAGAGGCGGGAGGTGGAGCGGAGTCTTCTTCTGGACGCGGGAGACTTCATGACGGGCAATCCAATCTGCGATCTGGAGTACGATGGGGTCCAAGGTGGGGGGATGGTGGCCTTCATGAACCTCCTGGGCTACGACGCAGTCTGCCTGGGCAACCACGATTTCGACCATAAGCGAAAGGTCACCAGCCAGCTGATCGCGATGGCGGAAATGCCGATACTGCTCGCTAATGTCTTTGACGAATCGGGCCGGTTTTTCACAGGGAAGGGTTACGAGGTCTTCACGCTGGGAGATGTGCGGGTTGGTGTGATCGGGCTCCTCATGGAGAGCCTCCCGGGTTACCTGCGGGCCGGATCGGTGGACGGGTTGAGGATTGAGCCGGAACTGGCGGCCATCGAGAGAATCCTGGACGAGGTCGATGCCAGGACGGATCTGATCATCCTCCTGACACACGTGGGGGTCGATGCGGACGAGGTGATGGCTGAGGCTCTGGAGGGGCGGGTGGATGTGATTGTTGGGGGGCATAGCCATACGCGGATCGAGGAGCCGGTCAGGAGACACCGGATCGTCATCTGCCAGGCGGGGGCAAACAACCGCTATCTGGGCCGGTTGGACGTTCTGGTCGCGGGAGACAGCGTGGCCTCCTACCGCGGGCAGCTGATTCCCATGTGGCGGAGCGAGGCGGAGCCCGATCCGAGAGTGGCGATTCTGGCAAAGCAGTTTGACCAGCAGATCGACGAGCTCTACGGGGAGGTCATCGCGGAGCTCAAGACCGATTGGTTCCGGTCCTCGGAAGGGGAGAGCAACCTCGGCAGCTGGATTGCCGATCGAATGCGAGAGGTTGCCGGCGCGGATGTTGCTGTGCTCAACAGCGGCGGGATCCGGAAATCCTTGCGGCAGGGATGGATCAAGGTTCTGGATATCCAGGAAATACTCCCCTTCGACAACGTGCTCGTGCGGTTTGAGTGCACGGGGAAGGATCTTCTGGCTTTGGTCCGGGAGAATGCCCGGGCAGCGGTCGGCGGCGGTGGAATTCTCCAGGTCTCGGGAATCCGGTATTGCTGGCGCCGCGCCCCGTCGGGCGAGGCCGTCGTCGAGCGGGTGGAAGTGGGAGGGGTGCCTGTCCGCGGAGACCGGATGTATGTTGTCGCGTCGCTCGATTACACCGCGGCGCACTGGGATCGCTACTTCGGATTCGAACCCAGGAACGTGGAATCCCTGGGCGTGACGGTGACCCAGGCGATCACAGATGCGGTACGCGAAGCGGCCGTGATTGAATCCGTGGTGGATGGGAGGATGGAGGAGATGCGGTAGAGTACTCCGTGCTACGTGCAAGGACAGGAGAGTAGAAAATAGACAATAGAGAATAGACCGCAATGGAGCAGAGTGCTCCATTGCTCGGCGGGCCCAAGACCAAAGGTCTTGGGCCCGCTTGGGAGAGTATGGCTTTTCCTGATCCCTACCGGTACAGCGCCTTCACACCGCTCCAGGACACATCGTCGGTAGCGGAGGGCGAGTACTCGAAGTCGGCCATGCTGCGAGGAATCACCTGGTAGAACTCGCAGTAGGGCGACTCGTTGTCGTACTGACCGAGGCAGCCGGTAATGTTGAGCCAGCCTTGCGGAATGATGGAGCCACGGACGTCCGTGGAGCTGTCGGTGTACAGCGTGCCGACGTTGCCGAACGCATCCTCAAAGTCGTGGCTACCGGTGAAGACGACGATGCCGTCGGCTTCGGGGAAGAAGACGCACTCGAACTTGCCCAGCGAGCCTTCCCAGAACTCACCCAGGTCGGGGATGGTGATGACATGGGGCACTACCGGGTTGCCGCTCGAGAGAATGGTCACGACCGGAGGCTCACCCGTCACGGGATCGTCGGCCAGCTCGATCAGGCCCGCGTAGAAATCGATCCACGCGCTGATTTCCACGAAGTCACCAGTCTGAATGCCGACCGGGTATTCGTAGTAGGCCACTCCACCGGTGGGGTCCTCGATGTAGGCGGGGCCGGCACTGCCCAGCTCGTCGCCGGACATCGCGAGACCCTGGACGGTCACATACATGCCGAAGTACACGGGATAGCAATTATCGTCGACGGTCTTGACAACAGCGATGTCAACGGCATAGGCAGCCGGAGCCACGAGCATGCTTGCCAGGACCAACATAAGAGCTTTCTTCATTTTCAAAACCTCCTCAGGGTTGACAACCTGTGAACTTTCCGTCGCAGTTGCGACGGCACCATAGTGGTCTCATCCGCGCGATAGAACCACCTCCTTGTGTAAGGTTACCCGGTTTGGGCCTCCCGCCCGGGCTCCCTACGGGAAGCCCGGGCGGAATGTGTCCGTGTTACTTGACCAGAACAAGCTTCTTCATCTCCAGCCGGTCACCGGCCTCCAGGCGGCAGTAGTACACGCCTGCGGCCACGGCGTGACCGTTGGAGTCTTTCCCGTTCCAGAGGACCTGGTAGGTCCCCATATCCATCTCTTCTTCGACAAGAGTGCGGACCACGCGGCCGTTGACATCGTACACCGTCAGCTTCACCGGTGTTGTGCGGGTGATCCCGAACTCGACCACGGTCTTCGGGTTGAACGGGTTCGGGTAGTTCCGCAGCTCCACCACGCGAAGCGGGATAGTCTCGTCGCTGACCGCTCCGAAGGCCTTGACCACAATATCGTCATCATCCCTCGGCCGGATTGTCCAGACGTCGAAGGCGTAGTCAAGCGGGCCCTCCACGTCTATGGTGTCGCCCTTGCTGGCACTGTAGGTGTAGTCGCCGTTGTCGATATGAGCCGTGTCGGCGCCCACATGGACGTCCCATTCCCCGTACTCGCTTGGGTAACTGGCGACCTCCACATCCACGAGCTTGACGAGGCAGCCCTCCCAGACTTCGGCCGTATCACCGGGGCTCGGGGAAGTGAGCACCCAGGTATCAATCACGTCGCTCTCCAGCGGCGGTGTGGTGGTCAAGAGGTTGGAGTTCACGTACTCGGGGAGGTAGAGCTCTGTCAGGCCGTAGTGCTCGTTGATCAAGGCAGCGACAATGACACTGTCTCCGACTTCCGCGGTATGTTCGCTGTCGAACACATAGACGCCGCTGTACGGGCCTCCGCCCGGAGTGCCCAGGTAGAATCCGCCGAACGTCAGGGAACCCCCGGTGCAGATTCCGCCGACGGTCACCATCTCCTCGTTCACCTGGGACGTGTCGCTCCCGGCCACGGGAGTCTGGACGAACGAGACAGGCACGACACCTATCCGGAAGGCCAGAGCCTGGCACTGTGGCATGGCCCGACCGAACATGTTCTCCACGTTGCAGACGGTAACCTGTTCGGCGATCCCCGCGGATGGCGGGGTCGTGTGAGTTAAGGTGACCTTTCTCGGATCGGTGCCCCAGCGCATGGCGCTCGTGACGTCAACTTCCTCGAAGCTGTAGTTGTCGGTGTTCTCGGAGGATGTCTCGTCGACATCCTTGTCGAATATCACGATGACCTGCGTGCCGTTCCTCGAATAAGCCACCAACAAGTTGGGCGCCGGCGGCGTGCTGAGGTACTCCACGTGGTCGTTGCTGGGGGGCCAGAGCTTGTAGTTCCCGTACTCGTAGGAGAAGATACCGCTGATGGTCTTCAGCGTATCGCCCACATCGGGCTTGGCCAGCGAAGGATCCACCAGCTTGTCGTCCACCCGGAGAGTGTCCGTGGTCTTGTAGCCCGTGAAGTCCTCGAGCTCCACCACGGCCCACTCGGCGTACTCGAGGGGCTCATACCAGTGCGTGCAGACTACCGTGTCCACACGGCAGTAGACGCCCTCCCACCTCTCGCAGTTGGCCGAGTCCTCCGCCACCGTCCCGAAATCGTGGACGTTCATCCGCACCGGGTCCGGCACACCGAAATCCTGCTGGATGATGTTGACCACGGGCGCGTACGCGTCCGGCGGACCGGCAATCTCGGTTACCGACGGGACGCCTCCCGAAGGGTACTCCTCGATAGTCCCGCGAACAGAGACCAGGTCGCCGATCTCGATCCCCACGCCTCCGATGGTATCGGGCCGGGCGTAGCTCATGTAGACCATGACCCC
>JAGLYR010000044.1 GCA_023132135.1 Candidatus Eiseniibacteriota bacterium | reverse complement strand
CCCGTGACCACCAGACTGTCGATGAAGACCTCCGTACCAACCGTGTGGGTTCCGTCCTGAACCTTGCAGGCAGTCGTTGAGACGGCCTGCCCGAAGGCCATCGGAGCGGCGACCAGCAAGACTACGCTTGCAAGTACCAGAGTCTTTCGCATGACATACACCTCCTGGCGAAATACACCACTTGGGCAAAGCTTCAACTGCTGAAAGCAACTTCCATGCGTCTCCGGTATCACCTCCTCTGCCATGGCATCCTGCCATCGGCCAGATAGGTTTCAAGCTCGGTCGTTCAACACGAGATCGCTTGGTGCCTATTCCAGCAAACGATTCAGGACCTTCGCCAGTTGTGGACGGGCGTTGTAAAGCCCGTCACTGCGTTCCAGTAGAAAACTGAAGTAAGCCGCTTGCCCTCCTGAGGGCGTCTCGTACAATTGTGCCACCGACCAGTCGTTATCCTGCCCGCTTTCCGTGTATCTTCCCATTTCCACCCGGTAGAGCGATTCCGCGCCGGGGACACCGGCGAAATTCTCCACCCAGATCTGGGGTTTCGAGACCTTGAGTGTGTCGAGTCCCGCGTCCCCCGCGGGTTCGACGAACCAGCCCTTCTGAAGATCGAAGTTCGAGTCCGGGATGTTGGCCGCTACGTCCAGGTAGAACTCGCGCACTCCCAGGTACTGCGCCGCGAACTCCTCGGTGAAAACCCCTTGGGCCCCGAAGGCGCCCACCGTCGCCATGCTGGACAGCATAATGGAACCGCCGAAGTCCAGGTACTGCCGGATACCCTGCTCGGCCCGGACCATGAGGTCGGAGGGCAGGGAGTCGGTCCCGGTGTACCAGATCACCGCTTCGAACGGTTCGAGAGCAGGAAACACGTCCTCCGCCGTGGTGAATCCGCCGTGCCTCTCAAAATCCAGCAACGTGTAGGGTTCTCCCAGCAGGGCGAGGGAGTCCAGGACATCGCGGTAGAACTCGTCGGACCTCGAGGCCCCGACCAGGCTGCCGGGCACGTTGTCGATCAGGAGGATCCTGCCGGTCGGTTGCTTCACGTACCAGGAATAGGTCGCGATCTCGCTCGAGTCGCAACCGCTGTCAACAGCCTGCAGGTACACGGTCCGGGTCCTGCCGTCACCCCCCCGGAGATCATCCCGCCCAAAGGTGTAGTGGGAAACCAGGTTATCCAGAGAGTACGGCGCGGCCTGCCCGTCCAGCCAGATAAGGTACTCGGTGATGGTGTCGTTGCCGTCCACTGTGTCCTTACCCGTCCAGAAGAACGTGATGGCCGTCAGCGTCGTATCCGGCAACCTCGCCAGGTCCTCAAAAGAAACCTCGGGCTGGGAGTTCCGCACGATGAGGTTGATGCGAGCGGGGGTCGGATCCTCCGCGCCGTCATCGTCCACCGCCGTTACTTCAAAGGTGTGGACGGCCAGCTCATTGCTGACCGGCAGGTAGAACGTCGACTCCGTTGCCGTGGTCGTGACCCAGGATGTATCGCCGGCGCGCCACTCCGCCGAATCGTACAGGAACCGGAAGAGGTAGTGCGTGACCTCACCATCCATGTCTTCGCCCCACCAGCTCAGCGCCTGGCGGTAAAGGCTCGTGTCCGGGTTCTCGGGCAGGAACGCGATGGTCTGGGGCGGCGAGTTCCGCCCGATGGGCTTCACCGGGTCGTCGCTGCAGCCCGCCATCACAGTCGCGCAAAGGACCAGAACCACAGCCCATGCCCCGTATGCCGTCAATCCTCTCATGCGTCCCCTCACCTC
The DNA here is from genome assembly GCA_023132135.1 of Candidatus Eiseniibacteriota bacterium. GTDB lineage: Bacteria > Arandabacterota > Arandabacteria > JAGLYR01 > JAGLYR01 > JAGLYR01. Next base: position 18,203 of record JAGLYR010000044.1, on the reverse strand, counting down.
ATCGGATTACCATGAACTTGCCCACCGAGACTTCACCCGAGCTCCGGTCACTGACGGTGAACATGTAGAGCCCGGATGCCACCGGCTGGTCGCTGCGCGAAATCAGATCCCACGCGCACATCCCGCCGGAAAACGACAGGCCCTCACCGGAAGTGCTCCGGATGCCGGAGATGTTCCCGGCGGCATACGTGTTGCCATCAAAGTCGATCTCCTCCACGAGGTCTCCGCTGAGGGAGTAGATCCGGATCAGGGCCCTTTCGGGGAGGTTCGCGAACCAGAGGTACCTCTCCCGCTCGCGAGCCCCGTCCCATACGGCGTCCCCGTGGTACGGGTTCGGGAACACCGTCACCCGCCGCGGGTTGGCCGCAGCCCTGGTGCCCGGGACGGCCATGGTGAGATTCTGCTTTATCCCGCTCTCCAGACTCCCGATCTTCTCATTGCCTGTGTCGAAGGAGGTCACCGATACCCAGTAGCGGAACCCGTCCTTGAGGTTGTCGAGGACGTAGCGGTAGTTGTACTCTACACCGTCCACAATCACAGCCTCCGCCATCCGGTACTCGTCCAGGCCGGTCTCGTATCCGATCCCGTTGCCCGCGACGTCCATTTCCCTGATGAGAACAAAGTCCTCGCTGTCGGCCGCCTCCTGCCGCGTGACGTAGATCCGGTATCCCTCGAAGTCGAAGAGCGTCGAATCCGCAGGGTCGGGGACACTCTCGACGGAATCCTCCCAGCAGATCTCCAGCATGTTGTCCCCCGGGCTCACCAGCAACCGGGGGGATGGAGGCGGTCCGGGGATCACGTAGCCGCTCTCGTACGCATCCTGGGCCACCACGGCGCTGGATCGAAGGTGGTCCAGATCCTTTCCGCCCATGAAGGCGAACACGGCACGGATCGTGTCGCCGGGCGAGAAGATGTTGAATGGTCCGACGGAGATCATCTCTACCGGGTCATCGGCTCCAGCCTGCCCGATCGTGGAGACGTCGTCGACCTCGCCGTTGATCATCAGCTCGTACCGTTCGCTGTCTTCGTCCCGCTCTGTACTTCCCGGGTTCCAGTCCCACCAGTTGAAGGCGATGCTGGATCCGCCGTCGGCCCGTTCGTCCGGGGGCGGTACGGTCCCGAGGAACTTGACGGCGCCCCACTGGGGAGCGGAGCCGTTCCCGAAATTGGTCCGGTGCTCTGCGACGAAGTGGCTCTCCTCCTCGTAGTGGAGGACCTTGTTGTGGAACCACCCGGAAGGCGGCCAGCGTTCATACCCGCCCTTCCATCCCGAGGCCATCTCGGCGTACAGGCCGAGGTAGAGGTTGGTCAACACCTGGTCGCTGACGTTCGTGATGTCGAAGGACATGATGACGAAGGAATTGGCGAACTCGTAACTCCAGAGGTAGCTGTTCTGGACCACCTGGATTCCCAGGGGGCGATGCTGCTGGATACCGGGCCTGGGCTTGAGGCCCAGGTCGTCGTAAACGGCGTAGAAGTCCTGTTCCGACACGGCATCGGGATGGTAGGTGGACCGGAAAATAAGGAGTGAGCGCTCCCGGATGAACCGGGCCCGGGGCGTGAACTCGCTCGTCGAGGACCCGCCGGTTCGCCAGTACCCGTCCACGGTTCCCGTTGTCACCAGCGTGTCGCCTTCTACGTTGATCGCCCCAAACCAGAGACCCGCGCGGATGAGATGATCCACCTCGGAACCGAGTGGGTATTCCATGGAAGGATCCCGGGTCACGAAATCGTTTCCGAAGAACCCGTAGTTGGTGACGTTCAGTCCAAGCAGGTTTCCGTCGGTGACACGATCGACATATGCAAATGTGTCTGCCGCCGCGGCCTGGAAGACCGCAGGCATCCTTGGAGGATCGTGAGAGTGAGGGCGTTTCCCCGCCACCGGCGATGCGCCCAACGCGACGCTCACCAATCCCGAGAGCAGTGCAATGCTCAACCCTTTGTTCACCATCACCCGCGTCCTCATTTCAGATCCCAAACCAGAATTGCTCCGAGCGAGTCGTCAATGGCGTAGACCAGCGTCTCGTTTACCCCGATGGCCCGGAGGTGCGGCGGCTGCCCGATCGTTGAATCGTAGTTGACCGTGGCGAAGGAGGCCAGATCCCGGTCAAACTTGAAGATCCGCCTGTTTCCCTGGTCCGCCACGTAGAGGAAGCCATCCGAGTCCGTTGCCACATCCACCGGCCGCGAGAAGGGAATCTTGACCTCGTTCCCGTCTGCATCCTCGTACGTATACCCGTCGAGGAAGGCCAGACCCAGCTGCGCGGAATCGGGAAGCACCTTCTGGACCCAGTTCTTGCCCGTGTCCGCAATCCAGAGGTACTCACCGTCGTAAAAGAGCCCGTGCGGCTGGAGAACGTGTCCCAGGCCGAAGCCGCTGTCGGCCATGTCCTCGGCGAAACGGGGCGTTCCGTCCGGGAGGTACGCCCGGACAAAGCTCCTCTGGCGGTCGGCCACGTAGATATTGCCGGCGTCATCCGCAGCAATTCCTCCAAACAGGGCCCAATCCTCGTCCCGGAAACTTACCACCGGGCTCCCGCCGTCCGGATCGTACACCTTCACGGTCGTGTCCGCGCGGTCGGCCACTATAATCTGCCCGTTGGGGGCCTCGCAGACCACGGCGGGGTCGATGACGTTCTCAAAGGTCCAGCCCGGGCTCCGCTCCGCATCCTGGTAGTACGACGTCACCCCGTTGGCATCAGCGACGTACAGGAGTCCGCCCCGGGCCAGCTCCAGATCGGTGGCTGTATCGAATCCCACCCGCTCGTATTTGAAAACATACGAATCCGGCGGGGGGAGCTCCTTTGTCCACGGCTCCTCGTGGGGTGCGTCGATCCTCTGACCACACCCCGCCAGCGCGCCGATCCCCAGAATCAAGACCCCACAAATGCATCCGGACGTTCTCTTCATCAAACCCAATCCCCCTAGAACCGCAAGCCAACAGAAAGACGATCAATCCGCCCCAGGTACTCACCCGACGTGTAGGCATAGTCCAGCGTGCCGTGAACACTCCCCAGGGTGGCCATGAGGCCGAAACCCGTTGAGAAATTAAGTTCATCCGCATTCGTGTCGTACCCGGCCCTGAGCGCCAGGGTTTGCCCGATCCACAGTTCTCCTCCGAAGATCAGCGTTTCCACGTTGTCCGCCGGGTGGTTCATCTCCAGCACTGTCGTGAGCCGGTAGCCGGGTCGCTGGATCGGGTCGATGGCGATCCCGGCCTTGAATGTCATCGGGGGTGAGAAGCTCTCGTACCCAGCGGGACCGTTGCTCGCGCTGGGCCGCCGGCTCTGGTAGTGGCCATCGGGTCGCAGCTCGGGCCCGAAATTGAGCAGTGCCACACCCAGCCTCAAGCTCCCGTAGCCCACGTCGTACCATGTGCCCGCGTCCACGAGCCACGAGCTCATGGTGGGCCCGCCGATCTCGGTTCCGAGGCCCTCACGGATGAACTTCAGCGTCATCCCCCCGGAGAACTTGTCCGTGAAACGCTTGGCGAAACTGACGCCTGCAACCCAGTCGCTGAAGGTGAAGTTCCGCCCCGTTCCGTCCGGGAAATACTCGGTGGTTTCCTTCATTTCCGCGCCCAGCGACCCGAACTGGAGACCGATGGTCCCGTCCAGGGCCGCCACCGGATACGCCAGGCACACGTGTGAGTACGTGATGTCGGCGGGCCAGTCGACCAGCGAGAAGATAGCCTGGCGCTCGCGGACCCGGACCAGTCCTGCCGGGTTCCACTGCGCGGAAGTCGCATCGTCAGCAATGCAGACGAAGGCCCCTCCCATGGCTGCACCCCGGGCGCCGACCCCGATCTCGAGAAACGTCGCCGCCGAGGTCCCGACCCGCTGGCCGCCGAGGTCGGTCTGCGCCGCAGCCGGCACAGACGCAAGCAGGACCGCAGCCACCGCCGCCAGGGCCCGGAGCGGAATCAGGCCCCGGATAGCCGGCGATTGCCTTACTGTGTTTTTTCCGTTCACCACCACACTCCCCTGATTCTGGTCTACCGCTACCACTCAACCACCATTCCCAGACGCGCGTTCCTGGGCTCCCCATAGAAAGAGGGATTGCTGATGCGGCTCGCGTTGTGTTGAAGAATCCTGCGGGCCGTCTCTTCAGAGTAACTGTTGAGAAGATTTTCCATGCTGTACTGCCAGTTCTCGCCCTTTCCCAGCTCGTAGGCTCCCCCGAAGTCCCGGTCGAACCGGCGCATCGACTTGTTGTCGAACAGATTGCGAATGTCGAGGAAGACCTTGAGTTTGTATCCACCAACGCGGAACGACTTGTCTGCGCGGGTATTGATGATGTTATCCCATGGACCGTTCTCCGCGTAGAGCTCGCCCGCTTCCTGATCCAGCTGGTGCTTCGTGTATGCTCTCCCGGATTGCAGTAGCCACTGGACGTACAGGCCACAATCCGTGGGGAGGGACAGGCCGAGCAGCGACGGGCGCGATCCGCGCGCCGGGATCCGGCAATCCACAGAGACGTTGAGCTTGTGAGGTCTGTTCCAGTAGAGAAAGCCCTCGTCGAGAGCGGGTTCGTAGGTGCCCACGGACCCCCCTGTTTCCTCGACCAGTTTCGCCTCGTTGGGGTCCGAGCTCTTGCCGGTTGCGATGGAGTAGCTGTAGCTCAACGAGCCCGAGAAGTACTTGGAGCGTTTCTTCCTGATTTCGAACTCAATCCCCCGCGATCGGGCGAAGTCGACATTCCGGTAGATGAGGAATTCCCCCACGCCCAGGACAGCGAATCTCGTGGACGACGGATAGTCGTAGATGTCCTTGTAGAAGAGTGTCACATTGGCGGCCAGGGTTCTCGTGAACTGGTGGCGGGCCCCCAGTTCGTACTGGACCGAGATCTCCGGGTTGAGGTTGGGGTTCCCGATGAGGGGGAAGTCCTCCGCTGAGACGGAGCTCAGCTTCGAGTACACCCAGATGTAACTGGGCCACTGGGAGAAGTGGCCGTAGTTGAAGTACAGGTTATCCCTGTCCGTGATGGGATGTGAGATGCCGATCCGGGGGCTCAGGTGGCCCTTGAAGCGGTGTCCGAAAGCCTCGTTGGTGTCGTCCCAGTAGCCTTGGCGAGTGGAGTTGGTGATCCACCCGCGGGTGGTGTCCTCAATGGCCGCGGTGACCTGGCCGGAAGGGAACCAGACATCGTAGCGAAGGCCGATGGTTCCAATGAGTCCCTCGAAATCGAACTTGTCCCGCACGTAGAAGGCGCCCTGGGCCGGCCAGATGTGGAAGATATCGTGGAAATAGCCGAGGCTGCTCTTCCGCAGCTCGAGGCGCTCTGCTTCCGTCAACTCCTGCCCGAAGCCGATATCCGGCGTGTAGTACGGATCCTGGATGATGACGTACTGGATATTCTGCGTGCTCGCCTCGAAACCGGTCTTGAGTTGGTGATGAGGCGGCAGGTTGCGGGTGAGGTCCCAGTCGAGAGACCATGTTTCCGACCATCGGTCGTGCCAGGTATTGCCGTCGCCGGAGTCATAGAAGTAGGGGGTGTCGTTTTCCAGGCCCCGGTTGTCCATGGGCTCTTCGTACTCCCACCACAGTTTCTTGGCCACGTCTTCGTGGACTGCATGGAAGAAGCGGGTCATCGTCCATCGCTGGATCATGTTGGCCGAGAGGGTGTGGGTCCAGGTCAGCGCCAGGCTGTTCGCGTCGTTTGTGGAAGTCGGATAGTGGTCGAGCCGACGGCTCCAGGACCACGGATACCGGGACCTCTCGCGCTGGATGTCATAGGGGCTCGAAGAGAAGAAACCCTGCCCGATGGAAACCGATTTGGTGGCGGTGAAGTTGACCTTGTGATTGGACGTCTGCCAGACGATTTTCGCGATACCCCTCCAGTCGTTCTGCTGGCGGGGTGACAAGTTACCGTAGTCCCAGTGCATCCCCAGAAACGAATCCTCGTAGCTGGACTGCGGGTTCTTGCCCAGGTCCGAGATGCTGGGGAGGTAGGTATCTGTCAGGAAGGTGTTGAACTGGGTGAAGTAGGTGAAGTCGCCCGGCATCTTGAGCCCGATTGCCCGCAGAGCGGGGGCCAGGAATGGATCCGGCCCGCTCAATGTAAGTTCGAACTCGTCCGTGTTGAAGCCGTCCGGGCCAAGGCTGGTCGCCGGGAGGTGGTCGACTGCGTAGTAGACGCTCCCGGAGTGTTCGCTTCCGCCTTCCTTGAGGGTTACCTCTACAACCCCCGACATGGCTTGGCCGTACTCGGCGTCGAAACCTCCGGTAATCACATTCATCTCGGCCACAGAGCGGGGACTTACGGTACTGAGCAGAGGCGTGCCCGAGATCGTATCCTTCATCTTGATCCCGTCGACGATGTAGAGGGTCTCGTCCGCGCGCCCCCCCCGGATGTGAATCTCGCCGTCGCTCTCGACAACTCCCGCCTGGAGCTGCACCACATCCTGGAGACTCTGGACAGGCATGTTCTCCAGGTCATCGGCTCGGAGACGCCGCACGGTCGCGGGGTTTTCAACCTCCACCATGGGCCGCTCGCCGACACTGACGACCTCGTCGAGTGTCATCACAACTGTGGAGAAAAGCTCGATCTCGGCGATGGCCGTCCGGTACGGCTTGACGGTGATGCCCTCTATGGTCTTGGATTCGTAGCCCATGTACGTCGCCTGCACCGCGTGGACGCCGACCGGAACGTTGGTGATGAAGTAGCTCCCGTCCACACGGGACATGGCTCCGCGGTTGGTCCCCACAACGAGGATATTGGCGAATGCCAGGGGTTCCCTTGTCTTGCCGTCGAGGACTTTGCCCGAGATGTTGCCCGTCTGATCGGCTGCCGCGTCCCGGGCAACCGGTCCCGGCAATACCCCTGCGAGAACCACCAGCAAAGGCAGCCACCACGCCCGGACCATTCGTCTTTTCGCGCTATCCAGATATGCACTAATACCCACGCCAGCCAACCTCCACATCACCAGCCCGGACCGGAACACCACCCGGCCACTGCATCAACAGCAGCGATCGCAACAGCTACAGGCAAAAAGAAATCCGGGACAAAAAGCGCGCGGCAACCGGCGCAAAGCGGCGAGGATGCGTGCAATCAGGATGGATATGCCGGTCGCTCGCGGGGGTTCTTGCCCCCATGTGTTCGGATCCTGCCATCACGCCGTATTGTACTTGCCGCCTCCGGTTGACCGGGGTCGGCACACAGCAGGAATCCGCCGCTATTCAGTTAGCGAAATTGAGACCGGCGGGATTGTCCCTACGGTGCTCAGGCTCGCTGTGTTCGGCAGGGATCTGCAGACGCAGATTCTACCTTACTCTCCCAACGCCGATTATACCCCAAACGGGGTTTGCCCGTCAAGGTCTAAGCCGTTGAATTGCTGGAACTAACAAAGAACTAACAACCCCGCTTATTCTTCCCTGTCCACGACGGGCACTATCCCGTTTTGCTCCAAGAAGTTAGACGCGCGTTTCTCACCAGGGGCCGGAAGCCCGTCCGGATATCAGGACGGGCTTCCGGCTTGGCAGGGGTGATTTGGGCCACATATACGGCAACCGTCGAGCCGACACGGTTGCCATGCCGCGGGGATCAACAGGCAACATCGTCGCAGAAAGGGATTGGTGCGTGGGCGACGAATCTGGTAGTCTGTCGCCAATACCTATATAGAAAGGACGGAACCATGGCAGGGAACATACTTGATATCATCATTCTCAATGGGCGTCCCGCGGCGGGCAAGTCCGAGGTGATCGACTACCTGAAGAGTGTGTCATTGGAAGAACGCATCCGGCGGTTTCATATCGGGCAGTTCGAGGAATTCGATGATTTCCCGATTCTGTGGGAGCGTTTCGAGGACGATGATCTCTGGGAGAAACACGGGAGGCCTCGCCTGATTTCGGACAAGACCTTTGAATATGAGGGAAAGATCCTTGAGGGCTACAACTTCAAGGATCTTTTCTTCTGGCACTGGCTGATAGAGAAACTCAATCTGTTCTATGCCAAGGCATTGCGGGACGATCCGGGCTACCACGAGCACACCACGGCCATCTTTGAATTCGCCCGAGGATCGCAGCACGGGGGCTTTTCCGAGGCCTACCCCTACCTTTCGGATGACGTTCTCTCCAGGGCCTGCACCATGTACATCAAGGTCAGCTGGGAGGAATCCCTGAGGAAAAACCGGCGTCGGTACAACCCGGACCGCCCCGACAGCATCCTGGAGCACGCCCTGGAGGACAAGAAGATCGAGTACCTTTATAAGGAATCGGATTGGGAGGAGTTCTCCTCGAAGGACCCCGGGTTCCTGCTGGTGAAGGGGAACAAGGTTCCCTACGCCATCTTCGATAACGAGCCGGAGAAAACGGACAAACCGGAGGTGCTGGGAAAGCACCTCGAGGAGGTCTGCACAAGACTCTGGACTCTGAACCAGAAGCGGTAGCCACATGGGAGCCTTATCGTGATCAACATCCTGGTTCTTCTGGGTATCATCGTCGCTGTTGCTCTCTTCACGCGGGCGTCGGGAAATCCGATGAACCATCCCGCAGCTTTCATGCGCCGGAGGATCATCAACTGGGTGCCCCTTGGCGTCACATACGCGCTGCTCTACATGGGCCGCTACAATCTCACGGTAGCAAAAATCGCCTTTGGCGACATGATGACCAAAGCCGATTTCGGGACCATCTTTGCCGTCGGGACCATCACCTACGCCTTTGCCTTCATCATCAACGGCCCTATGACCGACAGGATCGGCGGCCGCAAGGCCATGCTGATCGCTGCTACGGGGGCCGGGGTGGCGAATGCCCTGATGGGACTGCTGACGTATTTCGGTCCCGGGTCGCACATGGTGCTGTCTTTCTCCCTGCTCTACGCTGTGAACATGTACTTCCAGAGCTTCGGAGCCGTGAGCATCGTGAAGGTCAACAGCCACTGGTTCCATGTGCGGGAACGGGGGATGTTCGGGGGCATCTTCGGGATCCTTATTTCCACCGGAATCTTCTTCGCCTTCCAGATCGGGCAGTTCATCGTGGATCTTCTCCACACCACGACCGCGGCGGACGGCACCACGGTGGTTGCGCCTCCCTACTGGGTCTTCTGGGTTCCGTCGGTGTTGCTGCTGCTCTTCACCGTGATCAACTACTTTGTGGTCCACAACTCTCCCGGCGAAACCGGGCACGAGGACTTCGATACGGGAGATGCCTCCAGCGGCGAGGATGACACGCCCGATCCTGTGGGGGTCATTCTGAAGAGGGTCGTGACCAACCCCATCGTGCTGACCATCGGCGCCATCGAATTCTGCACCGGTGTCCTGCGGCAAGGGATCATGCACTGGTATCCCATCTTTGCGAAGGACCTGGGTTACTACAAGACGTTCTTCGTAACGGATAACTGGGGTTCCATGCTGTTCCTGGCGGGGGCCACGGGGGGGATGACGGCGGGGTGGCTTTCCGACAAGGTGTTCGGCTCCAGACGCGGTCCGGTGGCGGCTCTCCTGTACGGGTTGATGTTCCTCTGCTGCACCCTGATGATCTTTACGCTGAGCCACCCGTGGGTTCTGGGCGTCTGCGTTTTCCTGATCTCATACTGTGTGATCGGGACCCATGGGATGCTGTCGGGCACTGCATCCATGGACTTCGGGGGCCGCAAGAATGTGGGTACGGCCGTCGGGTTGATCGACGGGCTCGTGTACCTGGGCACCGGACTCCAGGCCCTTTCTCTGGGATTCATCACGGAGAGCGGGAAGGGTTGGGACTTCGGCGGATACCTGACCGATATCCAGCGCGGGTGGTCCCTGTGGCCGATATTCCTGGTTCCCTTCTCATTACTGGGCACCGCACTCGCGATCCGGATCTGGAAAGCGATTCCGGAGGCAGCGCGGCGCGGTCATTAGCGCTGCCAACTTTTCTCCCAAACAGCCCGTGCCAGAGTTGCTAGGGGAGTCTGGTGGCCTATTCCAAGAACGCGAGGACTAGCTTACTGTTCGTATGGAGCTGATATGAAGAGCATCCTTGCTGTCATTGTCGCTTTCGTTCTTGTTCTGACTCTCGCATTCTGGGCGGGCTGGTTTGAGAGTTCGCGCCCAAACATCATTCTCATATCCGTTGACACCCTGCGCCCGGACCACCTTGGGTGCTGTGGATACGATCGTCCGACCTCTCCAACAATTGATGCACTCGTTTCCCGAGGGGTTCTGTTTGCGCAAGCTGTATGCCAGATGCCTATGACGGCTCCGTCCTTCTGTTCAATCATGACGGGAACGTACCCGCACACTCACGGGTCCCGCATGAACGGCATGCCACTTAGAGAGGGCATCGTGAGTCTTGCCGAGCTGCTCTCGGAGCAGGGCTACCGTTGCGCGGCTTTCGTCAGCAGCTACACGGTGTCCGACGAGTCCTCGGGGCTCGGATTGGGATTCGACACATTCGACGATGATTTTCGGGATAAGGAACGCTCGGCGGAAGGAACAAACGCGAGGATAGCCGCCTATCTAAATGACCTGCCCTCCGGCCCGCATTTCCTGTGGGTGCACTACTTCGAACCGCATCGGCCCTACGAATTCCACACCGGGTCGACGCTCGGTGATGAGCGACCCCCGCCGGAGGGTCCGCTCAATACCATGGACGACGCCATCGTTGCTGTCGGCAGGGCCTTTGATCTTTCGCTCGGGCTTCATCACTACGTCCGGCTGTACGATGGCGAGATCGCTCACGCGGATGATCAAATCGGCGTCCTGCTCACCGATCTGGCGGCGCGGGGCCTACTGGAGAATAGCCTGATTGTGTTTGTCTCCGACCATGGCGAGAGTTTTGACCATGCATTCTACTGTCGGCATGGTTTGTTCCTGTATGAATCTTCGGTCCGCATTGCGCTGGCATTTGTCTTCCCCGAGAACCAGGACAGTGGCAGGAGGATTGACGCATTGGTGCAGAGCGTGGACGTGATGCCGACCGTCTGCGACTGGTTGGGAGTGCGGTTGCCACAGGGGGGCGAGGGGAGAAGCCTGATGCCCCTCATTCGGGGCGAGGATGTCCGGCCCGAACCCGCCTTTCTGGAACGAAGACTCTACCAGAAGCCGAACATGGCAGGGGTTGATGGAAAGCAGCATGCCATTCGCACGGAAGAGTGGAAGTACATCCTGGACACCGAGAAGGGGGAGGAACTCTATCGGTTGACCGAGGATCGGGGAGAGCTGCTGAACCTTGCCGAATCCGAGCCCGAGCGCGCCGCCGAGTTGAGGAAGAAGCTAAAAGAATGGATCGCAGAAGCACGGACGGATTGCGATGAGGCACCGGATCTGGACGAGGAAGCGAGAGAGAAGCTGAAGGCGCTGGGGTACATACAGTAGGACCATGCGTATTACGTAATGGGTCTTTCGGGGTATTTCGGGACACACTACTCAATTGTAAAACGATTTGTGGAAATTGGAGTTACGATATTCGTGGTTCGCGACCGCGGCTCAATCGGACCTTGACCCGGGCTCGGGGCCCGGATCGAAGAGAATCCCCCTTGCCGATCAGACATGGATCGGTGGCGCCGGGAGGGCACAATAAGCTGATTAAGCTGACAACGTCCCCTGAAGTGCTGCGAGAGGCGAAATCCGAAAGCCGGAAAGTCAAAGACCTGAGAGCAAAGGCCGAGTGGGCTCTCGGTTTTCGGCTCTCGGCTTTCGGCTCTCGGTTTTCGGCTATCGCCTCTCTCGCTTGACATCCTCCCCGCGCCGGTGCATGATAAGCGGTTCGCCCGAGGCGGCATTCGCGCCGCCCGGGCTCTACGGACCGTGCCGACCGGCACACGACGGCAGGAGGACGAGGCGTGGCACCTACCAGGAACAAGAAACTCCTCGCATGGGTGGAGGAAATCCAGGCGCTCTGCAAGCCCGACGAAGTCTACTGGTGCGACGGCTCGCAGGAGGAGTACGACCGCATCGTCGAGGGGACCGTCCGGTCCGGCGCCTCGGTCCGCGTCAATCCCGAGAAACGACCGAACTCCGTCCTCTTCCGCTCCGCCCCCTCGGACGTGGCCCGCGTGGAAGTCCGCACCTACATCGCCTCCCGCAAGGAGGAAGACGCGGGACCGACGAACAACTGGATGGATCCGGACGAACTGAAGAAGACGATGCGGGTGCTGTACGATGGTTGCATGCGGGGCCGCACGCTCTACGTAATTCCCTTCTGCATGGGCCCCATCGACTCGCCGATTTCGAAGATCGGCATCGAGATCACGGACAGCCCGTACGTTGTGGCCAACATGGAGATCGTGACGCGGGTCGGCACGAAGGTGCTCGAACGGCTGGGCGACGACGGGGACTTCATCCCCTGCCTCCACTCGGTGGGCGCCCCGCTCGAGCCGGGACAGAAGGACGTCCCCTGGCCCTGCGCGCCGATGGAACAGAAGTACATCTCGCACTTCCCCGAGGAGAACCTCATCTGGAGCTACGGCTCGGGCTACGGCGGCAACGCGCTCCTCGGGAAGAAGTGCCTGGCGCTCCGCATAGCGTCCGCCATGGCCCATCGCGAGGGCTGGATGGCGGAACACATGTTGATCCTGAGGTTCACGAGTCCCGAGGGACGGCAGTATCACATCGCCGGGGCGTTTCCGTCGGCATGCGGGAAGACGAACCTTGCGATGCTCCAGCCGACGATTCCGGGCTGGAAGGCCGAATGCATCGGCGACGACATCGCCTGGATGAAGATTGCTCCGGACGGGTCGCTGCGTGCGATCAACCCGGAGTCCGGGTTCTTTGGCGTGGCGCCGGGGACGTCGTACAAGTCGAACCCGATGGCGATGGAATCGATTCGGGAAAACGCCATTTTCACCAATTGCGTCCTCACCGACGACCACGACATCTGGTGGGAGGGGATGGACGAGCCCTGCGAGCACGGGATTGACTGGAAGGGCCGGGAGTGGACGCCGGCCTCCGGCGAGCCGGGCGCCAACCCGAATGCGCGCTTCACGGCCCCATGCCGGCAGTGCCCGATCATCTGCCCGGACTGGGAAGCGCCCGATGGCGTGCCGATCGACATCTTCCTCTTCGGCGGGCGGCGGACGCACGTCGTGCCGCTCGTGACGGAAGCGTTCGACTGGGACCACGGCGTGTACCTGGCCGCCACGGCGGCGTCGGAGAAGACGGCCGCCGCGCTGGACGTGAAGGGCACGATCCGCCGGGATCCCTTCGCCATGCATCCTTTCTGCGGCTACAACATGGCCGACTACTGGCAGCACTGGTTCACGATGAGCGATCGGCTGGGCGGGAAGGCGCCGAAGATCTTCTACGTGAACTGGTTCCGGAAGAATCCGGACGGGCGATGGCTGTGGCCGGGCTTCGGGGAGAACAGCCGCGTGCTGAAGTGGATGTGCGAGCGAGTGGATGGAAAGGCCGAGGCGGTGGACACGCCGATCGGCCGCCTGCCTGCCGACGGAGCGCTGGAACTCGAGGGCCTGGACGTGTCGGCCGAGGACTGGGCCGAACTACTGCGAGTGGACGTCGACGCGTGGAAGGCCGAAATCCCCGAGGTCGAGGAATTCATGGCCCGCTTCGGCGACCGCGTGCCGCCCAGAATGCGCACCCAGATGGCGAACGCGCGGAAACGGCTCGGACTCTGACACAGAAAAGGTGACAAGCGACTAGGATTGGGGTCTGTTGCCCGATTTCCTCGACACTTGACACTCGACACTTGTCACTCGCCCACGTCACGCGGGCCGGGCGCTGGCCCGGAGTCAGTGACAGGTGACAGGTGATCGGTGACAAGCGACTAGGATTGAGTATTCCGGAACAGACCATTCAATCCAACACGTCACATCCGGTTGACCACGTCCGGTCATCTTCTTATCTTGTCGTATGAATCATCTCCGGGTGGCCTTGGTATACAGGGTTGCCGTTCTCGTGACGGCAACCCTGGGTTTTGTCACTCTCGGCTGCGAAGCGCCGCCGGAAGAAGCCCACCGGACCGTGCCGACTCTATCCGATGAGGAGATCACAATGCTGCCTCCCGACGGAGGTTCGCAGTACAACCGTCTCATTCACGAGACCAGCCCCTATCTTCTCCAGCATGCGCAGAACCCCGTCGACTGGTATCCCTGGGGCGACGAGGCATTCGAGAAGGCCAGAAAGGAAGACAAACCGATCTTCCTCTCCGTAGGCTACTCCACCTGTCACTGGTGCCACGTGATGGAGCGGGAGTCCTTCGAGAACGAAGAGATCGCCGCTCTCCTCAATGAGCACTTCGTGCCCATCAAGATTGATCGTGAAGAGCGCCCGGATGTCGACGAAATATACATGAACGCGACCCAGCTCATGACCGGGCACGGGGGGTGGCCGAACTCTGTCTGGCTCATGCCCGACGGACGGCCGTGGCACGCGGGAACCTACTTCCCCCCGGACGATCGGCGCGGGCGCCCGGGACTAAAAACACTTCTGCGGACGCTTGCGGAATTCTGGGATACGCGCCGGGCGGACATCGAGAAACGGGCCGCGGATCTTTCTGCGACCATGCGGCGCATCGCCGGGGGAGCGGAGACTCCCGGGTTCGGGGAGCCGACCCGGGACCTTGTGGAGGGGGCCATCGGGAGTATTCGAAGCGCGTTCGACGAGTGGTGGGGAGGATTCGGCGGGGCGCCCAAGTTTCCGCCCCATGGATCGCTCCGGCTGCTCTTCTACGAATACGACCGGACGCAGGATGAAGCTCTCCTGCCCATGGCAACCCGTACGCTGGATGCGATGGCGGAGGGGGGAATTCGGGATCATGTAGGTGGGGGATTCCACCGGTACTCAACGGACGCGAAATGGTTCCTTCCGCACTTCGAGAAAATGCTCTACGACAACGCGCAGCTCGTGCGGATTTACGTGGATGCATACCGCATCACGGGCGACGGGAAGTACCGGGATATCGCAACAGAGATCTGCGAATGGGTGCTGCGGGACATGGTGGATGAGCGGGGAGGGTTCTACTGTGCCCTGGACGCCGACAGCGAGGGCGAGGAGGGCAAGTTCTATCTGTGGGACAGGAAGGAGATCCTGTCCATCCTGGGAGAAGACCGGGGCGAGGTCTTCGGCCGCGTCTATGGAGTGGAGGGGGCGGGAAACTACCAGGATGAAGCGACGGGACATCGGCCGGGAACCAATCTCCTGTTCCTTCCCAGATCTCTTGACGTGAGTGCCAAGGTCGAGAAGATCGAACGCAGCGCTCTCGAATGCCGGCTCGCCGAGGATCGCGCGAAGCTTCTGGACGTTCGAAATCGCCGCGTGTGGCCGCATCTGGACGACAAAGTGCTGGCCTCCTGGAACGGCCTCATGATCGGGAGTCTGGCCCACGCGGGGCAGCACTTGGACGAGCCGAAATACACAGCGGCGGCGGAAAAGGCAGCCGAGTTCCTGCTCACGGAGATGCGAAGGGAAGGCCGGCTCTTCCGCTCGTACCGGGACGGCCGGGCGACCCTGCATGCCTATCTGGACGACTACGCCTTCACGGCCGCCGGGCTGCTGGACCTCCACGAGGCCACGGGCAACCCGCTGTACCTGGAAGAGGCCCGGGCGCTGGTGGAGGTCCTGATCGAGCACTACCATGACGACGATCGTGGAGGGTTCTTCTTTGTGGCCGACGACCACGAGGAGCTTCTGACCCGGTCCAGGGATCCCCTCGACCGGGCGATTCCGTCGGGAAACGGGGTCGCCGCCTGCGTGCTGATTCGCCTGTCCCGGCTCACGGGAGAGGCGAGATACCGCGAACTGGCGGGGAGAACCATCGAAGCGTTTGCCGGGTTCATGGCCCAGGCGCCCCGGAGCACGGAAAGCCTGATTCTGGCAACCGGACACTACCTGGGTATTTCGGACTAGCCTGGGTTATTCATGAATCCCTGCTGCGAGCGTCGCCGAAATGGCAGGATACTCCTGGGACACGGCACTAGGACCGAGTATTCTGGGATAGGCCATTCAATTCTCGCCTCAGTGACAGGTGACGGGTGACAAGCGACTAGCATTGGGGTCTATTGCCCTATTTCCTTGACACTCGACACTTGTCACTTGTCACTCGCCCGAGTATTTCGTGACCGAGTATTCTGGAACAGACCATTCAATTCTTGATTGCGGAGCGCGAGGTGTGTATGGTGACCGTTCGGATCCACTCTCGACAGGATGAACAGCGATGACACCTGAAGACTACATGCGCATGGCCATAGAGAAATGCCGGGAAGGTGTGGAGAAGGGGCAGGCCCCCTTTGCCGCCGTGATCGTAAAGGACGGAAGAGTGATAGCGTCCGGTCACAACACGGTCTGGCAGGACAATGATCCCACGGCCCACGGAGAGATGAATGCCATCCGGGCAGCCTGCAAGGCGCTGGCGACCATCGATCTGGAAGGCTCGGACATCTACTCGGTGGGTGAGCCCTGTCCGATGTGTTTCTCCGCCTGTCACTGGGCGAAGCTGAGAAAGGTCTACTACGGCATCACAATCGAGGATGCCCGGGAGTTGGGATTCCAGGAACTCACCATCTCCAATGCGAGGATGAAGGAGGAGGGAGGAAGTCCCTTGAAGGTGGAGGGACCGTTCCTGAGAGAAGAGTGCCTCGAAGTGGCGAGGCTCTGGAAGAGCTTGCATGGAGACAGGACATACTGATGCACATCACGCCGCGCGATGTCGGCTGGATTGAAGTAATCGTCGGCAGCATGTTCTCGGGCAAGACGGAAGAGCTGATCCGGAGGTTGCGGCTGGCCCGGATTGCCAAGCAGAAGGTCCAGGTGTTCAAACCGGGGATCGACTCCCGCTACAGCAAGGGAGAGATCGTTTCCCACGACGACACGTCGCTGGAGAGCATTTCCGTGAATTCCTCCCGGGAAATCCTGGAGAAGCTCCGCCCCGACGCAGATGTGGTTGGCATCGACGAGGGACAGTTCTTCGACCGGTGTCTTCCGGAAGTGTGTGAGGCGATGGCCGGCCGCGGAGTGCGGGTCATCGTCGCGGCCCTGGACCAGGACTACAAGGGTCAGCCTTTTGGTCCAGCCCCGGGACTGATGACTGTCGCCGAGTATGTGACCAAGCAACTGGCCATCTGCACCGTGTGCGGAAATCCAGCCAACCGCTCCCAGCGGATCTCGGGAGGCGCCAGCCAGGTGCAGGTGGGTGCAGCCGACTCGTACGAAGCGCGGTGCCGGAAGTGCTTCCGGCCATTCGTTGTTGAGCAAACGGAGTTGGAGATGCCGAGCGAGTAAGATGAAAACACCACTCAAGTCACAATCTACCGAGAACCTCCGCTCCTGGTTCGAGAACCGCCATCATCCCCGCTACCGTGTCGGGCAGCTTCTGGAGTGGATATACCGCCACTGGGCGATCGAGTTCGACGCGATGAGCAACCTGCCGAAGGCTCTCCGCAACGAGCTGGCAGGGCATTTTGATCTGAACTCGGTCCAGTCCGTGGACTGCCGCGGGGAGAAGGACGGGACACGAAAAACCCTCTACAGGCTCCGCGATGGAGAGACCGTCGAGACGGTTTGGATTCCCTCGCCGCGCAGGCGCACGGTGTGTCTTTCGACACAGGTTGGCTGCCCCATCCGCTGTCCGTTCTGCGCCAGTGGACGAGACGGTTTTGTTCGCGACCTGGCGCCGGACGAGATTGTGGATCAGGTGATTCACGAGGCCGCAAGGGAGGAAGAAGCTCCCAACCGGATCGTGGTCATGGGTATAGGGGAACCACTTCTGAACTACGAGAATGTGATCGAAGCTCTGAATGTCATCAACGCCCCGGGGGGAATGGGCATCGGGGCCCGGAGGATCACCATCTCCACCTGCGGGATCGTGCCCGGAATCCGCCGTCTCTCCAAAGAGGGAAAGCAGTGGAACCTATCGGTTTCTCTCCACGCTCCGGACAGCGAGACCCGGTCGGTGCTGGTTCCCGCGGAGAACCGCTATCCTCTGGAGGAGGTCCTTGAGGCATGCCAGGTCTACCGCGATAGAACGGGTCGCCAGGTGACCTTTGAGTACACACTGCTCAAGGGGATCAATGATTCACAGAAGCAAGCGTTCCAGCTGGCCAGCATTTCCCGGGAGCTGGACGCGAAGATCAACCTGATTCCCTACAATCCTGTTGCCGGTCTCCCATTTGAGTGTCCGGATGACGGCGCCATCGAGGAATTCGTCGGGAATGTTGAGGAAAAGCGGGGGAAGATCACGGTGCGAAGGGAAAAGGGCGGATCCATAGACGCAGCGTGTGGGCAACTGAGGAGAAGGCCGTAGCCTAGGGCATTGGAGGGGTTGAAGCCCCCGGAG
>JAGLYR010000043.1 GCA_023132135.1 Candidatus Eiseniibacteriota bacterium | reverse complement strand
GAGCCGCCCCCTCCGGGGGCTTCAATCCCTCCAATGCAGTTCTCCGAGCGCCATTTACCATTTACTATTTACGGGTGTTGGCATCCTTGCACGAAGCACCGCTTCTGATGCTTATTCTTCCGCAAACCTGTATCCCACTCCCCACACCGTCAGAATATACCTCGGCTTCCTCGGGTTCTTCTCGATCTTGGCCCGAAGGCGGTTCATGTGAGAGTTGACGGTGTGCTCGTACACCTCGGCATCGTAGTTCCAGAGAAGATCAAGGAGCTGGCGCCGGGAGTAAGGACGGCCGGGGTTAGCCGACAGCAGACAGAGAAGATCGTATTCCTTGACGGTGAGAACCACCGGTTTTCCGCTGACCGACACGACCCGCCTGTCCCGGTCGATCACAAGCCCGCCGACCTCGATCCGATGTCCCCCCAGTTTCCCACGGGCAATCTGCTCCGCTCGCTCAAAACGGCGCAGGACGGCCCTCACCCGCGCGGTCAGTTCCCCCACGCTGAAAGGCTTGGTGATGTAGTCGTCGCAGCCGATCTCCAGGCCCAGGATGCGGTCCCGCTCTTCCGCACGGGCACTGAGCATGATGATGGGCGTGTTGGGATCGGAGGCCCGGATCTGGCGACAGACCTCCACTCCGGAGATTCCCGGAAGCATCCAGTCCAGGATCACAAGCGCGTACTCCTGGTCGAAGTAGCGCTCCACCGCCTCCTCCCCCGTTGCGAAGGCCTGAACCGTGAATCCTTCCATCTCCAGGCAGGATCGCACGATCTGAACAACGGAACGATCGTCTTCGACAATCAGGATGCGTTCGGATCTCTTCACTGCTCACCACCAGGAAACGGTATGCGGGCATTCTACCTTTGCCAATCGGACGGGACAACGGGTTTCTGTAACCCAAAGCCACAGACAGTGCACAGAAGTTCTCCGCGGTGAGCTCTGCCTATATTTCAATCTGACGCAGCCGGAACCCCAGCAGATCGCAGGATACCGGCCAGTAGGGAATCCCGTCGACCTCAACGGACTCCGGGGCATCGGGAAGGTTATGGACGTGGCCGAAGACGCACCCGTCGATTCCGAACTCGTTGAGCATTTCGGTCGCTCGAGTGCGCGTTGCCCGAAAATCGGTGGGCGGGAAGTGGAGCATGCAGATTCTCAGGCGAAAGGAGCGCTCACGTGTTGCGTCTTCCGCTTTCTCGATAGTGCTCCTGAGCCTCTGAATCTCGCGCTCCAGGATTCGGGCGCTGTCCTGGGGAGGGGCAATCTCAATGTCTTCCTGTCCCGGAAATTCCAGGGAGAGATCCTGCCAGTATCGCGTGCCGAAGAGCAGGACGTCGTCGATACCCAGGCAATCCCCCAAAACCAGATGGATGGACCGCGGGACCGCCTCGCGCAGCTTGGCCCTGGACCCCGCGATCCACCAGTCGTGGTTTCCGCGAATCAGGATCTTCCTGCCCGGCAGCGCGTGCACCCATTCGAGGTCCTCGTGAGCTTCGTCCAGATCCCGGGCCCAGGAAAGATCCCCGGGCATCAGAACGAGATCTTCCTCCCCGACCCGCGCCCGCCAGTCCGTAGCAATCCTCTCATGGTGATCTCGCCAGTGATCACCGAAAATATCCATGGGTTTCTGGAGCTTGCCACCTCGAAGCGAAAGATGCAGGTCGCCGATTGCGAAGATGTTCAAGACAGAATCTTCCTAACCTGGATTATCACTTCAGCAACACCACCCGCCTGGCCGTTGCGGTCTCGCCCGCCACAAGTCTCAGGAAGTAGACGCCCGAGGACACCGGTTTGCCGGCGGCATCCGTTCCGTCCCAGATGACTTCATGATCTCCTGCGCCGACGTCTCCATCCACGAGACGACGGATCAAGCGACCCTCGGTCGAGTAGACGGAGAGCTCCACCGGTCCGGGCAACGGCACCTGGTACCGGGCCGTCATCACGGGGTTGAAGGGATTGGGGTAGCTCTCCAGGAGAGCTACCGAGACCCGCGCTCCCTCGCCTTCCGCGACAGACGTGGGAGCCGTGCCGGTATTGAAGGTGTACCAGGCTTCAGGCGCAACCAGGGGCCGCGCCTCTCTCCGGCCGGAGTAGTCCCCTGCAAAGACGTAGTACTCGATGTTGGTTTCATCCGCCTGCCCGGGGATGTCCGCGTAGTGGGAATCCGGGTCCGCTGTGGCCTGCATCACGATGGCGTTGAAGGGAGTCTCTCCCTCCAGCCGCCAGTATACCAGGGTCGAATCGGCAACCAAACCGGCCTCGCTCCGGTCGTCGATGAAAGCCGTCACGCGATAGTCGCCGGTGTTCTCCTCCAGATCCGTGATCCGGTTCGTATCCACCCGCAACATGTACTGGTCGTGGATCCCCATGCCCCGGCAGTGGATGGCGTCGTCGTCATACCAGCTGCCCGTGTAGCCGAGCACCTCGTAGCCCGGCATTGCGGCCTCGTAGGCAGCGAGGGCACCGGAATCGGAGCTTATTCCGAAGACGGGGACGAAGACCTTGTTGTTCAGGATCAGGGAGTTCGTGTAGGAGGCAACGCTGTTCCCCCCGATGCTGCCGCAGTACACGCGGACTACATTGTAGGGGCGGCCATAGCAGTTGGTCAGACCCTCGAAATAGGCGACGTTGGCCTCCAGCTCCGGGTAGTCCGGGTGGCTCGCCCAAACCTCTTTGACCAGGATCGTCTCCTCATCCAGGATCTTGGCCCAGCAATCGATGTGATGGATGCCGTAGACGGAGATATCGGGGACGACGACATAGTCCGTGATCCCGAGGTAGTCCTCCATGCTCTGGCTAATCTCCGCGTGGCCCAGGCTCGGGTTTTCGTCCCAGACCAGGTCCGTCGAGAAGCCCCGGCCGTGCCCGTCGCACATGTAGTTGCCGCCCGTGTGGATGAGATCCGTTCCGTAGCACTCGCACCCCCACTCCGTTCCCAGGGTCCAGTTCACCGCATCATCCAGGGGGCGGGGTCGGTTGTAGATGTGGTCCGCAATGCCCCAGCGCCCGTTGGCGAAGAGGAACTGGGGGCCGTAGTCCCGCGTCCAGACGGAATTGGTGGAGGCATTTATGAAGCTGACATTGGCCATGTTCACGCCGTTGGCCTGCATGTTGCTGTAGCAACTGGACTGCTGGGACGAGGTGACCAGTACCTGGACCTCGATGTCCTCCGCGTACTCGCGTATGAGACTGTAGGGGATTCCGAACCCGTAGTTGTAGCGAAGGAGAACTCCCGTGACCGGCTCCCACTCCGCACACTGGCGAACAGGCGCGGTTGGGGGATCAGTCGCCCGATGATTGATCCCGATCTCATCGAGCCGCGTCATTTCCTCGTCAGTGAGGTAGATGGGCAGCGTATTTTCCAGCACCGGCCGAACCGGCTCTTCCGTCACTGCCGCCATCGGCGCCAACGGCAGCAGCACCGCCAGCAACCCCGTTCCAAGGATCAGACAATTCCTCACGTGCCGCATGCTTTCTCCTCCGGAAGAAGGCGTATTTGTCCCGCGTCATCACTTCCGAATAAGATATCACAATCCTGTCACGAAATTCTCACGGGAATACGCCGAGCACGGGATCCGTCTTCCAATGCCCATTTTCGAGGCTTGCAGGGAAAAAGGGCGACCCACCACCGGGTTGCCCGGGTTACCCTGTCACGCCGTCACCTCGTCACCCTGTCACACCCTCGCCCGTCGTCCCCGCGAACGCGGG
>JAGLYR010000042.1 GCA_023132135.1 Candidatus Eiseniibacteriota bacterium | reverse complement strand
ACGCTGTCCCAGCAAGGTCAAGATGGATCCCCGCTTTCGCGGGGATGACGATCGGCTTCGGCGCCAGGGCGCAGTCCAGACACATCCTGCGACACTCGCAGCAGGGATTCATGAATAATCCAGGCTATTGTACATATCCCAAGGCCTTCAATCGCTCAATCGTCTCTCGATCCAGTCCCTCGAAGGGAGACGCTTCCTCTTCCCCGCTCGGCAGAGCTCCCTCCAGCCTCTCGATTTCCGCCAGGAGGATGGTCTCGAGTTCCTCGCCGACCTCCGGATGGTCCGCCAGAACATCCGTCGTTTCCTCGGGATCGTTCACCAGGTCGTAAAGCCGCCGGGATCCGTCTCCGAAATCGATCCGGATTTTCCACGAGCCGGTTCTCAGCGCCCACCGCCGCCCGCTGTTGGCCAAGGCAAACCGGAACCTCTCCGCCGCCGTCCCTTCCATCAACAGAGCAAGATCTTCCCCATCCAACCCTGCAGGAACATCATGGTGGATGAGCGACAGGATTGTCGGGAACAGAGCGCTGTTCTCGACCACCTGGGTGAGCGTCCGGCCCGCCCTCAGAACCCCCGGGAACCGGATAATGAGAGGCACACGCATGGAGGCATCGTAGACGTCCGTGTGGCGGAAGAAGAGCTCGTGGTCCCCCATGTTCTCCCCGTGATCCGCGGTGAAGACGATGAGGGTGCCATCCATGATCCCGGCGTCTTCCAGATACTGCAGGAGATCTCCCACCTTTGCATCCGCCGCCGCAATCTCCCCGTCGTAGAGGGCAAGCTGCATCGCCAGGGCCTCGGGATCCCGGCCCTGTTCGATCCAGAGGGAATTCCCCGGACCTTCGAGGTCTCGCGAAAAACGGGATCGGTAGGGTTCCAGAGGCTCGTAGGGATGGTGGGGATCCAGAAGATGAAGAAAGAGGAAGAAGGGTCTTTCGGCATTGCCCGCTAACCACTTCCGGGCAGAGAGGATCGTCAGGTCCCGGCCTCGGCCGGTCTGGGCCAGGAACTTGTCGAAAATCTCCTTGGCCGCCAGCGTCTGGGCAAGCAGGGACCACGTAATCGGCCTGAGCTTCTCCACATGCCCCGACTCCACATAGGTATCGAAGCCCTGCGTGAAACCGAACTGATCGTCCAGGACAATATTGGTAGTGAAACCCCCGGTGGCGTACCCGGCTTCGGAGAGAACCTCCGCCAGGGTGAGAGCAGAATCCGGGAGTGAGTCCCCATTGCGCCGCAGCCCGTGGGTGGAGGGAGTCAACCCTGTCAGCATCGTGGCGTGGGAAGGCCCGGTCGAAGGCACCGGGCAGAACGCGTACTCGAATCTCACGCCCTCTGCGGCCAGCCGGTCGGCCACGGGAGTCGTTTTCCTGGGATACCCGTAGCAACCAAGGTGGTCGGCCCGCAGGGCGTCAATCGAGATCAGAATCACCGATGGCTTGCGGGCTTTCGAATCGGACAGATCGGACATGCCCCTCACAGAGATCACCAGCAGCAGGACGAGGGGTAGCACCACGAGAACGCCGGTCCCGGCGGCCACCATGCGTCCGACAGGCCTTTCCCGTTCGCCCCGAGTAGATCCCGAGCCGTCGCGAGGGAGTCTATGGCGGGGCCCGTATCTCGCCCCCAGCCATCTCCCGAAGAGCACCGCGACGAGAACACCGATCAGAATCGCGACAGCCAGGGCCGCCGCGTCGAACTTGAGGCTGGACGAGCTGGTGAAGGGATTACCGACCAGGAGCCAACGGTTTCCCCAGTAGGCCAGTGCAAAGAAGACGTAGGAGCCGGACACCAACCCGGCGACGATCCTGAGCGCCCTGTGCGGATTGGCTACGAGGACAAGAATCGCAGAGAGAGCAAGGGCGCCCATGCCACCGGCCGCGCTGTACACGAGAATGGAAAACAGGTATGCGACAAACAGGCGTGGGCTGAAGAGCACACTCAGCGCCAGGCCACACAGGGCTCCGGACACCAGCCCCACCCAAAGGCTGCCTAGGATGGCGGTGCGATTGCGCATGTTATCCCTCACGGGCTACTTGGTGGGCACCGGTGTCGGCTCGCGCAGACGATCGAGAGGCGGAAACAGGCTGTCCACCCGATGCTGCCGGATCTTGAAGACCATGTCCTTGTCGGAGCCCTTGACCCAGCGGCTACCGGCCTCCTCGCTGCCCACCAGCAGGACGAGGTCCGTCCCGTCCGCCAGGTGAGCTGTGAAGGTGCCCCAGGGCTGGTCCAGCCCCGCATCCTCCAGCGACACATCCGGGCCGAAATCGTCAGCCATCAGCGTCGAGAAAGCCCTGAGCACATTGTCCGTCGTGTTCATCCTGGCCTCCACGGAGTCCGGTTCCGTGATGTACCAGCGGATCTTGTCGTCCGTCCGGACAGTGATTACCGTGTCTCCGTGAGCCATGGTGAAGCGCAAGATCTCGTTCTGATTGACATCGACAATCTCGCGATCCCGCCATCCCCGCGCGCCCTTGTCGAAAACACCCCGCAGGTAGCCCCTGGCCAGAATCACGTTGTCCGAATCTACCGACCTCACGTAGGCGCCCGAGTGGCCCGGACCGCTCTTGCCAACGTAGAAGTGGGCGAAGACGTTGTCGTCGGCCCCGAGGAAGCGCACCTCGATGTTGCTCCCGTCCACCTGGAAGATCGACTGTTTCTCGGGATTGCGCGACGCCACCTCATCGCGTCCCATGTCGCAGACCTTGGCCAGAATCTCCCCCACGGCCTGAGCATCGGCGGGATAGCCGCCCTGTGTGGCCACACGCCAGATCCCGTCCACCTTCTCCAGCCGCGTGGAATCCGAAGGGGAGTAGACCTCAACCACAGCCACGGCCGCCGAATCCAACCCGGGGAACAGTGGTGACACCGCCTTCTTCTCACTACCCCCGAAAGGGTTCTCCAGCACGAGCACAACCAGCAGAAGAACAACCAGGATCACCAGCATCACCAGCGTGTTTTTTTTCATACCCTACGCTCCGTACGCTTCGTAGATCTTCCTCGCCCTTCGCCGCGCGTAGACCCGAACCAGCCCATAGATGATAACCAGAAGCGGGACCGCAAAAATATTGATGAACTTCACCGCTGCCTTGGCGCCCTCGGAAATCTCCTTGAGCGGCCGCGACTCCAGAGCACGGGAACGGATCCCGATGAGGTCCTCACCAATCGTCAGCCAGTCCACGGTGTTGAGGATGAAAACCCCGCCCGATGGAAACTGCCGGAGGAAATCGTTCTTCGCAAAGGAGGAACTGCCTACGACCACAATCTGGGTCATAGGGCTCACTTCGAGCAGGGGCAGCGTCTCGGGTGGTTCTTCTCCCTCCCCCACCCCGGCTTCCGGAATCTCTTTGCCCAGGTAGAAACTCCCGAAGCCGCCCCCGAGCGCAACCGCCAGCGGATATTCCTTCTCCTCTCCGCCCGGGTTTACGAATCTCTGTTGGGGATTCAAATCGAAGAATCCCGTCTGCACCCACGATCCAGGGGAACTCTTCGCCAGGACAGTTGCATCAACGGAAGAGGAATCTTCCCCGCCATCGGCCACCACTGTGGGACCCGCCCAGGGAAGGACGAGCATGCTGAGGTCGCTCACAATGGGCGATTCCTCGCTGAAACCGGACTCTGTCACCCTCGGCCAGAACGGGTACGGAAGGCTGAACGTGATCCTGCCCATGTTAAAGGACGCGTTCACGTTCACCGGGTCCACCACCAGTTCCTTGCTCAGAGTGACCCCGTAGTGCTTCATGAGATCTTCCAGTCCCGATTCAGCCACCCGAGCCTGGAGCCTACCGGGGACAATGTCCACGGCGTCCAGAAGGAAGACCGCCTTGCCGCCGCGCATGATGAACTGATCGATTTCGTACTTGTCCCGCTCCGGAACCTGCTTGGGTCCGGCTACGATCAGGGTGGTGACATCCTGCGGAACCGGCTTACCTCCGGGTACCGGGACAACACGGTACTGTTCCTCCAGGGCGCCCTTGATCCCCGAAAGATCCGTCTCGAGATCCAGCTCCCCATGCCCCGTCAGGAAACCTACCGTCTTCTGCTCCGCCTGGGTCACCTTCAGGATCTTGGAGGTCAAGTCATACTCAAGATTGCGAACATCCAGGACCTGGGGCATCACTTCGCTCTTGTCGCCATAGAGGATTGCAATGCCGAGATAGGCGTTCAGGATCTGGAGCTTGTCCTTCTCGATAATCTGCAGCGGAACCTGGGGAATGCCCAGCTGGCGCGCGGCGGTTTCGTCTTCCGGATTGCCCTCCGGGTCGATGAACTGAATGTTGAGATTGCCGTCGGCGTACGCACCGTACTCGTCCAGAAGATCCTTGACCTGTTGGCCCAGAGACACAAGGCGTGAGGGCAGTTTGTTGTTGCCGGTGAAGTACACACGGATGTTCACGACGTCGTCCAGCCGGCCGAGGATATTCCGCGTAGACTGGGTGATGGTGAACTGCTTCGACTCCGTCAGATCCACCCGGGAGAAGTGCCTGGAGGAGAGGAAGTTGATCACCACCAGGATGCCGAGAATGATCACCACCGATAGGATTGCATTAGTCGTAGATGCCTTGCGCGACCCGCTCATGCTCACGCCCACCTCCTGCTCTCAATCCAGCGGACGTTCAGCCAGAGGAAGAAGCCGATGACCGACAGGTAGTAGATGATGTCCCTCGAGTCGATCACGCCACGGCCTATGGAGTCGAAGTGGGATCCCAGCCCCAGGTACTTGAAGACAGGTACCAGCCAGTGGGGAAGGCTGAACAGTACGAACTCCGCTCCCACGATGAACATCAGGAAGCAGAGGACAAAACCGACGATAAAGGCCACGATCTGGTTCTCCGTGAGCCCCGAGACGAAGAGCCCGATGGAAAGATACGCGCCCCCCATCAGAAACGCCCCCAGGTACCCTCCGATGATAGGCCCCGGGTCCGGATTGCCCAGCGCTGCCACCGTGATGGGCAACGAAAACGACAGGGCCACCGCCAGGGAAACGAAGGAGAAGCTGGCCAGGAACTTCCCCAGGACCACTTCATGGTCCCTGACGGGAAGTGTCATCAGCAACTCCGTGGTTCCCAGTTTTTTCTCCTCGGCCCAGAGCCGCATGGTCGCCGCCGGCACGAAGAACAGAAACGCCCAGGGCAGCAGGCCGAAGAAAGCCCGCATGGATGCCCGGTTCTCAATGAAGAAACCCGTCATCACCAGCCATCCCATCACTACCAGGAAAACGGTGATGAAGATGTAGGCAATGGGCGAATTGAAGTAGCTCCTGAATTCCTTCTTGAACAGAGTCCAGATGTTTCTCATCTTCCCTTACTCCCTGGAAGTCAGTGCTGAGAACACCTCTTCCAGACTCGCCTTCTCCGCGGACAGTTTGCTCAGAACCCAGTTCCGCCGGACCGCCAGCCGGAACACCTCTTCAGTCAGCGTCTCTCCATCGGATGCCTTCAGGACATAGCAATGCCGGTCGGCCCGCTTGGCCGCCTTCCAGCTTACCGAGGTTACGCCCGCCAGCCCACGGAGCGCCGACTCCACTTCCTCCTGCGGTCCCTGGATCTCCACGTGGATACTGGTCCCGCCACCCTGCCTGCTTGCCAGTTCCTCCGGTGTTCCCGAGGCCACCAGCTTCCCCCGGTCAATGATGATGACCCGGTCGCATGTGACCTGGACCTCCGGGAGAATGTGGGTGGAGAGGATAACGGTTTTCTCGCGGCCGATCCGGCGAATGAGATCCCGGATCTCCACAATCTGGTTGGGGTCGAGACCCGAGGTCGGTTCGTCCAAAACCAGGATGTCGGGATCGTGGACGAGGCTCAGCGCCAGACCAACTCGTTGCCGGAAGCCCCTGGAGAGCTGGCCGATGGTCTTGTGCATCACGTCGCCCAAACCGCAGACTTCCACCATTCGCCGGATACGAGAGGCCCGCTCGCGGCCCGGGATCCCGCGGAGTTCCGAGACGAACTCCAGGCATTCCACAACACCCTGGTCCATGTAGAGCGGGGCGCTTTCCGGAAGGTAGCCGACCCTTCGTCTTACCTCGAGGGACTCCTCGAAGACGTCGTAGCCGCCCACCCGCGCTTCTCCCCTGTCCGCCGACAGGTAGCAGGTGAGAATCCGCATGGTGGTCGTCTTGCCGGCCGCGTTGGGCCCCAGAAACCCCAACACCTCGCCTTTCCTGACGTCAAAGGAGACATCCTGGACGGCGACGGTCTCGCCGAAACTCTTCCAGAGGTTCCGCACCTCGATCATCGCGGGTTGTGCTTCCACAGCGACTCCCTCACTCGTTTCACGCAATGGTAATGCCAAACCCATCAGGTATGCCGGGGGCGACGCGCTCCGTAGAGCAGTCTTATACGACTCCCCGGGTTCCTCGTCAAGAAGATTGTGGCGCGGATTTGCTGGTTGACTTCTCTGCCGGAAGAGTCCTATCAAGGAGAATGGGAAACGTTCTGACGGAGGATCATGCCATGAGAAAGCCAAATCTTCCCTGGACGATGGCCGGCTATGCAGCCCTCACGATTCTCCTCACCTATCCCCTTGCTTTCCGCCTGACGCGTCTCATGCTGGATGCCGGCGCGGGGGAGGACGCTTACATCTTTGTCTGGAACATCTGGTGGCTGAAGAAAGCGCTCCTCGGCCTCCAGACCAGTCCGTACATCACCGACTTCATCTTCTACCCGGACGGCGTCAACCTGGCGCTGCATACGTTCCCCCTGCCCGGCACGCTCCTGGGAATGATCCTGAGCTTCTTCCGTCCCGGACTGGAAGGGCTCTTCGTCGGCTACAATCTCGTGATCCTGGTTTCCTTTTTCCTGAGCGCGCTGGGCACCTATCTTCTCGTCCACAAACTCACAGGATCCCGGAGCGCCGCCTTTGTCTCGGGTCTTGTGTACGCCTTCACCTACTACCGCTTCTGCAACACCGTCCGGCTCCACGCGCTGGAAACCGCCGTCCTGCCCTTCTGCGCCTGGGCGCTGGTGGGCATGGTGGAGGAGAAGAAGGTCTGGTGGGGAGTGCTGGTCGGCATCTTCGCGGCCGCCACGCTCTACTCATCCAAGGAGTACTTCGCATTCCTGCTGGCGGGGATCCTCCTCGCCATCATCTATCACTCCGTCCGTAACCCCCGGAGGATCTGGACCCGCCGGATGCTGTGGCCGAAATTGGCCGCAGCCGGGTGCTTCATCGTGTCTGCCCTGCCGCTGTTGGCAGCCATGTCATCCCATGGCCTCGGAGGCGGCGCCCGGGCCACGGCGCATGCGGTCGTGTTCTCCGCGGATTTCCTGGACTTCCTGGTTCCCAATCCCCGGCACCCGCTCTTCGGATCCTGGTCTTCGGTCATAGAGGAAGGATTCCACGGTGGGTCGGGCGGATTCGGAATGAGCGTCCCCCTGGTGGCTGTGATCCTGTCCATCTGGGCCTTTGTCACGGGCGACCGCCAAAAAACCTGGCCATGGGCGGGACTGGGGATCTTTTTCTTCCTGTACTGCCTGGGGCCCGTGATTCGGCTCGGTGGCTTCCACACCCAGATTCCGTCCCTTTACGCGGGTCTGACCGCCACTGTTCCATGGATCGAGATCTCCCGGACCCCGATGCGCGCGGTGGTCGGCGTCCACCTGGTCACAGCCATACTGGTGGGATACGCTCTGGCGCCGACACCAGGCGGATCGTCCCGCCGCCGCCTGGCTGCTGCCGTCGCCGGCGCGTTGCTCGTCTTCGAAACGCTCTCGCTCCCCCTCAAGATGACGCCCGTGGAGGTTCATCCTTACTACCACCAACTCGCCGCTACGCCGGCCGAGGGCGCCGTCCTCGAGCTGCCACCAAAGGACCGTGCGTCGCTCCTTCACCAGACGGTTCATGAGAGGAAGATCGCTGCCGTCCGGCGCGTGTATCCCAGATCGCCCGACCGTAGCCTCACCTTCTGGCGGAGTGACGGCTTCGGCGATTTCCTTGACACTCTGTTCCGGCCGGAGAGGACAGATGGATTGACGGACGCGTCCCGCGCTCTTCTGGCTTCGAAACACCGGCGGATGCTGATGGGCTACGGGTTTCGCTTCGTAACCGTCGACAAGCTCGAGATCCCGCCCGAGGAGCTGCAACACACACTGTCTGTGCTGCGAGAGATGGCGCCCGAGAGGGTGTTCGAGGACGAGAATCTGGCCGCGTTCGAATTCTAGAGAAGGATTGTGCCATGGAGTCACTTGAGTTCAACAGGATCTACAACGAAGACTGTATCCGCGGCATGAAGCGGATTGGCGACGAGAGTATCGATCTCGTGATCACCGATCCTCCTTTCGCCATAAACTTCCGGGCCAAACGGGGCAACTACAACCGCAGCCTGTCCCGGGTAATTGAGGGGTACAATGAGATTCCGGGTGACGAGTACTATGACTTCACGCTCCGGTGGATGGAGGGAGTCCGTCGCATCCTCAAGAAATCCGGGAGCATGTACGTCTTTTCCGGTTGGAACTATCTGAAGGACATTCTCGCCGCCCTGGACACACTCGGATTCACAACGGTGAATCACATCGTCTGGAAGTACCAGTTCGGGGTCGTCACAAGAAGGAAATTCGTAACGTCTCATTACCACTGCCTCTACGTCTGCAAGAACGACAGGTTGAGGAAGTTCTTCCCCTTTGCCCGGTTCCCCCAGCACGAAAGACACGCCGAAGGGGGCAGTGCGCACTACAGAGACAAGGAGGACGTCTGGGTTATCAAGCGTGAGTACTGGACCGGAGACAAGAAAACGCCGACAAAACTGCCGGCCGAGCTCATCAAGAAGACCCTTCTCTATTCCTCTGAGGAAGGAGATGTTGTTCTCGACCCTTTCCTCGGGTCCGGCCAGGTCGCAGTCGTAAGCAGAATGCTCAACCGCCGGTACGTCGGTTTTGAGATTGTGCGCGAGTACTACGAATTCGCAGCCGAGCGACTGGCCACGGGCAAGTACAGAATACCCTCAACAAAGGAATCGGTTTGACCCCGGAGATCGAGCATCACAATCATCCCCGGCTCCGTGGACTCGACTGGGGGATCCTTGTCATCTTCCTCGTCGCACTCGCCGCGCGCCTCGTCTATTTCCTCACGGTTCGAAACGACGCGTACTACCAGGTTCCGCTTCTCGACTCCGCCTGGTATCATCGCTCCGCAATCGACATTCTCAAGGGGGATTTCCGGGGAGAGGATGTCTTCTTCCGGGGACCTCTCTATTCCTACTTTGTCGCCTTCTGGTACCGGGTGCTGGGGGAGAATCCCCAGGGACCCAGGATCGTCCAACTGGTCCTGGGAGCAGGAACCTGTGCCCTTCTCTCTCTTGCTGCAAGACAGGTCTTCGACCGCAGGACCGCCCTGATCTCCGGACTCGTCGCCGCTCTCTATCCCACGCTCATTTTCTTCGACGGCGAGCTCCTGGCCACAGGGATTGCCACCTTCCTCGGCGCGCTCTTCCTCTATCTCGTCCTGCGGGCCGACGGATCGAGGAGTCTGCGGCGCTGGGTTGTGCCCGGGCTCATTCTCGGCCTGGCCGCCCTCACGCGCCCCCAGATTCTGATCCTGGGAACCGGGGTCCTCATCTGGCTCCTCGCGGATCGATCGCAAGGAAGACGATCCCTGATCGCGTTTCTGGCAGGGGCGATGATCATCATCACCCCGGTCACCATCCGCAACGCCGTCATAGGAAACGATGCGGTGCTGATAGCCTCCCAGGGCGGCGTCAACTTCTACATGGGAAACAACCCCGAGGCCGACGGCAAATCCGCGCAGCTCCCCGGCTGGACGGATCCGGAGAGCGACTGGAGCACCTTTGAAGATGATACCCGCAGGATGGCCGAAGCTGAGGCGGGCCGTCCCCTGACACCCTCCCGGGAATCGAGCTTCTGGACCGGGAAAGCTCTCCGGTTCATCGGAGAACAGCCATGGCAGGCCACGGGGCTCTTCGCCCGGAAGATCTACTTCCTCCTGAACGGATTCGAGATTCCCAACAACAAGGACCTCTACTTCTTCAAGGCACGCTCCCGGGTGCTGAACACTCTGCTCTGGAAGCGCGGTCTCGCATTTCCAACCGGACTTCTGATTCCCCTGGCCGCGGTCGGCCTGGCGCTCTCCACCACCCGTCCGAGGAAGTACCTGGTGTTGTATCTCTTTCTGTTCTGCCAGGCGCTGGCAATCCTGCTCTTTTTCGTATGCGCGCGATTCCGGGTGGCGCTGCTTCCGGTCGCTATCCCCTTCGCTGTCTGGGGTATTCTGGAGACAGCTCGCCAGGTCCGGCGCGGTTGCTTCCGATCTGCCACCGTCGCCGGCCTCATCGGGATCTCTTTCCTGATCCTCAGCAACTCCGGCTCCCTGGGAGTAGCCGGGACCGCCCGGTGGCAGGACCACTACGACCTGGGGCTCGTGTACGCGGAGCAGAAGCAGTTCGAAAGGGCCCGGACGGCCTTCGAGGAAGCGTACCATCTCAAGAGCGATGAGGCTTCCGTGATCTACAATCTGGGCCTGGCCTACTTGAGCCTGGCCGAGCATGAGGGAGCTATCCCCTTCTTCCGCAAAGCCATCCGGCTCCGCCCCCGTTTCCTCCCGGCCCGCAACAACCTGGGGATTTGCCTGGGTCAACTGGGGAAACTGGACGAGGCAGAGGGAGAATTTCGGTGGATACTGAGGATGGACCCGGATCACCTGGAAGCCCGGGCTAACCTGAGGGCCGTCCAGGAGCTGAAGGAAAGAGAACAGTGACGCCATCCCGGATCGCTCTCATCTTCCTCGTTGCTCTGGCTGCCGTCTACGTGGCAGTCGTCCTTGCCGGCCCGAGGCATGCTTTCTGGACCATTGACGGCGGACTGAAGTTCGTCACCGTCGAGCGGTTGGCCGGGAGCTCCTTCCGGGATGTCTCGATCCCCTATCCCGGAGAGAGGATCGACCCGGCGGGCGATTTTTTCCCAATGAAACCGCCCATGGCCACCCGGGTTGGGGAACGCTTCTACCCGGATGTGTCGCTGGTCTTTCCCATCCTTGCGGCCCCGCTCTACATGGCGTTTTCCTGGATGGGGCTGTACCTGCTGCCGCTTGCGGCAACGCTGGTTGCACTGTGGCTCGTCTACCGCCTGGGCCGACCTGTTCTTGGGACGTGGTCGCCGTGGGCAATTCCGATTCTGGGCCTGGCTACTCCTCTGTTCTTCTACGCGGTGACCTTCTGGGAGCACAACCTGGCCGTCCTGGCCACAACGGCCGCCGTCGTTGTCCTTCTGAGGGACGGAAATGCGATTTCGATCCGGACATCCCTCGCCGCCGGGCTTCTTCTGGGTGCGGCCATCTGGTTCCGGGAGGAATGCTACCTCTTTGCCGCCTCTGTAGTTCTGACTCTCCTCGTGACCCGATCGGGGCTGAGATCCGTCGCGGGGTCCATTGCGGGCGCGGCCGCCACCGTTTTCCCTCTCTGGATTCTTCAGTGGCAAGTGCTTGGGAAACCCTTCGGAAAACGCGTCGAGGGCGCAGCCGAATACGGACTGCTCCCGCAGGAAACCGGGACCGGCGTCCTGGGCTACCTGGGAGACAGGGTCGAGACCCTCTACGCCTGGACTCTCGGTCTGCACCAGAACGCGGGCCTCACACTGCTGGTATCGATCCCCCTGATCGCCGGACTCGTGCTGTTCCTGATCCTCGGAAGAAACAAGAACCGGTTGGTCCTGACCTGGGGAGCAACCGCTGTCTACGCCATCCTGTGCCTGGCCGTTCTCGGAAGCCTCGACGAGCGTGTCTTTTCCACCTATTTCGCGGGGGGGCTCTTCGCAACGGCGCCGATACTTGCCGTTCTGCTGACCGGGGCAATCCTGCCGGGGGAACACCACAGGACCCGGCGGGAAATCTTCCTCGGCGTTCTGGTTCTCATCTTCCTCTCTGCGGCCGTTCTCCTGAGCCCGGTCAAGTACCAGCGGGGCGTTCACTGGGGACCCCGGTACCTGCTTCCCGTACTTCCTTTCGCAGCCATCCTCGGGCTTGCCGGCATTCGCCGCGCCGCCGGGTATCTCAAGCATCACCGCGCCGTGGCGGCCCTCGGGGTCCTGGTGCTCGTCCTCTCCTTCGCCATCCAGACCCACAGCATCACTGCCCTGCAGATCAAGAAGCGAGGGACCGCCAGAACGCTGGACTTCCTCCGGGAGGATGTTTCAGGAGAGATCATCACCAACGTGTGGTGGTTCCCCCTGGAAGTGGCCGCCACCTATAGCGAACACCGCATCTTCGGCGTGACGGACACCCCACACTTCCACCAACTCATTGATCGCTTCCGCACCCTGGGGATCGACCGTTTCACCATCGTGGCCGGCCCGATGGACGATCGCATCCTCAAGGACCCGGTGATCCGCGTGGAGCACATCCGGCCCGTCCTTTACCCGGGGATGGGGTATTTCGATCTGTTGTTCTGCGATTGCAGCCTAGCGACGGGTGAGTAACGGGCGAAGCCGAGCGTCATTCCCGCGAACGCGGGAATCCATTTTGATGTTGCTGGGACAGCGTGCATATGAAAAATGGGTCCCCGCGTTCGCGGGGACGACGGGCGCGAGGGCGAGAAAGGGTTGGGCGTTGTCGTTCTGTCCCCCCGGGTTCCACTTCGTTCCACCCGGGGCTAACATTGAGCCGCCCCCTCCGGGGGCTTTAACCCCTCCGATGCCCTTATCCTTGGACTACGTACTAGGGACTACGCACTAGGGACTTGTTCTAATGCCCTTTCCCTTAGACTACGTACTAGGGACTACGGACTGCTCTTGCTCAGCACTTCATTCGGACTCACCATCCACTTTGCATACCACCGACCGTCCCGCCGGTGCAGGCAGACGACGCTGCCTTCGAACATCCCGAATCCTACTCGCTCGGGATCACCGGCAACCAGAACGCTGGCCAGGCGCGGCAGAAACGGCAGATGCCCCACGATCATGACGGACTCCGATTCCGATTCCACAAGATCCGCCACCGGCACGACGTCATCGTTGGGCAAAAGACCGCCCGCCTGGAGCACGCCTCCGGGTGGGTGCAGGTGCTTGGCGAAGATCTCCGCCGTCTCCACAGCCCGCTTCTTCCCACTGTGCCAGATCTGTGTGACCCGCGCGCCCGCTTCCGCCGCCCACTCGGCGGCCGCATCCGCCTGCTTGATTCCCAGATCCGTCAGACCCCTCTCGGGATCTCCGGCCGGAGATTCTGCCTGGCCATGGCGTACCAGATAGAGATCCATGGGGTTCGCTCCTTCCGCCCCGATTCACGATTCACGACTGACGATTCACGTCTCCTCCACCCTCTTCCCCACAACCCTCAACACAACCCACAGCAACACGAGTCCCACCGGCAACGATAACCACACAGGAAACCCGAATCCCGCGGGCAGGTACCCCGCGAGACAGGCAATCGCCCCCACCGTGAGCGCATACGGGGCCTGTGTTCGAACGTGATCCACGTGGTCCGCCGCGGACGCCATAGACGACATCACAGTGGTGTCGCTGATGGGCGAGCAGTGGTCTCCGAAAGTGGAGCCGGCCAGGACCGCGGCAATGGTCCCGAGCTGGATGCCGGGCTCTCCACTCAACCGGAACGCCAGGGGAACAACCAGTGGCATCAGGATAGCCATGGAGCCCCAGGACGTTCCGGTGGCAAAGGCCACTCCCCCGGCCAACAGGAAGCAGAGCATGGGCAGGAACTTAGGCGAGAGAACATCGCGGGTGACCTGGAAAACCCACTCTCCGGTCTGGAGATCCATGCAGACCCTGCCAATGGCCCACGCACACACGAGGATGATCATGCCCACAACCATCGCCCGCACACCCACCACCCAGGCATCCACAACTTCTGTCAGGGTCAGCACCCGCTGCGCGGTGGAGAGAATCCCGGCTGCCAGCGTCCCGGCAAAGGCCGCCCACATGAGCACGGCAAAGGAGTCGGCCGCACCGATCACCTCGTGGAGGCCGGCTCCCCTCAGAGCCTCGATGCCTTCCCGAGAGACCAGCGCGCTGCGTCCGCTCACGTAAAGGCCCACCACGGTGACCACGATCACGGTCAGGATCGGCAGCAGTCCGTTCCACCAGACACACCGGGCGCTCTCGGGGGTCTTCATCTCCTGCAGATCCATCTGGGACAGCGGAGCCGCGCCGTCCCGCTGAACCTTGCCCGTGGCCCGGGCCCGCCTTTCGGCCGCCAGCATTCCCCCGAAGTCGCGGCCCGTCCAACCCACCAGAAACACGAACACGAGGAGCAGGATGCTGTAGAACCTGTACGGAATGGTGGAGATGAAAACCAGGTAGACATTCTTCTCCACACCGATGGATTGGAAAGCGTCCGCAATCAGCCCCAGCTCGTAGCCGATCCACGTGGAGATGAAAGCGATACTGGTTACAGGAGCGGCTGTGGAATCCACGATGAACGACAGCTTCTCGCGCGAGATCCTCAGTCGATCGGTCACCGACCGCATCGTGTTTCCCACCAGCAGGGTGTTGGCATAGTCGTCGAAAAAAATGAGCAGTCCCATTCCCCAAGTGGCAATCTGGGCGGACCGCGCAGTGCGGGCATACCGGGACAGGGCCTTCACGATTCCGCGGATTCCACCGGAGCGAGCAAGAATGCCCACCATCCCACCGAGGGTCAGGCTGAAGAGGATGATGGCTGCGTGGGATGGGTCTCCCACAGCCTGCACCAGATACGTATCCAGCGTCCTCAGGAAACCGTCCAGCGGGTTGAACCCGTGGAGGAAACTGGCGCCCATCCAGATTCCGCAGAAAAGGGCTATCACCACCTGGCGGAAGATGAGAGCCAGTGCAATGGCCAGGATCGGGGGGAGAATGGAAAGCACACCCGGAAGAACGCGCACCTCGGCCGCTCCCACCGCGTGCTCGCCGTCGCCTGGGCAGCGTACTTCGATCCGCCGGATCCCGGATTGTGTGAAGGTCAGATCCTCAACCACGGCTTTTCCATCCGCCAGGTCGACCGGGGGAATCGGCCGCCGGGTTCCATCCCCATCCAGCAGAAACAGATTGTGACCGGGGGAGGAAATCCGGATGGGCCCTGCAAAGGAGCGGACAGGCCGCCCCAGATCATCGGTGACAATCACACCAAGGTCGAAGGGCGTGCCGGAGGTGACACAGGACGGAGCCTGGATATCGACCCGAAAACCGCTGGGAGCTTCCTTCGGGGCCCCTGCGGCGGGGGCTCCGGCAGTGGCGAGAAGCAGAAAAGGCAGAAGGACCAGAACGCGGACCGGTGCGCGTTTCATCAATACCCCATCAACGATCAGGAGAACAGGAGCTGAAAGGATTTGATGGACCCCCGAGGGCAATCTCTTCAGTCGGTTCACTGCCAAGCCGGGCGAGACGTCCTGCCCAGTGGTCCCGCAGGGTCTCGAACTGCGGGCGGTACGCGTCCGCCACGGGATCCGCAGCCGGCAGGTCTACCTTGCGAGGATTGATGAACTTACCATGTTTCTTGATCCGGTAGTCGAGGTGGGGACCCGTCGAGCAACCTGTGGACCCCACGTATGCTATCACGTCTCCCTGCTTGACGTGTTTCCCCTTGCTGATTCCTTTGGCGAACCTGGACAGGTGGAGGTAGTAGGTCTTGTAGGTCTCGTTGTGCCGGATCTGAATCATGTTCCCGTTGTCCCCCTTGCGGCCGGCAAAAGCAATCGTTCCGTCTCCCGTGGCCCGCACGGGGGTTCCTGTCGGGGCCGCGTAGTCAATCCCCAGGTGTGGAGCGTACCGATGCCGGACGGGATGGAATCGACGGTAGCTGAAATTCGAGCTGATGCGCGTGTACCGGAGCGGCGCCTTCAGAAGGGCCTTTCTCAGGGATCCGCCCTCAAAGGTGTAGTAGTCGTCGTAGCCTGTCTCGTCACAGAAGTAGACAGCCTTGTGCGACTTGCCCTGGACACTGAAGTCCGCTGCCAGGACCCTGCCGTAGCACACCGTAGTGTCACCCAGACACTTCCTCTCGAAGAAAATCTTGAAGCTGTCCCCTTTGCGAATGTCCAGGAAAAAGTCGATGTCCCAGGCGAAAACCTCCGTGAGTTCCAACGCAAGATCCGGGCCTTCACCCAGGTCCAGAACGGTCTTGAACAGAGAACTGGCGATGATTCCTACGAGAGAATCCGCCCGGATCTGAAAGGGATACTCGCGGATCTCGGAGTGGAATTCCCCACCCCGTGATTCGACCAGAAGATAGTGCTCGGGGTCGATCTCATAGGTGAAATGGCAGAAGGTCGTTCCCGCTGAGGCCAGGGCGTAGCGTTGCCCGGCTCGGATTTTCCTGAGATCAAAGACCGGGCGGGCCGCCTGGTTCACCGCATGGACCAGTTCGTGGGAGAACCCGTGGCGGAGCAGCAGATCGCTCACCGTGTCCCGTCTGCGAATCGTCCCCTTGATCTCCTCGGTGTGAGACACCTGTTCGTAGAGAAGCGAATCGGAAGCCAAACCCGCGAGTTTGGGAACATACGGCGAGGCCAGGGCAAGCTCGGCACTCTCGCAAAGCCTCTCGGATCGCGCCGCCTCGCCCGCGCTACGACTCGGCAGGCGCACGACAAGGTATATCACCCCCGCACCAAGAGCCGCCAGGCAGATATAGAAAACCGCCCGGACAACAAACGGATACGGCTTCTGCGAGCCAGGTCCACTCAAAGAGTTTGACATCTACTCTCCGTTTGCAAGGAAAACAGTGCCGCTACACACTGAATCTGAACTGGATGACATCCCCGTCCTGCACCTCGTACCCTTTGCCCTCCAACCTCAATTTCGCTTCGCTCTTTGCCTTGGCCAAGGACCCACACTCCATCAGTTCATCGAAGGCCACGACTTCCGCCCGAATGAATCCTCGCTCTATGTCGGAGTGGATTTCGCCGGCAGCGTCGACCGCGCAGGCCGCAATCGGAATTGCCCAGGCCCGCACCTCGTCGTCGCCGATGGTGAAGAACGTGTGAACGCCCATCACCGCGTATGCTTCCTGGACGAGCCGTTCCAGACTGGGCTCGCTCAGCCCCAGGTCTTCGAGGAATGCCCTTGCATCTTCTTCGTCCAGCTCCCCGATCTCGGCTTCCAGCCTTCCGAAAAAAGCCGCCGCGCGGGTCTTCCGGTTCTCGATGGGACCCTTGAGCAGACTCAGCAGTTCGTCTTCCTTCCCCTTCTGTTCCTCTCCAAGGTTGACCACGTACAGTTCGGGTTTCTGGGTCAGGAAGCAATACCCGCTGATGACTCGGAGATCGTTCTTGTCGAAATCCACATTCCGAAGAGGTTTCTCCTCCTCGAGCGAGACCTGACAGCTGCGAAGGATCTCCTGTTCCTTCACCAGCTCGGCGCTCTTTATTTTCTTGAGATCGGATTCGACTCTTTCCAGTCGCTTTTCAATAATGGCCAGATCCGCGAGGATCAGTTCGTCGTCCACGATTCCCGCGTCCCGGGCCACATTGTTGGAACCTTCGGGATGGAGAACGTTCTCATTCTCAAAAGCCCGAATCACGTGGATGAGCCCATCGGCCTCCCGGATCCTGGCCAGAAGCTGGGCTTCCGTATCGCCCCTGGTTGAATCGCCACGGCTCAAGCCCGCGATGTCGAGGAACTCGAGGGTGGCGTGAACGGGCTTCCGGGGGGCGAACATCTCGGCCAGCCGATCGAGGCGAGCATCCGGGACCTTGACCGCTCCCATATTCGGCATCCTCTTGCCGGGCCCGTAGTCGGAAGTCTCCGCCTTCAGCTGGGTGATAGCATTGAAGATGGTCGTCTTGCCTGCGAGCGGCAATCCAATGATCCCGAGTTTCACGGACTATCCCCCTGTGAGTGGGGAAACTATACTATGAAAGGGATTGGGATGAGAAGTGAAAAGCAGCACGGACACCGTGTCGGCCTTCGCCCTATTTCCCATTTCCTATTTCCGATTTCCTATGGGTACCTGGCGACGCCATCGGCCCCAACCCAGTGACAGGTGACGGGTGACAGGCGACTGGGATTGGGGAATACTGCTATTGTAGCCTGGGTTATTCAGGAATCCCGTAGCGAGCAGCAGGGATTCATGAATAATCCAGGCTAGAAGGTCTCGTACATCCAGATATCCCCACCCACTTCTTCTTCCTTCGCAAAATACAACCATTTCCCATCGGGTGACCACACGGGATACCCATCCAGGCAGGTGTTTTCCGCCACCCGCCGGGGCAAACCGCCGGTGGCCGACACGTACCACAGATCGGGCGATCCGTACGAATCGGACACGAAAGCAACGCGGCGTCCATCCGGAGACCAGGCAGGACAACGGAAGCCTCCCGCCTGGTTCGTCAGTCTTGTGCCGGTCACATTCTTGAGGTCAAACACCCAGATATCCTCATGGCCCGGATCCCCTGCCGAATAGGCGATGGCCCCTCCATCGGGAGACCACCTCCCGTCTTGCCCATCGACCACGAAGCGAGGGATCACTCCTCCCCCAGCTGCCACAACGTAGAGTCCCGACCAACTTTCCCCCTTGGAATAGAAAAGAATCCTCGAGCCGTCGGGCGACCACACGGGCGTCATGTTCACCCCCGCCTGCGTGATGGGCAGCGCCAAGCCTGAAGTCACATCTACAGTCCAGATATCCTTGCGGCTGGGACTGTGGACCTTCACGAAAGCCAACGACCGGCCATCGGGCGACCAGCAGGGATCCGTGTTCTCTCCGCCCGAGACAACCAGCCGTGTGCCTGCCTCCCCCGGCCAGACCACACCAATATCCGAGCTTTCGAAATTGTACCGGCTCACAAATGCCAGGCGCCCCCCATCCGGCGCCCACCGGGGATGAAGCTCGTTCCCGGACCCGGCAGTCATCCGGGTCGCTGTTCCCCCCTCCACAATGAACACATCCCAGCTCCGAAGGGCATCGGAGCTCGCCACTATCCGGCGGCCGTCCGGTGAAACGCCGGGCGAGACAGTTCGGGCCAGAGACGTTTTCACACGCTCGGCCTCCCCGCTTCCCACCCGCACCCGCCACAGGTGAATCTGCCGCTCTACCGTGGAGAACACAATGCGACGCCCGTCGCCCGATATGGAAAGTTCCGAGTAGTAGCCTGCCTCGCGCGTCATCCGGAACCGGCGCCCACCCCGGGCGATGGTCCGGTTGATGTGAACGCTGTCCCCGATCCCGGAGCAGAAGTAGATCCACTTGCCCGTCGGATCCCAGATGCCGTCGAAATCCCGCTGGGGCGCACGGGTCACCGGACGCTGGATCCGGGTCTCCGGAGAAACAAACCAGATGTCGTGGGCTTGATCCCTGATGCGTTGGTAGATGATGCCCTGCCCGTCGGGCGACCACCGGGGTCGCAGATGCACAGATGCCGGTTCCTCGGCCCGGGTCATCTGCCCGACGACCTCCCCTTGAGGAGTGATCACCCAGACTCTCGGGCGCTCCGTGCGGGTTCTCGCGTCAAATGCGATGGCATTCCCCAAGGGAGACCAGTCGGGCCGGTATCCGGTAGGCGAAACATCGCGCCATTCTCCGCCAGCGGCGGGAATCACCCGGATACCCTCGGAGGCGCCGTCCAGGCAGTACGCAAGGCTCGTCCCGTCCGGAGACCAGCAAGGGTGGCATTCACATTCCACTGTGCTGGTAATCTGAGCAACGTCGCCGGTCTCCAGATCGGCGACCCATAGATCGCGGTTGCCGCAGAAGTCCGAACTGAAAGCGACCCGCCGCCCATCGCGCGAAATGCTGGGATCCGTTTCCACCCCCGGCCAGTTTGTAATCTGGGTTACCACTACGCCCCGCTCCGGCACAATCCCGGGGGCCTGCCTTCGGCTCAGATACCACGACACCAGCACCACCACGGCCAAGGCCACCGCCGCGACAATGAGCGGAGTCCACCTCGCGAGACCCGGTTCCCTGGAGACCGGACGCTCACGCTCGTCTGCCTCTTCGGTCTTCTGCGGGAGGACACTCCGGCGAACCCTGGCCACCGCGTCGCGCATGGCCGCAGCGCTTGAGAACCGGCGTGATGGGTCGGTCTCAAGAGCCTTGAGCAACAGAGCGTCCGTTTTCCGTGAGACCCCCACCGTTTTTTGTGATGGTGGCGCCGGCGATCCCGCCGAAAGAGATCTCCGGTACGACTCCTCATCCGCCCCGGCAAAGGGACGTTCTCCCGTCAGCCACTCGTACAGAACAGCACCCAGGCAAAACAGGTCGCTCCGCCCGGTGCACCGGGCCCCTTCCAGTTGCTCCGGGGCAGAACAGGGGAAAGCCTGTTGGGAAGCTCCCCCGGCATGACGGAAGCTCCCGGCATTCTTCCCGAGCCCCAAACCAATAAGACGGGCCTTGCCGTCGGGTTCCATCAGGATGTTCTCGGGACAGATGTCGCAGTGCAGGAGACCGTACTCGTGGAAAGCGTCCAGCGCATCCAGAACCTGAAGAGCCAGGTCGAGAACCTGAACCTCTGTGCCGGGCCCCGTGGCCATCCGGTTTCCCAGAGGTTCTGCGTCCAGGTGCTCAAAGACCAGCACGACCCGGCCTTCGTGGTCCTCGACGCCCAGATTCCGCACGAGATTCGGATGCTTCAGACCAGCGGCCGTTGCCACTTCACGAAGGACAATCCGCCTGAGAGCATCGTCTCCCAGAGAGCAGCGCGGGAGGATCTTGAGAATCGCCTGCCCCTGGGCCGGTTCCCGGGAGGCGACATACAGGGGTCCCGTCGCGCCGGTGGCCAGCGCCCTCAGGATCCGATACCCGCCAATCTTTTCTCCAACCGTCACGCCCACGGAACCTCTGATCAGAGTGACGAAGACTGTCCGCCGACCTAACCTCGACCTATCCCGGACACCGTGTAATCTAGCCTGCGTTTCTCACCAGATTCAAGCTCGAAAAGAAAAGCAGGTTCTTCGGTACGCCAAAGAACCCGCTCTCGTATTCAGCAGATTGATCTGTCTGTGCGCTAGCCTCCGCTGGTCAGCGTCAGGCTCAGCGCCGCTGTGCGGCCGAAGCCACTGATGGTGTAGCTGACAGCCGTCCCGGCGTAACCCACGATACCCTGGGCACTGGCCGCGCCGTTCATCCAGGCCGCGTCCGCACCCGAAGCGCCCGTGAACGGGTTCTTGAAATCGGATGGCAGCAGCGCAGCTGCGAGCGCAGCCGTGGTTGCATAGCTGCCGTCGTTCTGGACCGAGTAGTCCTCAGAGGCCAGCTGGAACGTGTGCATGTTCGCCTTCACGCTCGCCTCTTTGGCTCTGTCCTGCATGCTGATGAAGTTCGGAATCGCGATCGCCGCAAGAATACCGATAAT
>JAGLYR010000041.1 GCA_023132135.1 Candidatus Eiseniibacteriota bacterium | reverse complement strand
TGCAGGGAAAAAGGGCGACCCACCGGGTCGCCCTTTGTTCTGTTCCGAGGACTAGGGACTACGCACTAGGGACTTGTTTTAGCCTACTTCTTCTTCGACTTGCTCGATCCCTTCGACCCCGACGACCCGCTGGACTTCGAACTCGATCGGCTTGCTCGGGCCGGTGAAGACTTGCCTGAGCTCGAACCGGATCGGTAGCTCGGCCGCGATGCTTTGCTCGAGGATGGAGAGGTCTTGCTCTTGTTGCTGCGGATGCTGGCCGGGCTCCGGGAGTCGCCTGTGCGTCTCTTGGTCGACCGGACCGATGGTGCTTCCCGATCGCCGGCCCGGATACGCTTGCTGTTGCTGATGGTCGTCCCGGAGCGGGAGACCCTCTTTTTCGAGAGATCCGCGCGCAAGGCCGACGACTGCCGGGCATTGACGATCCGGGTCTTGTTGGAATGAACCTGCGCAAGGCGATTAGTTGACTTCGACGGCAGCGCGCCGTACTGCCGCACACTCTTGGCGTCCCGGCTCCCCTTCTGGGTCAGAACGGGACTCCGGTACTTCGAGGTTTTTGTTCGCTGGGGTTCCAGCTGGGCCAGCGGCGATTGGATCCGTCCCTTGTCGGCATCCTTGATAGCCTTGGTCCGCATGCGCGAGCCGGCAAGTGTGACGGCAAGAGCCGGCGTGGAAGACTTCCACCGCACCCGGTCCCTGCCGCGATTCACGTTGCAGTAACGGTCGCAGTCATCCCAGCCCCACCCGGAGTAGGAGGGACCACACCCGTAGTAGTTCCAGCAGTAGGTTGTGTGGCACCAGGGGCGGTACCGCCAGGACCAATAGGGCCGGCAGTAGGTGCCCGCATACCAGTAGTAGTCCCAGTCCGGCCACCAGTAGTCCCACCACACACTGCTCCAGGGATAGTGATAGTAGCCGAGACCCAGGTGGACATAGGTACGAATCTCCGGTTCCGGTTCTTCCTGGATGACCGTGTACAGCGTGCCGTAGTCATCGTCATAGGAGGCGCTGTAGTCATCCCCGTACGAGCCGTCGGAGGCCGTGTCGTAACCGAACGCGGTGGTAATCATGTAGGAGAGCACGGGGTCGGTGATTCCCACGCCGTGGAGCGCGACGATCTCGTCCACCGTCAGATCGAACCGGGAGTGAGTAGCCCGAATCTGATTGATGATGACCTCGTCACCCAAACCGGCGCGGGTCATCTCCACGACGTCGGCCACGGTGAGGCCGAACGCCGGGGAGGCTGCCAGAATCAGCAGAAGAGCGGGAACAAACCATTGAATACGCATGGCTCGGCACCTCTAGGGGTTGTGGAACCGTTACCCGATCCGCCACCTCGCACCCTTAATAGTATAACCGATAATGCGCGTACCGTCAACTCCAACAAGTATACGATCCGAAGAGCCAGAAAGTTCCGGAACATGACCCACGAAAGCGTGTCAAACATGTAGAGGAGCCGGAAAGGCATCCTTGCGCTCAAGGAGAGCTTTCGTATAATCGGTTCGGCTGTGGAAGCGGGTTCCTTAACCGGTATCGGAGGAGGCCCGATGCGTCGCTTATTTGGTTCTGTTCTTCTACTACCACTTGCAGTATTCCTGATTCCCGGGACGGTTCTTGCGCTTCCGTCACAAGCGGATGTCGTCAGCTCGGGCGGGGACCGGGTAGTTCTGTCGGCGGAGTTCAGTGCGCCCGAGATC
This sequence comes from Candidatus Eiseniibacteriota bacterium, assembly GCA_023132135.1. Classification (GTDB taxonomy): domain Bacteria; phylum Arandabacterota; class Arandabacteria; order JAGLYR01; family JAGLYR01; genus JAGLYR01. The sequence goes on along the minus strand of JAGLYR010000041.1, from coordinate 17,662 downwards.
AGCGAGGTCAATCTCGACGGCGCGGTTTTCCATCGCGTTGAGATGGATGGATGCGTGCCCCTCGCCGAAGCCGGCCATCCCCAGGTGCCGGTTCGGGGAATGCTGGTGGGAATTCCCTTTGGGGTGGAGCCCGGGATCCGGGTGATCGACGTCGAGGTGGGGGGGGAGGTGCCCGGGCTGTGGATTCTCCCGGCGCCAGGGCAGGAAATTCTGCGGGGCGAGATAGATCGTCTCCTCCCGGTCTTTGAGCCCGACGACTCGATCTACGGAGGGGGTGAATCCTACCCCGGCGTTTGGGCCGGGAAGGGATGGGATGGAACGCTTCGCTTCCAGCGGGTTCTGCAGGTCGCCGTCTATCCCTTCCAGTGGAGTCCCGGAGGGCGGGGGCAGTGGGCTCGCCGGGTGACCTTCGAAGTGTTCTGGGAGGAGGGGGCTGATCTGAAGGGACTTCAGGCGCCTCCCTGTGAACCCGCGTGGGAAGATGTGTATCGTCGCGCTGTCGTGAACGATGAGACTGCCGGGAGCTGGCGGAGAAGCCCGTTGGCTCCCGCTGGTCACAAAGATGCTCCCGATCGCCAGGATGAATTCAAGCTGATCGTGGCTGAGACGGGTCTCCACGAGATCCAATACGAGGATCTGGGTGGACTCACCGCCCCGTTCCCCCTCGAAGAGTTGGCAGTCTACCAGAAGGTCTATTCGGAGAGCAGTGGGACACCCTGGGAAGAAACCCCCATCCGCATCCACCTGGTGGACGAGGACGAAGACGGCAACTTCGGTCCCGGCGACCGTTTCTATTTCTGGGGTCTGGGTTTTCGGGATGCCTACGTCGTGCATGGCTACGAGGATCGGTACACAACCGACAATATCTACTGGTTTGGAAGAGGTGCAGCCGGCGGTGCTCGAATGGACACGACCGCCACGTGGACCGGCGCTGTGGCGGGTACTCTGACCACGTTTCCCGAGGTCCTTCACTTCGAAGAGGATCGGGAGTACGAGAACGAGCCCATCGGACCCGATTACGATGGAGTCCCGCCGGAGAGAGATGCCGAGCAATGGTTCTGGACCTGGTGGAACCTGCATGATGCCCAGGTGGAGATCGCGATCTATGGCCAGGACCCGATCTCTGTGCCCCGTGTCCGCGCCCGCTTTACTGGTGGGGCAAGCGGAACGCATTTTGTGACTCCGAAGATCTTCAGCGGAGTGGGCGGCGTGGAGGAGCTGGACGAGTTTTCCTTCTTCGATTTCTCCGAGTACGTTTTCGACTCGGGGGATCTTCTCCCCGCGGATGCGATGACCGAGGGCAGGAATCACTTTTCCTACGAGGGCTATCGCGTCACGAGTTCCGGTACGTCCCAGCGGACTGGAGTGTACCTGGACTGGGTAGAGGTTTCCTACGACCGGCGGCTCGAAGCCGGGGACGACTACCTTGTGTTCAACTCGGGAGAGCACTGCGGAGCGGTCGCCCTGGCTATCGAGAACTTCACCGATGATGCCATCCTTCTCTTCGATGTGAGCACGCCCGGTGAAGAGAAGTGGGTGGTTCTACCTCCGGGCGCCGTGGAAGAAACAGGTGGCGACTACCGGCTGGCGTTCGCCGACAGCGTGGGGCCCGACAGTGTGGGGGCTGCGGGTCACTGGGTTGCACTGGCGGGAGATGCGGCGAAGCGGCTGCCGGCGGATCAGATCCAGATGGACGAGTCCTCCACTCTTCACGATTCGGAGGGGGACTACATCATCATCACCCATCCTCTGTTTGCGGATGGGATCCAGGCCCTGGCGGACTACCGGCAGTCGCAGGGATACCAGGTTCAGGTCGCCTCCATCATGGATGTGTACGATGAGTTCAGCGGCGGGATGAAGGATCCCGTTGCCATCAAGCGCTACCTTAAGTGGGGCTTTGATCACTGGACGGTGAAACCCCAATTCGCACTGCTTGTGGGCGATGGCAGCGAGGATCATCGCGGGATCCTGGCAACCAGCGGTCCCGACTACGTGCCTTCCATAAGCAGTATCGCCCACGACGAACTGGCGGCGGTGGATAACTGGTTTGTCCGATTCGACGATGAGTCCTTGCTCCTGGACATTTTCCTGGGCCGCCTTCCGGTGGGGTCGGAAGCCGATCTGGATGCGGTTCTCAGCAAGATTCTCTCGTATGAGGAGTTCTCCCCTGAGGACACCTGGCGGGGCCGCGTATGTCTGTTGGGTGACGACCAGTGTTCCGGCGTGTCTTACCGGTGTCTGAGAACCAGCGAGCTCCAGTTCGAGACCGCTTCGGGTGATGCGGCGGAGCTGGCCAGGAACAGCCCGGGATCTCCCATGGACGCGATAGAAATCCTCCTCAGCTCGTACACCGGTTACACCTTTGACGATGGCTACCACGCGTCCTGCTTCGACAGCTCGATCAGCGTTCCCCAGAATTGCATTCGGGACTCGGTGTTCTCCAAGGTGACCCCATTGCTGTTCGATGCCTTGAACGACGGGGTTCTTCTGTTCACCTTCCAGGGACACGGGAACCGATCGACGGTATTCGATGAGTTCGTGATCCTTGACCGAAAGCGATTCCTCGGAGCTACGGTGCGGGAGGATCTTCGGGATTTCTCCGCGAATCAGGGCAAGCCGTACGTGGTCCATGGATTCGGATGCCACTTCGCCGACTTTGATCAGTATGATGAAGAGGACCCCAACACCCAGGAATCGCTCCTGGAGAAGATGCTGTTCCTTGACGGCAGGGGGGCGGTGGCAGCCTTGGGAAGCACGGCGCTCGAGGCCGCCAACACGAACGCGCAGTACGAACGGGAACTCTACGGCGCGTTCTTTGGGACACTGCCAACGTACGCGGATGCAGGCGGCGCTGCCCACGCCCGGTGGCTCCTGGGAGAGGTTCAGGCCGTCGCCATTGCCCGGCTGGCGGCTATCTATACGTATGGGACGGAGTTCCTGGACCGGTATGTGTTGCTTGGGGATCCCGCGCTCCGGATGGACGCGCTTCCGCCAACCATGTCTGTCACTGTAGATGGCATTCCGGCCGAGAACGGGGGAGTAATCTCCGCCGGTGACAGCTCGGTTGTCGCCATTCGCGTGCGCGTTGGAGACGAGGTGGCCATAGACAGCACGTCCATTCTGGTGAGGATCCGGAGAGGGGACGATCTCGCCACGCTGGTGGCCGGTCAGGATTACCAAGTGGATCGGGACACGACCGTCACCGGCGGCCGGGTTCTCTACATTACCTACCCCCACGAGATCGAGTTCGCTGAGTACGATATTCTCTTTGACGCCGCGGACCGGAATGACCGTCCCGTCTCCTTTGTTCTGAAGGTGGGATTTGCGTTCCAGGCATGGTCTGACGGGCAGCTGATCGTGAATGGGAGCGCTGTGCCGCCGGGTGCGGACCTGGAGACGGAAGTTCTCTTCCCGCTGGCGGTGGCCGAGGGAGATCTGACGGTGAAGCTGGCGGGTCCGCGGGGAACCGAAATCATTGCGGCGGACACGGAAATCCTGAACGACAACGGGACACGGTGGCGGATCGCCTTCTCCGTCAGTGGCCTCGATCCCGGGCTGTACCATCTCGTTTTCCAGATCGGGTCGTTGGAGAAGGAGATGATTTCCTTCTTTCTGGACGATCGCTTGAGGATCCAATCCGTGGTGGCCTACCCGAGCCCCTTCCAGGAGGGGACCGATTTCACCTTCGTCCTCACACGAACGGCCGACGTGAGAATCCGCATCTTTACCGTTGCCGGCCACAGAATCCGAACCCTCTATCATCCCGGTGCCGTGGATTTCAACTCGGTGCCGTGGGACGGGCATGATGAAGACGGTGACGACATCGCCAACGGTGTGTACCTGTATCGGATCACGGCGACCAGTGGGGATGAGGAGGCGGAATCGGGAATTGAGAAAGCAGTGAGGATGAAATAGGCAAGGCTGTTAGAATCGGTATCCTATCCACGCACTCAGCACATTCATCGCCGTGTTGTCCTCCGGGTCCCGGTGTTTTTCCGGCGAGAAGAGGCCGGCGAAGTTGACATGGACGCCGTCCCACAGTTGGATATCGGCCAGGAAGCTCAGATCCAGGTACCAGTAGTCAGAGTCCAGAACTCCGTCGGAGAACTCGTAGTTCCGGTGTCCGATCCGCGCAGACAGATCGCCCCAGAATCCAGGCAGCCACATGTAGTCGGATGCGATCTCGATGATGTACTCCCGGTAGCTCTCCTGGATGTAGATCCAATCCTCGGCGGGCGTCGCCGAGGGATCCTCGAAGTCCGATATGTTGTAGATTTCCACGCCGGGAAGAAGCTTCAGCTCCCACCGGTCGCTGATCTGCACGCTGGGACCAATCTGGAAAGCATACGTCTGTGAATTGAGATAGATGGGATCCACGGTTTCGTACCACTCGGCCCTGAGCTGCGCGACTGCCTCCACGCCGATCCGGTCTGTCATGGCTCGATCCACATAGAAATCACTGTCGGTCCGGAAGAAGTTGCTGCGCGGACTGCCGCTCGGATACCGGCGCCAGTCCACGGTGCTGCGCGCGGTGACCATCATTGTGAGGCTGGACATTCCGAAATACTGCACGGTGAACTCATTCGATGTGTAACCGATGAAGGAAGAATCCGGGACCGCCAGGTTCTTGTGGGTCAGATCCAGGTCCAGGGAATTTGACAGGATCTCTCCAATTCTGCAAGAGAGCCGGGCATCGTTGAGGTAGCTGTCATAGAGATAGCCGGTCCGCTCGGAATAGGCAATGGCGTGGACCCGATCGGAGATCTGGATCTCCATCGATGGTATGAGGGCCCGCCGGTAGCGCACCCGCGCCTCGCCCTGGATGTGATCGTTCGAAAAGGAAAGGTCGGAAGAAGACAGGTACTGCCTGCCGCTCACCTCCCCGCGCCAGGACCACGACGCGCGTGTGCTGAACCCCTGCTCCACCTCGAGGTCCGCCTGCCAGTAGTCCTTTCCCAGAAAAAACGCCGCCTTGCCCTCCGGTTCTCCGCCGCTGAGCGAGGAAGGACGGTAGGCCACTCTCAACCGCACATTGCCCTCGCTGAAGGTGTTGGTTGTGTCCTGATCGATAAGCCGGTAGTCGTGGGAAAGGCGATCGTACCCGAGCCGGATTTCTCTCGACCAGCCCGCGGGCCGGGCGAGAGCGGGGATGTGCGTGAGAGTTATCGCGGCCACGAAGGCAATGCAGCCGGGGAGAAGAGCTGGAGGAAGGGAGCGCATAGATTCTACCTGCATCGACGCGGGGGCCGGCTAGAGATCAGCGTCCGCACCAAGGGTTTTCTTGCCGGCCGCGTTGACAAGTTTGGCGGCGGCCCGGGTTCTTGTCAAGGCCACGTCGATCTGGTCATCATGAAACGAATCCCATGCTTCTCCCTGGAGAGCCACGGCGTCTTCCAACAACGTGATGGCCTGGGCATTTCCGCCGGCGCGAATCCTCTCCGCATACCTCTCGATCAGGTCATCCGTGTGAGTCAGAACCCTTTCAGTCTCGGTGGCCGGCGCCCGGTCAGCCAGGCGGAGGCCCAGGCGAGCGAGGCTTCGGGCCCGGAGGGTCAGCCGCCGGGCGAAATCCAGGTTCCCGTCTTCGTATTGAACCTGAGCCTGCCCCTGGACAGCGCGGGCTCGGTCCACGACGGTTCCGACCCCGGGTCGGTCCGTCTCGCCCAAGACCGATGAGATGTCGTCCAGTATTTCGTCGGTCCGCTCCAGGTCGCGGAAGAGTCTTTCCTGCGAAATGGCGGGTCCGCCGAGGCTCTTGGCGATCTTCTTGACGAGGTCTCCCGTCTGCTCGATCAGTTTGAAGGACAGCAGGAGCTCGCCCCGATCCCGCGCAGCGAGAGCCCGGTGAAAGGTGTCAACGGCCAGATCCAGCATGCGCTCGGTTTTCTCGTTCATCGGCTCCAGACGCGCACGTTGTCGAAGGAGTTCCAGGGCCTCCCGGCTTTGTTCGATGAATCGATCCGTGAGCCGGAGTCTCACGGACAAGCGACGCAATTCCTTGGCGATCTTGAGGATCAGCTCCAGGGCTTCGCGGGAGAGCTTGTAGGACAATCTGTGGTTTCCTGCGTGCAGGAGCTCCTGCGACTTGTCCAGCAGCTGCCGGACCTGGAGAATCGCCTGGTTCAATTGTCGGTCGGTCGCAGCGCTTCCGGGCGTGGGGACGGAAAGCTCCTCCAGCAGGCGCCGGTAGGCCTCTTCGGCCTGGGCCAGCTGCCGCCTGGCCAGTTCTTCATCACTCCGCAGCTGGGCGCCAACCTCACTCGCTGCGAGCGTCAGCATCAGGCAGGCCAGAGCGACCGTCAGAAGTATCGACCTGGCAACCTTGCAGCGTATGTGATGGGCGATCATCTTCACGGTTCTCCTTTCCTGCATACGGATACCGCAGGATCCGGGCCAGGCGCGGGCAAATCAAAACAGAATCAACGCGCGTGTATCAGACTACGGAGCAAGAAGTTAAAGACGTAGCCGCCGATGCGGGCCGGTCTGCAAAGGTTCCCCACCGCTCATCTGAACCGCGCGGTACGGTTACTCGTACCGTGTGGGACAGGAGCCGGCAATCACTGAATTCCATGCTTCGACATCCTCGAGTACAAACGCCGGCGCGTCATTCCCAGCAACCTTGCTGCTTCAGCCTTGTTGCCGCCCGTCTGGTGGAGGGCAGACCGGATAAGGTCCGCCTCCAGGTCTTCAATATTGAGTCCTTCCGGGGGAATTTGCCTCATGGACTCCGCCCCATGCGCGTCCCCCGCAATGGCGCCGAAGGACAGATCGCGAACGGTGATGGGTTTCCCCCCGGAGAGGATGGCCGCTCGCTCCACAGCATTCTCCAACTCCCGCACGTTGCCCGGCCACGAGTGGCGCTGGAGTTGATGCATGGCGTCGGGTTCCACCGACGCGCCCTTGCCCCTTTTCTTGAGGAAGTGCTTCACCAGAGGTGGAATGTCGTCCGGCCTTTCGCGCAGTGGAGGCACATGAATGGGGAAGACGCTCAACCGGTAGAAGAAGTCTTCGCGAAGCCGGTTCTCGTCAATTGCTTCTCTTACATCCCGGTTGGTGGCCGAGAGAATGCGCGCCTGAAGAGAGATCGGCTGGTTGCTCCCCAGGCGCGTGAACGTGCGGTCCTGAAGCACGCGGAGGAGCTTCACCTGGACCGAGGGGCTGATGTCGGCGACCTCGTCCAGGAAGAGGGTGCCCGCTCCCGCAATTTCGAACCAGCCCAGTCTCTTCTTGCCCGCGCCGGTGAACGCCCCGCGCTCGTAGCCGAAAATCTCGCTCTCGAGGAGAGTTTCCGGGAACGCGGAACAGTTGACTGCGATGAAGGGCTGCCCGGCCCGCGGACTCTGCGCGTGGATCTGGCGAGCAACGAGCTCCTTGCCCACGCCGCTCTCGCCCGTGATGAACACGGGGGTCTCCTCGATTGCCACCTTGTCGATGAGATCCCGCACTCGCTGAAAGCCCTCCGATTCCCCGACCAGCGTTGCTGGTCCCCCGGCCATGGCTTCCTTGAGCTGCACGTTCTCCAGCTTCAGGTCCTGTTTCTCTACGATTTTTCCCACCATGAGGGTGAGCTCGTCGATGTCGAAAGGTTTGACGAGGTAGTCATAGGCGCCGGACTTCATGGCTTCGACCGCTGTCTGGGCCGATGCGTACGCCGTCATCAGCACGACCTCGGTGGTGGGGGCCCGGTCCTTCACGAACCTGAGAATCTCAAGTCCATCAGGAGGATCCATCCGCAAGTCCGTGATTACGACGTCGTACTCTGAGTTCTCGAGGATCCCCATCGCCTCCCGGCTGCGGACGGTCCAGCGCACTTCGTGCCCCAGCTCGTCCAGCTCGCCCGCCACGAGACGGCACATTTTTTCCTCGTCGTCAATGATCAGGATTCTGGCCATTCACTTCGACCTTTCGTCTGCTGGATCAAATCTCGGTTTTCGGCTTTCGGTTTTCGGCTTTCGGTTTTCGGCTTTCGGTTTTCGGCTCTCGGTTTTCGGCTTTCGGCTTTCGGTTTTCGGCTTTCGGTTTTCGGCTTTCGGTTTTCAGCTTTCGGTTTTCAGCTTTCGGCTCTCGCCTCTCGGCTCTCGGTTCTCGCGTCAGGTTTTCTCCGCGTCTCCAGCGGGAATCACGACCGTCACGACGGTTCCGCCCCTGTCGCGAGATTGAATCGACACTGTTCCCCCATGTTCCTCGGCAATTTGCTGGACAATCGAAAGACCGAGACCGCTGCCGTCGGGGCGAGTGGTGTAGAAAGGCTCGAACACGCGCTTTCGCTGGCGCGGTGCAATGCCCGCCCCATCGTCCTCAACGGTCCAGCGAACCGCTGGTCTCCTCGATGAAAAATCCGGATCCGCGCCGATGGTAACACGCCGGGCGCCGGCCTTCACGGAGTTCTGGATGAGATTGTACAGTAGCTGTTTGAAGCGGGCGCGGTCGACCCAAACGGTGTCCGGGCCCGCGGCTCTCGTGCGGAGTTCGATCTCGCCAGGCTCTGAACGCTGAAATTCCGCCACGACTTCGCGGAGGAACTTCCGGGTCGAAACACCTTCCCGTCTGACGGGCTGTCCCTTGGCGTAGTCGAGATAGCGCTCCACCGTGTGGTCCAGGCGGTCTGCTTCGGTCAGGATGTAGTCGATCATCTCCTCGTGCCGGGGGTCGTGCGTGGCCCGCCGGAGACGCTGTGCCGAGATCCGGATGATGCCGAGGGGATTCCTGATCTCGTGGGCGACCTGGGAGACCATCCGGCCAAGGGTCGCCAGCTTGTCCTGCCGGATGAGGAGCCGCCGGGCTCGATCGCCTGAGCTCCAGAGTCGCAGGAACAGCAGGGCGAGAAGAGCCAGGATCACGGCGATCCCGATTGTCATGGAGGTCAGCGTCCGCTTCCATGTTCCCAGCAGTTCAAAGAAGTCAACGTCCGCCTCCAGGACCAGAAGCGCCGTCCAGCCTCCCGATGGATTCAGTACCGGGGCGAACCCGCGCTTCAGATAGGCTCGTCCGACCTTCGTGGTGGGGGAGTACGATCGACCCTCTTCGATCGCCAACCGGATGGCTTCGGTATCCGGTTCCAGGTAGGGATAGGGATCGCCCACAAGGTACGTCTCGCCGCTGTCGTAGACCAGGCGGAAGCTGTCGTCGAGCAGCAGGATTTCGTCAATCCCGAAACTCTCCGCGAATTCCTGCAGACGGTCCGCCAGAAGGAGGTCAACATAGTCCAGATTGATCGTGGTGGAATCGCCGGCAGTGTCGAGAAGGATCTCGGCATCGATGAGGCGAGACGCTGCCTCAGCCGTCGATTGGAGATGCTCGCCGAGAGAATGATCCAGCCGCGCAGCGAACTCACGGTAGAGCCACACGTTGCTGGTAGCAACGGCGACGATAGCGAGGAGGATGAAGACCAGGAAGTGGTAGAGAGTTCGGTCAGAGGATTGAATCATGGCAACCTTGTGCTGGCCCGCATTATGCACGGATTCTGCGGCCCGGCGCTATAAGCTCCTGTCTCCGGGCTCCACTATCTGCTTTCTACTCTCCACTGCTCTGCCTGGATTATGCATGAACCCCGGCGCGGGGTCCATGCATAATCCAGGCTAGGGGCGACCTGGAGGTCGCCCCTAGCCCTGTGCACACAACATGGGGAGCTGCTTCCACTCCCCGGCCCATTCAACTAGCGTTGGGCAAGATCCGCTTCGAGATAGGGACAGTCTCTTCCCCAGATACCCCGGAAGTAGCCGTTGTTACCGCGGCCCCGAGGTTCTTTCCACCGGCCGGCGAAGGCGCCCTGGACTTCGTGGTCCTTGTCGAACCAGTGGCCCCGGAACCACCCCACGCCGTCCGTCCGGCTCGTGGTGGGGTGCCGTCCGAATGTTCCCCGGAGGAGGCCCATGAAGTTCCCATCGATGTCGACGTATTTGCCGAAGAGAACGTTCCGACCGTCCGCGTCGTAGCCCCAGATTCCGTGGATGTGACCGCGGAGCTCCTCATCTTCACCAATCCACCCACCGCGGAATTCTCCCCAGTCTATGCCCCTGCGAAACCACTCGCCCCTCATGAACCCGATCTTGCAGAGGCCGGGTTCGCGCTTCACACTGGTAAAGTGGATAGCGTTCCCGTCGTTGTCCACGGTGATCACAGTGTCCAGGTTCGCCAGTTCGTAGATGTCGAAGGTGTGGGAGTAGGGACCCGTCTCAAAGGAGAACTGGTTCAGGACGGCGTCGTCGGTGAGAATCGAAGGCGGATCAAACACGATGAGTGATAGTCCGTCCAGGTGATCGTAGGTGTAGGATGTCCACTCCAGCGTGCGGCGGTCTTCCCGCGGGCGATGGATGTAGTCGCCCGCGTCGAAGAGAATAGTCTTGCGGACTACTATGGCGCCGTTGATCACGCTGGCGGATCCGCTCCAGTCCATCTCCGAACTGCCTTCCCGCTCCAGATGACCCCAGGTGATGCGGAGGAAGTAGACATCCGTCTCGGGCATGTTCTCCATAGCCAGGACCTCGGGGTCCTGCGCTATCTCATCATCGACGAACTGCTCGGCATCGTCGGTGAACTCCGCCAGAATGGTTGGGTCGCCGAATCCCGCGTCCTCGTTCTCGGGTTCGTACCCGCCGAAGGTGAGGTTCAGCTCCGATGGCGCCACGGGCAAGGGCTCGTCCGAGTTCGACTCGTCGGAGCCTGTGAGTAAGTCGCAGCCGGGGGTTACCAGAGCCACGGCCACGATGGCGATCAACAGGGTGAACGGGATCCGTCTCATGATGTCCTCCTCTGTGGTGGGCTCTCGCCCGGTCTGCCGCTTGAGATTCATCGGCTGTTTGCGTTACGAACTGGACTGTGGCGCCGCCCGGGTTGTATGCGCAAGGGCCATGCCAATCATGTCCGGGAATCGAAGAGACTTGGGTTGGGGGCTGCAATGGATTGAATCTGTGAATGATAGCGGAGGTCCGGAGGGTTCGGGAATCCCCAGTCCAAGGCGGGCCGACCTGAATCCAGTGCACGCTCCGGTACATAAAACATGAACGGCCTGTACCGTCTCGACCACCCATCCACTCACAGGACGAGAGGACTTTCCCCAAAAAAGAAGGGCAGGCCGTCGGCCTGCCCTTCACGATCAATCTCTGGATTTCTCTATCTCTTCTCCGCCACCTGGCGCGGCCGATTTTTCGCGTCTACGTTCACAACCTTCGGACGATAGTCAAGGCAATCCTTCTCGTCAAGGTACGTCGAAGAAATCACAATCACGAGATCGCCCTTGGCAGCCAGTCGGGCGGCGGCTCCGTTGACGCAGATGACCCCGGAGCCGCGAGGGCCTTCAATTGCGTAGGTCTCGAATCGTTGACCGTTGTTTATATTTGCCACCATGATCTGCTCGTACGGCAGGATGTCGGCCGCTTCCAGCAGCTCGGCGTCTATCGTGATACTCCCCTCGTAGTCGAGGTCGCATTCGGTCACGGTGACCCGGTGGATCTTCGATTTGCACATCTTGCGTATTGCCATCTTGTTTCCCTCGGCACGGCCATGGGTCAATGAGCCCGCGCGCTACCTGAGAAAAGGGTATGCATCCCAGGATGGAATGTCAAGTGCTAAACCACGGTATTGACCCAACTGACACTCTTCTTGAGAGCAACACCATCGTTCGTTTTCGTGGCTTCGATCTGTCCCGCGGGGGCCTGTATCACGATATAGGTCAGATCATTGGAATTTGATACATTCCTCCAGGTCCGCTCTCCGTCGGGGTGGACACGCACGACGGTTCCTTCTTTTACCGGAAAAACTTCATCATCTATCTGGAAGTCCCCTTCACCTGACAGGAAGATATACACCTCTTCGTTCTTGTGATGCTTGTGGTAGAAGGGCATGGATTGCTTTGGCGGTAGCTTATTGAAAGAGATCTCGCTGCCGGTCAATCCCAGCAGTTCATTCAGAAAGAGCTTTCCGCTGACAGTTATCGACGAGCCGGGCAGCGCATACGAATACTTGTCCAGGTTCTTGAAAGGGCCTATGGCCGCGGCCTTGAACGTACTTCCTTCCCAGCTTTCTATCGTGTGCTCGGGCGTGTGCTCGGCCATATCGCTTTCTCCTTCCAGTTCCACCATTTCAGAAGCTCTGGATCATGTCGGTGGAAAACTAGTGAATATCTTGTCGCTTGCCGAGCATTCCCCACAGCATCAGGAGACCCAATACGCCAAACCCGACGGCACGGATAGCATGCCCTGTTGAAACACCCTCTACTCGAATCATCCCCAGGTAGATCCCGCAGGCTACGAAAGCCCCTACACCCAGAATCGAGAAAAACCACCGAGGCGGAGGCTTGATTCTACGATCAGCCATCAGTCATCCTCCATTCAGTACGTTTGGTGTCAATCTAGCGACTCGCGTATCAGCCGCGGGCGAAGGGCGGCGGGGCATGTGCCGACGCCGTCAGGCGACTCCCTGTTGGCCTGTCTCGTCATCCTTTGCCCAGATAACAGAAGCGGGGCGCAAGAAGCAAATAACCAGAAACGCAACGAACCACCAAATGCTCAAACTCATGATCTGTGGAAACAACTTAGCGATGATCAGGGCAAAGGCCATTGCTGCGCCTTGTACGAGTTTCACGTCAAAGATCGTGAACTTCCTGACTTTCCGATTCCAGTAGGCAATCCAGCTCGTCAGCGGATTCATAGTCTGTCCTTTCTTTCTGGCCTGGCGGCGGGGTTGAGCTGCTGCTGCGAAGGCACAATCGGTCTCCAGCCCCTTGTTCGGCCTTGTCTTGCAGAAGGTCCGCATAGGCACAAGGAACCAAGTCAGACTCTTGGATACCCAACTTCTCCATGAGCTCGGATACAATACTCCGCCCTTGTTCCGGGGTCTGGTTAGAATCCAGAACAACCTCCAGTTCCACGAAAGTCCCCAATTCATCGACCTCATCCAGATGAATCCTGGTCTGCCCTACCATGTAGACCTCTCTCTTCTTCTTCACCGTAACGGTCTCGCCCAGAGCATCCGCCAGCAATTTCCGCAACTCCAGCGGCTTGGAGGTGCTGTAAATCCGGTAATCGGACTGCCTGGCTCCACGGGCATTTGGACGTTCATACTGTATCAGCTCACCGGAACTGTCCGAGAAGATTCGCAGCTTGAATCTTCCCTTTCTGACGCGGAAGAAAACGTCCTCTTGATGAAGTGTCCGGCACGGTTCTGTGGCGATGCGCATCGCAATAAATCTGAACCGGTCCAGTTCTCTGACCATAGCTTTGATCTCAATATTGGATGGCAACTCTCGATTCCCCATTTGCGCAACTGTGAGTATCTTGTTCAGCATAGCCCCACCCCATCTCCCCACACTAGACGCTACCCCGGTTTTTGCACCATGTCAAGAGGGGGTGGGGGGGGCGTGTAACGTAGGGTACGCGAAAAGGGGCTGAGAGAACTCAGCCCCTTTTCCATCGAGTGTTGCACCGTCTACCTGTTGAAGAGGCTCTTGATGTGTCCCCACGTTGTGGGCTCAGCACCCGTCGGCCCTGTGGTCCACGGGGAGAAGTCTACGTCGTCGCTCACAGGGTTTCCCAGTCCGCTCGGATTCACGGTTGGGTGATAGGGTCCAGTTGAGTGGCCCCACCAGTTGTTCTCGGCGTCGACCAGAACACCGGTGTTGTTGTTCAGGCCCCAGTAGGTGTTGTCGTGGATATCGTTGTCGTGGAAGACGCCCGTCGCTGTGTCATGCAGGACGATCCCATCCAGGTTGTGATGGATACAGTTGTCTGTCGCAGTGACGTTCGTTCCCCTCACTTCGATTCCTGTGCCGCTGGTCGTGATTGTGTTGTTGTGGACATTGACCCCCGCGGCTCCGGTTCGGAGGGCGACTGCCGCGTACGTGACGTTGGAGATCTCGTTGTAGCTGACCGTGCTGTTGTCGGCCGCTTGATCGACCCAGAGTCCGTCATAAACAGCGCCATCAACGACATTGTAGCTGATGTCCGCTTCAGAACCGCCCCAGAATCTAATGGGTGTGTGACCCGAGCCGGTGACGGTGTTGTGAAGGATGTGGTTCCTGGCGCCCACATGGTTGAGGGCTATGATGCCCATGTACTTGCTGTTGAGGACGTGGTTGTGTTCGATCGTGACATCATCATTGCCGACGGTCCAGATCCCGCCGCCCTGCCAGTCAGGAGACGTAGTGCCACTGATCGTGTTGTACCCTATGTAGGCGAAGTCACACTGGTTGTAGATCGGCCCTGCCGCCACTCCGTGGAGGTGGATGGCGCCCCAGTGTCCGTCAGCATCCTGCGAGATGTTGTAGCTGATGTTCACATGCCAGGCGTGATCATAGCCGACATTAATAGGGTAGCTGGTCTTGAAACCGTTTACGGTAACGTAGTCGGCGGTGATCATGATCGTACTGGTTATGACTGACTCGTCAACGTCACCGGTGCCTCTGTAGAGCGCCCCGTTCGGATCAATGTTGTACTGAGCACCACGCAGCTCGACACTGGGCGTCGCGGCGGTGAACCCAGCGTATGTGCCTGCGGCTACCACGATGATGTCGCCCGAGATGGCGGCATTCAGTGCGGCCTGGATAGTCGTGTAGTCGGCAGGCACGTGGATGACGTCTGCCCACGACGCCGTCGCGCCAAGCACCACCACGAGGATGGCTGTTGCAATAGAGCACCTCTTCATCGTCTCAACCTCCGGATTTGGTTAGCTCACAAAACATCACTGACTCCGTTCCTCCCAACCTCAACCACCACTGAACAGTTGCCTCGCTCCGATACCCCTCCTCTCAAGTTGGGCTGGAAGGCCTATGCAACAGTCCCCTGACCAGCCAAGAAACCTACTCATAGGCGAATCTCTCAAGTTTCCCGCAAATTCTATCATATGCTTGGGACGGAGTCAACGATAACAGACGTAGAGCAGAATAATTGTGGGGGCAATTGTGGGTCTTGTGGGGGTCGGATTCTATGATGTCACAAAATGGGGCGCAGGTCCTGAAACAGTAGCTGACGCATTCTCATACTCTTCCAGCAAAGACGCTATCAACTCTTTAACAGAAATAATCTCCTTTGTTCTGTAGGCATTCTCTCCAGCAAATGCAAATCCACGTTTCAGATCACCCTTTTGGGCATTTATCAGAGCAAGAGCAATGCAATAGGGACTGTTTCTATGATCACAGGTCCTTATACACCTATAGGAGCATCTGAACTGCTTCTTTCCCCCTTTGTCAATATCATCAATGAAACTGTTTCTAATCGCTCTTCCCGGCATACCAACCGGACTCTTGATAATCACAATATCTTCCTTGCTTGCATCAAGATAAGCTTGTTTGAATCCCATCGATGCATCGCATTCATGGGTGGTAACAAAGCGTGTTCCCATCTGCACTCCAGAGGCGCCCAATTGCGAGAATTTGTGGATATCTTCTCCTGTATATATGCCTCCAGCAGCGATTATCGGAATAGACTCCGCAGATTTTTCGTCGGATAGGCTCATCGCGCTAATCACTTCCGGAATCAGCTTTTCCAACGAATGCTTGGGATCGCTGATCTGTTCCGGTTTGAACCCGAGATGCCCCCCTGCCATCGGTCCCTCTACGACTATGGCATCAGGGATGTAGTCATATCTTGTTAGCCATCTTTTAAGAATAATACCGGCGGCCTTTCCAGAGGAAACAATGGGAACCAGCTTCGTCTTCCTGGTTCCCTCCAGATACTGGGGAAGGTTGAGGGGAAGTCCTGCCCCGGAAAAAATAATGTCTATTTCTTCCTCAATAGCAGTTCTCACCATGTCCGCGAAATTCGATACTGCCACCATGATGTTGACACCAAGGATTCCCTTGGTCAATTCTCTCGCTTTTCTGATCTCACTTCTTAACGCTCTGACATTTGCTTCCAGGAAATTCGTGAAAAGATCAGCCTCACGCATGCCAATCACAGCAGCAGAAATAACTCCAATGCCACCCTCGTTAGCTACTGCGGATGCCAGCCCTGACAGAGAAATTCCAACTCCCATTCCTCCTTGAATTATGGGAATTGCTGCTGTCAGATCCCCTATTCTCAATTCTCTCAGACTATTACTACTCATAGAAGCTATCCTTGATTGATCCTGAGACCCGACGCGCGCTGTGCACACCCCTCCTCCACTGCCCCATCTACCCGCGTCACACGCTACCGCGATTCTTGCACCATGTCAAGCGCGGTTGGTGGTCGGATCCTGCAATGCCACACAAGGGGGCGCAGGTCCTGAAACAGCAGCTGTTGACGGGACCGACTTGGCAGAGTAGGATCAAGGAAAGCCCGGGAACTACGGCACCGGCAGGAAGATCCGTTGACAAGTCGGGCTCGATAAGAAAGAAAATGGTGCCGAAGGGGGGAGTCGAACCCCCACGGGGGTGAACCCCACTGCGCCCTGAACGCAGCGCGTCTACCAGTTCCACCACTTCGGCACAATCGGAAGATTAGCCCAACAGGTACCCTGTGTCAACTTAGAATGCGGAAGGAGTCCCGGGCATGGCCGATTCTGTGGATGACATACTGGACGAGGTCAGGCAGATCCTTGAGGCGGAAGAAGACACGCTGGACGCGGTTCTTCTCAAGGAGATGTTGGGGACCATCATCCGGATTCCCCGGGATCCGCTGCCCACTCTGGATCTCAAGCTCATCAACCGCTCGCTGAAGGAGATGCGGTACGCCTTCAGCGTGTTCCGGGACTATCGCGACTATCGGAAGGTGACCATCTTTGGTTCGGCCCGGACAGCAGCGGACGATCCCTACTATGCGCTGACGGTGGATTTCGCCCGGATGTTGGCTGAGAAAGGCTACATGGTCATCACAGGAGCGGCCGAGGGAATAATGCGGGCTGGGAACGAGGGGGCGGGCCGGGAGAACAGCTTCGGCGTCAACATCATGCTGCCCTTCGAGCAGGAAGCCAATCCCATTATCGCCGACGATCCGAAACTGATGATGTTCAAGTACTTTTTCACGCGCAAGCTGGTGTTCGTCAAGGAATCCAGCGCTATCACCCTGCTGCCGGGGGGATTCGGGACGCACGATGAAGGGTTCGAGACGCTCACGCTCCTGCAGACAGGGAAGAACAATCCCCACCCGCTCGTGCTTCTGGATCTCCCGGGGGAAAACTACTGGCGGCGCTGGGCCATCTTCATCCAGGGTCAACTCCTCCGGCGGGGCTACATCAGTCCCGACGACCTGAGTCTCTTTCGAATCGTGGATTCCGCCAAGGCGGCGGTTGCAGAAATCGAGACCTTCTACTCAAACTATCATTCCTCCCGCTTCGTAGGTCCGAAGTTTGTCCTGAGGCTTCACCGTCCGCTTCCGGCCGACCTCCTGGAGGAAGTCCGTCTGGACTTCCGAGATCTCTTGGCGAAGGGAAATTTCGAGCAGACCGGGCCTCTGCGCGGCGAGCGAGAACCAGGTCTTTCGGATCTGACGCGGCTCGTTTTCCCATACAACAAGAGGAAGGCCGGGCGGCTGCGCCAGCTGATTGATGTGATCAATACCGTCTAGGAGGAGGGTCGAAGGGTAAGGATTCTGGCTAGCAAAAGAGGGACACCGCTTCAGCGGTGTCCCTCTTTAATTGCGGAATTGGATCGTACCACTACGGGCAGGGATCGGTGAACGGATCGCAGTTAGCGGGATCCGGCTCTTTGAGTCTGCCACAGCAGTCCTGGTAGTGAATCGCGAAGGCG
>JAGLYR010000040.1 GCA_023132135.1 Candidatus Eiseniibacteriota bacterium | reverse complement strand
CCGCTGATGTAGGCCGTGGAGAAAGCGCCGAAGTCCGGACCGCGCACATCACCGTTGGCAACCATGTCGAAGGAGTTCTGGACAACCTCGCCGGGGTCGGCAATGGTTCCCTGAGGGAGAATCACCCAGACTTCCACGGGACAACACATCGACGGAGCACAATCGATGCCCAAGTCCACACGGATGGTCATTTCGCCATCGATGTTGGTTGCGGCATCAATAGTGTAGACCAGATAGTGGCCCTCGCAGTCGGCGCAGTCTCCGGTGGGACCGCCGCCGAGGCCCGGATAGGCCGAATGCGGCTGCACGTCAAAGCTGAAATCCCCCGCCGGGACGCCCTCGACTGGATCATAGTTCTCGTTGAGGACTGTCACCGTGAGGTCTACGTACCTCTCCGAGCCGGCTGCCGTCGCCGCGTCGTGGACGTACGGACAGGTATTGATCATGTCATCACTCACAGTGCACTTTGAAGGATCGGGCACGCGGGCGATCGAAGTCCCCGCAATGAACAGCGAGGCAAACGCTACAAGGGTAATCGTCAACAGCAAACGACGCATGGATCTACCTCCTCTCAATATGCAATAACGCTAACAGCGAACAGCCTCAGTGAGACTCCCTCGTCACCCCCTTTCGATCCTCCTCCGCATTCATTCTCGAGCAAGGATGCATACGATATTATCATTACGCTGCTACGCCGACACTCTCCGTACAGGAGAATCAGAGAGCCGGAGCCGCATCACACATACATTTTTACCACATTTCGTCCCGTAATGCAAGTTGAATCTTATCATAGCCGAAGAACGCGGAATTGACGTTTTCTGAGAATCCCGGCGAATCTTGGCCGTTCTGCCGACCGGGGGAGCCATCGAAGGGCCCTCGCTCCCCCCTAGACTCTTATTTCGGCCGTTTTTCCGATTTCTGAATTCCCTTGTTTCGCAGATCGCATTCTGCTACGGTCCGCGCTGGATTGCCCAAGAATCTACATTGGCGATCCGACCTTCTTCGTACCCTTCTGTTATTGACAACCCACCAGGGTTGCGGAAGGTTCCGCCATGATCATCAGTTCCAATCGCAGAGCCCGGCGCGAGTACCAGATCCTGGACACGTTTGAGGCTGGGCTGGTTTTGACTGGGGCGGAAGTCAAGTCGGTCCGGGCGGGGAAGGTGAACCTCAAGGATAGCTATGCCCGGATCGAGAACGGCGAGGTTTTCCTGTACAACATGCACATTGCTTCCTATGAGAAGGCCGCGGGCCATCCCCACGATCCGGATCGCAGAAGAAAACTCCTGCTGAATGCGTCTGAAATCAGGAAGCTGCTTGGAAGGACCGTCGAGCGGGGGTTGACACTCGTTCCCCTCGACGTACATTTCGCCGGACCTTGGGCCAAGGTGCAGCTGGCCCTGGCCCGCGGGAAGAAGACCGTTGACAAGCGTCGGGACATTGCCGAACGGGATGCCCGGCGCGAGATGGAACGCGCGCGGCGCGGGAATCGGTGAGGCAGAGAATGAAACCTGCAGGCAAGAAACCGGGAGTGGATCGCCGCGGATCGTGGCCGCACCTTGCGCGGGTTTTCCTGCTTCTCATCCTCTTGGGAATGGCCGTGTCCGACGTGAACGGCGAGGACATCAGGGTTGTCTACACGGATGGGAGGGAACAGGAAAAGATCCCGGTTTGGGAAGTGGAGGAAGCGCTCTATCTCTCTGTCAATGACGTGGGTCGAGTTTTCAGGGCCACCAAGCAGTGGAATTCCGAGACCAGAAAGATGGTGGTCCGCTCGGGAGATTCGAGAGCCACACTCACCCTGGAGAGCCGGGTGGTGCTGGCGGGGGATGAGGCTTACCAGTTGCCTCACCCGGTTCGCATGCGCAGCGGTGTTCTCCAGGTACCGCTGGAACTGGCGACCGGTGTCTTGCCTCGCGCTTTCGGGCAGTCCGCCGATTGGAATCCATCCACGGGAACCTTGCGGGTGGGAGACGTCGGCGCCAATATTGCGCCGCTCCGTTTCAAGCGGTTGCCCCGGGGAGTGAGGACCGTCCTGACGCTGAGCGAGCCTCTCGAGTACGCGATGGATCCCGAGACCGTGAGAGGCTTCAGGATGTTTTTGCCGGGGGCAAAGGCCGACCCGGGTCGGCTCTCGCAAACTCTCCGGCGGGGAATCATACGGCGGGTTTCCGCAACCAGTCGGGGGGACGGGATGGAGATTCTGTTCGTTCCCGACCGGAGTGACCTGCAGGCCAGAGTAATTACCCTGAAGGATCCGGACCGTATTGTGGTCGACATCACTGTGCCGGGAGACCTGGATGTGCCTTCACCGCCCCTCAAACCGCGCTGGGCGCTCTCCCCCGGCGAGGTCCTGGGTCGCGATCGGGAAGGGTGGAAGCTGGAACTCGTCGTGATTGATCCCGGGCACGGTGGCATAGATTGCGGAGCTCGCGGGTCCTCCGGGCTGGAGGAAAAGGAAGTGGTCCTCGACGTGGCGCATTGTTTGGCGGACATGCTGGAGGATCGCGGAGGCGTGGAAGTTGTACTCACCCGGGAGCGGGACGAGTTCATTCCTCTTCGCCAGCGGACGGAAATGGCCAACGCGCTGGATGCGGATCTTTTCATAAGCATCCACTGCAACGCCTCTCGAGAACCCGGGGCCAGCGGTTTCGAGGTCTACTTCCAGTCTCTTGAAATGGGAGAGGAAGAAGAAGCGGTGGCCGAATTCGAGAACGCCGTCCTGGCTCTTGAAGGGGAAACGCACGGGGCCGACGAAGGAGATTTGCCCTTCATCCTGTGGGACTTGGCCCAGAGCGCGTTCATGTCGGAGAGCAGTGATCTTGCCGACATGATGCAGGCGTCCATGGACCGCCGACTGTCCACGCGAAACCGAGGAGTGAAGCAGGCCAATTTCATCGTTCTGCGGGGTGCTCACATGCCCGCCGTTCTCGTCGAAGGGGCCTTCGCAACCAACGAATCGGAGGAAGCACTGTTGAAGTCGCCTCACTTCCGGGGGCTGTTGGTGGAGGGGTTGTACGACGGTGTCATGGAGTTCAGGGCGCGGTACGAGGGGCGGAAGTAGGAAGGGACTGTCTTGGAAAATGATCGCCGGAATGTCGTGCTGTGGGTGGTGGTTGCACTCATCGTCATGGCCGGCGTTGCAGCCGTCGTCGTCCGCGATCGGACCAGGGATAGAGAGCTCCCCCGGCAGATGGTTGAGGAACCCGTGGCCGGGCGAGTGTCCGAGGGGGTTGAGACCCGGTCGGTGATCCTCTTTTTCGCCGCTGGGAACAGTGACGGCCTGGTTCGGGAATTCCGGGAGATTATCGCCGGTGGAGGTGTGGCGGCTGAAGCGAAACGGACCGTGATAGCTCTGGCCAGGGGACCTCTGGCAAATGGAGCACCGGCGATTCCCCGGGAAACGACGGTCGAAGGAGTGTTTCTCGATTCGGAAGGCTGCCTGTACCTCGACTTGGGACGCGAGCTGCGAGCGTTTCACTGGGGAGGAGTGTCGGGGGAGTGGATGACCATTAGCTCCATACTGCGAACGTTGGGCGCCAGTTTCCCCGAGATCCGGTCGGTTCGGTTTCTCGAGGAAGGTCATCCCATGGAGACGCTCACGGGGCACCTTGATCTGACGCGCCGGCTGTGGGTGGACGATTGGCGGTAGATGCGAATGGATGACAGGGCGAGTGGGCGGGCGGGCGATGCTCCCATCGGGATCTTCGACTCGGGTCTGGGGGGGTTGACTGTACTGAAGGAGGTCCGGGCCCGACTGCCGGCGGAGAATCTCATCTACCTGGGAGATACAGCGCGGGTTCCCTACGGACCCAAGTCGCCGCGGACCATAACGCGATTCGCCATGGAGGCGGCCCTGTTTCTCCTGAGGCAGGGGGTCAAGCTTCTGGTGGTAGCGTGCAACACCTCCTCGGCCATGGCGCTGGACACTTTGAGGGCGACTCTGCGGATTCCGGTGATTGGAGTCATCGAGCCTGGCATCCGGGCGGCTGTGGCCGCCGCCCGCGGGGAGAAGATCGGCGTGATCGGCACGCTGGGGACCATCTCCAGCGAGGTGTATCAGAGAGGTATTGCGGAGAGGATGCCGGCGGCGGAAATCCACGCAGTAGCGTGTCCCCTGTTCGTTCCCCTGGTAGAGGAAGGCTGGAGAGAGCATCCGGTGACTGCAATGGTGGCCGAGGAGTACCTGGGCCCGCTGAGGAAAGCAGGCGTGGACACGCTGGTTCTCGGGTGCACCCACTACCCGGTGCTGGAGGACGTGATCCGTGAGACCATGGGGTCGGGGACGCGTCTGGTGGATTCCGCCCAGGTGGTGGCGGAGGAGGTGGGCGGGGTGCTGGACGGGACGGTCTTGGCGGCCGCGGGCGACACGGTTCCCTGGACGCGGTTCTACGCCACGGATGTTCCGGGGAGAATGGCAAACTGGGGGGAACGGATCTGGGGCATGCATATTCCCGAAGTCACCCGGGTGGAGGTAGACGAGCTCGCCACCCCGAAGACCACATCCTGAGGAGGTCACTGTGCCGAGAGCGAATGGCCGGAAACCCGACCAGCTCCGACCCATCATCCTGGAACGAGGTTTCACAAAGCACGCCGAAGGTTCCGTGAAGATTGCCTTGGGCGACACGTGGGTGATCTGCAATGCTTCGGTCGAAGACCGGGTGCCGTTCTTTCTCAAAGGGAAGGGAAAGGGATGGGTGACGGCCGAATACGGCATGTTGGCGAGGTCCACTTCTGTGCGCATGGGCCGCGGGGGAGGCCAGGGCAGGACAGGGGGCAGGGGCCAGGAGATCCAGCGTCTCATCGGGCGAAGCCTCAGGGCCATCACCGATCTGGGAAGCTTGAGGGAACGGACTATTGTCCTTGACTGCGACGTCATTCAGGCCGACGGGGGAACGAGGACGGCGGCGATCACGGGCGCGTTCGTGGCGCTGTATGATGCGGCGGCCTTCCTCATGCGCGAGCGGATGCTGGACCGGTGGCCCATCAAGGAATTCGTAGCGGCGATCAGCGTGGGCTCCGTGGGTGGGGAGATCCTCCTGGATCTGGACTACGATGAGGATTCGCGGGCGGCGGTGGACCTCAACGTGGTGATGACCGGGCAGGAGCAGCTGGTAGAGATCCAGGGCACGGCCGAGGGGCACCCGTTTTCCTCCTCCGAGCTGGGACAGATGCTGGAGATGGCCCGCGTGGGAATCCGGCACGCCGTTCGCGGGCAGAAGGAAATCCTGGGTATAAACTCGGCTCACATCTTCAAGGTCCGATGAGAATCGTTCTTGCAACCACGAACCAGGACAAGCTCGGAGAAATCGAGATCATTCTCGCTGGGGCGGGGGTGGAGCTCGTTTCCTTGCAGTCCTTTCCCGATGTATGCCCTGCTGATGAGACGGGCAGGACCTTCGAGGAGAATGCTCGGATCAAGGCTGTGTCCGTTCGGGACCAGACGGGGTTGACGACACTGGCTGACGACTCGGGACTCGAGGTGGACGCCTTGGGTGGACTCCCGGGTGTGCGTTCGGCCCGATTCGCCGGGGAGCGCAGGGACTACGACGCCAACAACCGTCGGTTGGCGGCGGTTCTCAGGGGGCTCCCTCCCGAGGACCGGACTGCCCGGTTTGTCTGCGTTGCCTGCCTCGCAATGCCGGACGGTGAAGTCCATTGCGTGCGGGGCACCCTCGAAGGGGTGATCATCGAGGAACCGCGGGGAAGCACGGGGTTTGGGTACGATCCTCTTTTCCTGGTTCAGGAGTACGGGCGCACGCTGGCCGAGCTGGGTCCCGCGATCAAGAACAGGATCAGTCACCGCGCCCGGGCGATGGAACAGATCCGCGATATCCTCATCAAGATGCGCGGCGCACACGCGCGGGAACCTTTCGATTGACGCGCGGTTAGAATTTCTACTAGCCTTCATGGTTCAGGCTAGTACGAATCTGGTTCGGGGCGTAGCGCAGTCCGGTTAGCGCACCTGCTTTGGGAGCAGGGGGTCGCAGGTTC
>JAGLYR010000004.1 GCA_023132135.1 Candidatus Eiseniibacteriota bacterium | reverse complement strand
GCCTTCTGCGTACGGCTGGTGCCCGGGGGGGGATTTGAACCCCCACGGAGTTACCCACACGCCCCTCAAGCGTGCGTGTCTACCAAATTTCACCACCCGGGCGCTGCTAATCGGTCTCGGTCGGCGTTTCCGGCGGAGGCGGAGGTGCCTCGCCACCCGCCTGTTCCTGCGTCGCGCCAGGAAGCACCAACGGCGGCAAGCCGGTTTCGGTCACACCCTCCGCGCCCATCGGCGGGATCATGGGCATCTGCTGCACGGCCCTCTGTGCCTCTTCCATCAGCAGACTCTTGGGCGTGAACCGCTGTCCCGACATGAACGAAAGCGTGATTGACGTTGTCATGAACAGAACGGCCAGAACCGCCGTGGCTTTCTTGAGAAACTCCTCAGCTCCCGAACCGCCGAAAATCGCTCCTCCGCCACCCCCGGTGGCTCCGAACACTCCCGCCAGACCGGCCCCGCGGCCGGCCTGCAGAAGAACCACGAAGATCAGCGCCACGCAGTTCAGTGCATGCAGGGTCGTCAGTACTGCGATCATCCGGAATTCTCCTCTGTTTGTTTGCAAACTACCGAAACTACTCCAGCGCTGATCCTACCAGATTCCCCGTGCCCCATCAACTGCAATTCGCGCGGCCTGGATTGTGCATGAACCCCAAGCTGGGGTTCATGCACAATCCAGGCTAACCTGCAACGCGTGTCAGAATCTCCAGGAACACGTCGGCCTTGAGACTCGCTCCGCCTATAAGGGCACCGTCGATGTCTTCCCGGGTCATGAGCCCCGCGACATTGTCGGGTTTCACGCTGCCCCCATACTGGATGCGGGTCCCGAGAGCCGTATCGAGATCGTACGACTCCTCCATGAGCCCGCGGAGGAACGCGTGCATCTCCTGTGCCTGCTCGTCCGTCGCTGTCTTTCCCGTCCCGATGGCCCACACGGGCTCGTAGGCGAAAACGATCTTGCGCACGTCTTCCGCCGATTTCCCTTCTACCGCGCCTACGAAGTGTTCTCTCACCACATCGTGGGCAATGCCCTTCTCGCGCTCCTCCAGCGTCTCCCCCACACACACAATCGGGCAGAGTCCAGCGGACAGGGCCGCCGCCGATTTCCGCCGGACCCCCTCATTGGTCTCCCCGAAGGAGGAGCGACGTTCCGAGTGTCCCACGATCACGTACTTGCAGCCCGCGTCCATGAGCATCCCGGTCGAAACCTCACCCGTGAAAGCCCCCTCCGCCTCCCAGTACATGTCCTGGGCTCCGAGAGCAACTTTGGATCCCGAGATCGCACTGGAAACAGCAGCCAACGACGTGAAGGGCGGGCAGAGAACCACGTCGACTCCACCGATCGCTTCCATCCCGCGACGGACCGCCTCGGCCAGAGCTTTCGCTTCTGCTACGGTCTTGTGCATTTTCCAGTTGCCCGCGATGATCGGCCTTCGATGTTCGGTCATTTTTCAATCTCCGTAGAAGCCAGTCCCTGGTCCGTAGTCCCTAGCCCCTCATCCAGCGCGGCGATCCCGGGCAACACCTTACCCTCCAGGAATTCCAGAGAAGCTCCGCCACCGGTGGACACGTGGCTGAGTTTCTCTACCAGCCCCAACCGGTTGACAGCCGCGACGGAATCGCCGCCCCCCACAATGGTCGTTGCGCTCTCGATCTCTGCCAGCGCTCTGGCCACGGCTTCCGTCCCCGCCGCAAAATCGGGAATTTCAAAGACCCCCATGGGACCATTCCAGATCACAGTCCCGGCTCCGGCCAACTTCCCGCCAAACACCTTCGCCGTCTCGGGCCCAATGTCCAACATGCGCCATCCCGGAGGAATCCCCTCCACCGGGACAACTCTCGTGGGAGCGCCTGCCTCGATCCTCTCGGCGACGACGCCGTCCACCGGGAGCAGAAATGGGATGTCCCTTTTCTCAGCTTCAGCCATGGCCTCACGCGCGACATCCAGCAGGTCGTCCTCAACCAGAGACTCGCCGATTTCCAGGCCCCGGGCCTTGAGGAAGGTGCAGGCCATTCCTCCTCCAATCAGCAATCCATCGACGCGGCCCAAAAGATTCTGAACCACCTCAAGTTTGCCCGAGACCTTTGCCCCCCCCAGAACCGCCAAGAAGGGCCTCCTGGGATCACCCACAGCCAGGCCCAGGTACTCAATTTCCTTCTCCATCAGGAATCCGGCCGCCGCCACAGCAACGTGTTCTGTGATCCCGGCCGTGGAGGCATGTGCCCGATGCGCGGTTCCAAAGGCATCATTGACGTAGACGTCTCCCAGGGAAGCGAGCTTCCCGGCAAACCCAGGATCGTTGTCCGTCTCCTCCCTGTGGAAACGGAGATTCTCCAACAGGAGAACGCTTCCCCCCTTCATTGCGGAAACCCGGCCCTCGACCACCTCACCCACACAGTCCTCGGCCAACGAAACCTCCCGTTCCAGGAGTTCCGCCAAGCGATCGGCCACAGGTCTCAGACTCATCTCCGGAACCCGTTTGCCCCTGGGCCGCCCGAGATGGGACATGAGAATGGCTTTTCCGCCGTGCTCCAGAACGTAACGGATTGTAGGCAGAGAGCGCCGGATGCGGGTATCGTCCGTGATGCAGCCGTTTCCGTCCAACGGCACGTTGAAGTCCACACGTATGAGCACGCGTTTGTTCTGCAGAGCCACATCCCGAATGGTCAGCTTGTCCATTGTGAGACTCGTCTCCGCGTCCCCGCGTCGACCCTTTTCATCTAGGCTCCAACCATGCGCGCGCAATCGACCATCCGGTTAGCGTACCCCATCTCGTTGTCATACCAGGCGAGGATCTTCACCATGTCATCACCGATGACCTTCGTAGACAGACCATCCACGATGGACGAGTACCGGTTGCCAACGACATCGATGGAGACGATGGGGTCCTCCGTGTACTGAAGGACCTTATGCATCGGTCCTTCTTCGGCCGCTGCCTTCAGCTTCGCATTGACAGCCTCCGCAGTCACACCCTTCTTCAGCTGCACCACGAGATCGATGAGAGACCCGTCCGCAGTCGGCACGCGTATCGCCATGCCGTCCAACTTGCCCTTCAGGTTCGGCAGAACAAACGCAATGGCACGCGCGGCGCCCGTGGTCGTCGGGATCATCGATACCGCCGCGGCCCTCGCGCGCCTCAGGTCCTTATGCGGAAGATCGAGCACATGCTGGTCATTTGTGTAGGCATGAACCGTGGTCATCAGCCCCTTGACAATTCCGAACTCATCGTCGAGAACCTTCGCAGGCGGAGCGAGACAATTCGTCGTACAAGATGCCGTGGAAATGATGTGATGTTTCGATCCATCGTATTCGGTGTCGTTGACCCCCATGCATATCGTGATATCGGGGTCACTCGCCGGCGCCGAGATGATTACCTTTCTCACGCCCGCGGTCAGGTGCTTGGCGGCCCCTTCCCTGTCACAGAAGTATCCGGTCGATTCAATCACCACATCGACGCCCATTTCCTTCCAAGGAAGTTGGGCTGGATCCCGCTCCCTGGTCACACGGATCGACTCACCACCGACACGGATTTCCCCGTCGCCGGCGACAACCTCCTCCTTCATCATCCCGTGCACTGAATCGTACTTGAGGAGGTGAGCCAACGTTGTGGCATCCGTGATATCGTTGATGCACACAACCTCGACGTCATCATAGTCGCGGCTGATACGATAGACGATTTTGCCGATTCGCCCGAACCCGTTGATCCCCAGCTTGATTCCCATTCCATCCTCCTGGAAAAGAGCATCAGAAAGCAGAACTCGTGCATAATGCAGGCTAGGCTTTTCCCTCCGATCCGAATAACCTGATCTTACGCCTGACGACATCCTCAATAGCTTCGCGCGATGGCCCAAGGATCTTGCGAGGATCGAACACCTCCGGCTGGGTGGCAATGACCTCCCGCACGGCTCCTGTAAACGCGAGCCGCAGATCGGTGTCTATGTTGATCTTGGAGATTCCCAGCTTCACGGCTTTCTGGATCTCAGACTCCGGGACCCCCTTGGCGCCCGGCAGCTTCGCACCAAACCGCAGCGCTCGTTCCAGAATACCCTCCGGAACACCGGACGCCCCGTGAAGAACCAGGGGAATGGCAATCCGGTCCGCGATCTCCCTCAGCCGGTCCAAGGCCAGATCCCCCGACCCCTTGAACTTGTACGCCCCGTGGGAGGTTCCGACAGCAACAGCCAGACTGTCGCACTCCGTTTCCTTCACAAACCGTTCGGCTTCAGCGACATCCGTGAGATGAGCGTGTTCCTCCGAAACTTCGACCTCGTCCTCGATGCCGCCCAGCTGGCCGATTTCGGCCTCTACGGGGATCCCCGCGGCGTGAGCCATCTCGACTACCCGGCGGGTCGTCGACACATTCTCGTCAAACGGCTTCGAGGACGCGTCGATCATGATCGACGTCCAGCCCCAGTCTATGCATTTGCGGATGACGTCCAGATCCGTGCCGTGATCCAAATGAAGGGCAACGGGCACGTCCACTCCATCGGCGAGGGTCTTGACCATGGCATGCAGTGCGGCGCCGCCCGCGTACTGGATGGCGGACTGGGAGGTCTGGATCATGACCGGGGACCCGAGCTCCCCGGCGACTGAAATGATCGCCTGGGTGGACTCCAGATTGTTCGTGTTAAAGGCCCCGACGCCGTAGTTGCCGGCCCTGGCCTCTTCGAGCATGTTCTTGCTGGAGATGAGTGGCATGGCGTGCCTCCCCCTTTGTATTGTTCTCGGTTCAGGATCCTGAGTCCCGGTGCGCGTTCTTGAGGGCTTCCCGGGCGGCGCTCTGCTCCGCCTCCTTCTTGCTCAGACCCGAACCCACCCCCAGGACGGTCTTCGCCACAGACACCTCCACCGTGAAAATCTTCTCGTGGTCGGGCCCTTCGGTTCTCGTCACCTTGTAGCGAGGATGAATCCTGTACTCCGCCTGTATTCTCTCCTGCAACTCACTCTTGTAGTTGGGATGCTCGTCCGTCACGTCGACCGATCGGACGGGTCCAAGCAACTCCCGCTTGACGAAACCGGCGGCAGCGATCAAACCCCCGTCAATGTACAGCGCGCCGATGACCGCCTCCAGGGCGTCCGCCAGCGCCGAGTCCCGATCGTTTCCACCCGCCTCCAGCTCCTCTTCGCTGAACCGGAGGTACTCCCCCAATTCAAGGGAGCGCGCGCTCTCGGCCAGCATGTTCTTGGAGACCAGGACAGATTTCCGTTTCGTGAGATCGCCCTCCCTCCAGGAGGGCTTCTCCTCGTAGAGGTCATCACTCACAATCAACCCCAGAACGGAATCGCCCAGAAACTCGAGGCGCTGGTTGGAATGGAGATTCCCTCCCAATGCCCTCGAAGAGTACGAGCGGTGCGTCAGGGCCTCATCCAGAATCCGCAGGTCCCGGAACCGGGCGCGGGCACGCTTCTCAAATCTCTTAAGGACCTTCGTGCGATCCGGAGCAATCCCGCGCCCGCGCGATTTCCCCAGCCGCGAAAGCCAGTGCTTCAGTGATGTGATAGGTAACCGCTCCCCTACTTGTAGGCCTTGAGTGCCAGGCTAATATTGTGACCGCCGAAACCGAGCGAATTCGTCAGCGCCGCTCTTACCGGCAATTCCCTCGCCGAATTGCCCGGTACGTAGTCAAGATCACACTCCGGATCCGGATTCTCCAGGTTCGCCGTCGGAGGGACACGGCCGTGGTGAATTGCTAAAGCCGTAACCGCTAACTCGACTCCCCCTGCCGCTCCCAACAGATGCCCGGTCACAGACTTCGTTGAGCTAATGGGAACCTCGTACGCCCGGTCTCCCAACACCGTCTTGATGGCTGCTGTTTCCACTTTGTCGTTCAACTCCGTTGAGGTACCGTGGGCGTTGATGTAGTCGATGTCCTGCGCTTTGAGATTCCCGTGCCCCATGGCCATCTGCATGGCCCGAGCTGCTCCATCGCCTCCCGGAGCCGGAGCCGTTTGATGGAACGCATCGCCCGTCAGGCCGTACCCCGCGAACTCGGCATAGATCCTGGCCCCGCGGGCCAAGGCATGATCCAACGACTCAAGAACAGCAATTCCCGCCCCCTCCGCGACCACAAACCCATCTCGGTCGCGGTCGAAAGGACGGGACGCGCGCTCGGGATCATCGTTCCGGGTGGAAAGGGCTCTCATGGAGCAGAAGCCGCCAACCCCCATATGCGTAATGCAGGCCTCGGATCCACCCCCAATCATCACATCGGCATCGCCACGCCGGACAATGTTGAAACACTCGCCCAGAGCTTGCGCACCGGATGAGCATGCACTCACAGTAGCGGCGTTGGGGCCCTTGAATCCCAACCGGATCGCAACCAATCCGGAAGCCATGTTGATAATCATCATTGTGATGAAATACGGGGAAATCCGCGCGGGTCCGCGCTCCATCGAGATAGTGTGCTGCTGCTCCAAGGTCTCCATCCCACCAATACCGGAGCCTATAACGACGCCCACTCTCTCCGAATCGACACTCTTCGGATCCAGCCGCGCATCCTGTACTGCCTGGAGCGAAGCGGCAACCCCAAATTGTGCAAATCTGTCGGTCTTCCGGAGTTCCTTGCGGTCGAAATATTCCTCTGGATCGAACTCCCGGGCCTCACCCGCTATCTGTGATGCAAAGCATGACGGATCAAAACGTGTGATACGCCCAATCCCACTCCGTCCGGCGCACGCGCCCTCCCACAGAGCTGCGACATCCTTCCCGAGGGGAGTCACTGCCCCCAGTCCAGTGACAACGACTCTTCTCCCGTTCTCCGTCATCCAATCCTCTCCACCGGATGCCTATCGCAGGCCCTGGCTCCAGTCTTTCCGCTGCACAGAACTTGACAAGCTACTCCCGGGACAAGACGCTACGACTTCGCAACATGCTGATTCAGGTACTCGATAGCGTCCTTCACGGTGACCAGTTTCTCTGCGTCTTCGTCCGGGATCTCGATCCCGAAGGCTTCTTCAAGCGCCATCACCAGTTCGACCGTATCCAGAGAATCCGCGCCAAGATCATCGATGAAAGAAGCATCCGTCGTCACCTTGGCTTCCTCCACACCCAAACGCTCCACCACGATTTCCTTGATCTTCTGCTCCAATTGTGCCGAATCCATGCCTCCAGACTCCTCTCTTCGAATCCATCGTATGGTTCATGCTCCAACGCATGCTACATCACCATTCCACCGTCTACATTCAGCACCTGCCCCGTGATGTAGGCCGCCCGATCCGACGCCAGGAATGTCACAGCCGCCGCCACATCCTCGGGATGCCCGAGCCTGCGAATCGGGACCCGGCTCAGCAGATTCTCCCGAATAGTATCCCCCAGGGCCTGGGTCATCGCGGTATCAATGAACCCGGGCGCCACCGCGTTGACTGTGATTCCCCGGGGCGCCAGTTCCCGCGCGATCGACTTGGTCAAGCCAATCATGCCCGCCTTCGAGGCCGCATAATTGCTCTGCCCCGTGTTCCCCGTCAGACCAATCACCGAAGCGATGTTAACGATGCGTCCCCCGCGTTGCCTGATCATGGGCCGGCAGAAAGCCCGGCAGCAGTTGAACGCGCCCTTCAGATTCACCGCCATGACCGAGTCCCATTCGTCCTCGCTCATCCGCGCCAGGAGATTATCGCGCGTGATCCCCGCATTGTTCACCAGAATGTCCACCGCATCAAAACTGTCCAGCACCTTCGGGACCAGCGCCATGACCTCATCGAAGTCCGCAATGTTCACCTTGTGAGCCACAGCCCGGCCGCCCCGCTCGTTGATTTCCTCCGCCGTGGCTTCCGCTTCTCGAAGGTTAATGTCCAGAACACAAATCTGAGCGCCTTCGCCGGCCAAGCTCATCGCGATGGCCTTGCCGATGTTCTGCGCGGCCCCTGTCACCGCGGCAACCCGCCCTTCGAGTATCATCTGTCCGCCTCTCTTCCCGCGCTGGCCCGGAATTTTTCCAGGGATGCCGCATCCCCAATCGCGTGCGCTGTCTTGCGCCGATCGATTCGCCGAAGGAGGCCGCTCAGTACACGTCCCGGCCCAAGCTCCACGAAGCTCTCGCACCCATCCGCGATCAAGGTTCTCATGCAACTCACCCAACGAACGGGTGACGTGAGCTGGAGATCCAGGGCACGCCGAAGCGACTCCGCATCATCCACCGCCCTGCCATCGACATTCGTCACCACGGGGACCCGCGGGTTAGAGAAAACCACCCGGCCGAGAGCCTCCCTCAAACCCTTGCCGGCATCCTCCATCAATGGTGAATGAAATGCGCCGCTGACCTCGAGACGAACGACGCGCTTGGCACCTGCCTCCCGGGCCAACCGCTCCGCCTCCTCTACCCCCCGGACTGAACCCGACACCACAATCTGCTCCGGCGAGTTCAGGTTGGCCACCTGAACCACGCCGCTCGCGCTCGCCTTCTCACAGATCCTGGAAACGGTTTCTTCGTCCAAACCGACCACAGCAGACATCGTTCCCGGGTGGTCGATCCCCGCCTCGTACATCAGCTCCCCCCGGCGTCGCACCAACCGGACCGCATCCTCGAAGCGCAGGACGCCCGCCGCAACAAGTGCGGAGTACTCTCCAACCGAATGCCCGGCAATCAGGCCGGCCCGGATTCCTTCTTCGGTTACCAGGGTCCAGGCCGCAACGCTGTGAGTCACAATGGCGGGCTGGGCATTCACGGTCTTCCGCAGCTCATCCCCGGGCCCCTCGAAACACAGCCTGGCCAGATCTGTTCCCAGTACCTCGTTTGCCCGATCGAAAACCGACCGGCAAACCTCGAACCCTTCATACAGGTCCCTGCCCATCCCCACGTGCTGGGCTCCCTGGCCCGGGAAGAGAAACGCGTACGTCATCCGT
Source organism: Candidatus Eiseniibacteriota bacterium (assembly GCA_023132135.1). Classification (GTDB taxonomy): domain Bacteria; phylum Arandabacterota; class Arandabacteria; order JAGLYR01; family JAGLYR01; genus JAGLYR01. Next base: position 8,691 of record JAGLYR010000004.1, on the reverse strand, counting down.
CTTCTCCCTACCACCGCACCAAGACCGCACCCCAGGTGAACCCGCCGCCGAAAGCCACCATCTCCACAAGGTTGCCTTCCTTCAGTCGCCCGGTGCGGCTCGCCTCGTCCAGCGCTATGGGCACCGAGGCGGCGGACGTGTTCCCATATCGATCCAGGTTCACGTAAACCTTGTCCATTGGCACTTTGATCCTGGCAGCCGTGGCCTTGATAATCCGGAGGTTCGCCTGATGGGGAATGAACAGATCCAGATCGCTGCTTGCTATGCCCGCGTCATCCAGCACCCGCTGCGCCGCATCTCCCATAGCCCTGACGGCGTGTTTGAACACACTGTTCCCGCTCATCCTGATAGCGTGCATGTGCTTCCGCAACGTCTCCGCGTTGTGCGGGCGGCGGGAACCTCCCGCAGGAATGTACAGGTAGTCCTGCAAACTGCCGTCGCTGCGGAGAAACGTCGAGACAATCCCCCGGGGGCCTTCACACGGCTCCAGCAGTGCCGCGCCCGCACCGTCTCCGAAGAGCACACACGTCGTCCGATCCTCCCAATTGGTGATTCTCGAGAGCATCTCGGCGCCAATGACAAGGATCTTGCGGCACATCCCTGTTCGTATGAAGCTATCAGCGATAGTAATGCCGTAAATGAATGCCGTACAAGCAGCTGCGATATCGAAGGCAAAGGCGTTCTTGAGGCCCATCCTCTCCTGGATGATGCAGCCCGTCGAGGGAAGAGGCTGATCCGGCGTCACCGTCCCCACAATCAGCATGTCTACATCCTCGGGGGCCACGCGCGCGCTTTCCAGGGCCCTTGCCGCCGCCTTGACACAAAGGTCAGACGTGGCCATTTCGGACCCGCCAATGTATCGCGTCTTGATCCCGCTCCGTTCCATGATCCACTCGTCCGACGTGTCCACAATCCGTTCCAGCTCCGAATTGGTGAGCACGCGCTCCGGAACAGCCGACCCCGTTCCACTAATGTACGCTCTTAGCCTGTTTCCTTGCTCTGACATAGCCCTTCGCCTCAAGTTGCCTGCAAATCTCCGCATTCACATTCTGCTGGACAAACCGTCCTGCAACCTTGATAGCGTTTTTGACTGCCTTTGCCGACGAACCGCCGTGACCTATAATCGAAACCCCAGCCACGCCCAGAAGAGGAGCACCCCCATACTCTGAGTAGTCCAACTGCGAGCGGAATGCCGACAACGCAGGTTTGAGCAACACTCCTCCCAAACGAGACCTCCAATTGGCATCCACATGGGAACGAATCGTGCTCGTCATCAGCCCAACGACACTTTCCGTGAATTTCAGAATCACGTTGCCCACGAACCCGTCGCACACAACCACATCCGCCTCTCCCCGGAACACACCGTACCCTTCCACGTTCCCGGTGAAGTTCAACGGGGATGCGGCCATCAGATCGTGAGCCGTCTGGACCAATCCGCTGCCCTTGGATCTCTCCGAACCTATATTAAGAAGCGCCACCCGCGGAGTCTCACGATCCAACAGCATCCGCGCGTACACGCTACCCATAGCTCCGAACTGGAGGAGGTTGAAAGGCTTGCACTCGGCATTCGCGCCCACGTCGATGAGCACACATCCGCCGCTTTCGGTAGGCATAAAGGTCGCAATCCCGGGACGATTCACGTGACGCAGGCGCCCAAGCGTCAGCAGCGACGAGACCACCACAGCCCCGGTGTTCCCGGCGCTCACCATTGCATCCACGCGGCCCTCGCGCTGGGCCCTTGCACAGACAGCGATGGACGAGTCCGGCTTCTTCCGCACTGCGGCAGCCGGCGACTCGGTCATTTCGACCACCTGAGGGGCGTGGATCAGCTCAAACGCGTCATCGGGGAGATTCTGGCGCGCCACTTCCTCCCGCAGGATGCGTTCAGGACCGACCAGCACGATCTCGGCAACACCGCGTAGTTCCCTGGCGGCGAGTGCAGCGCCTTCAACAATCACACCGGGCGCGCGATCCCCACCCATCGCGTCAACCGCTATCCGCATCTTCTCCATTCTGCGCCCAGCAAACCCTCTGGAGGGAGACAAGAACCCCTACGACCCAACCTCTAGCACCTTCTTGCCGTCATAGTAGCCACAGTGCGGGCAAACGCGATGAGGCAGTTTGGGCTGATGACAGTGTGAGCAGATGGATTTCGGCGGAGCCTCCAGCTTCCAGTGGGTCCGCCGCTTGTCCCTGCGGGACTTCGAAACCTTTCTCTTTGGAACAGCCAACTCAATCCTCCATGACTCTGCGGTGGGCAGGCTCTACTATTGCCCCTCGATGTCTTTCAGCTTTTCGAGGGCCGCCCACGCAGGATGACTCTGTGTACGTCTGCATGAGCACTGCCCCTCGTTCAGATTCGCACCGCAGGAGGGGCACAATCCCTTGCAGTCCGACGTGCAGAGGGCCCGCATTGGAAGAGAAACCAGAACGCTCTGGCAAATCTCCTCACTCAGATCCACCACGCCCTCATCGTACTGAATCCGAAATACCCCAGCGTGCTCCGACCTGCCGTTCCAGTCGCTCTTGCCGCGGACTCGGATATAGCGAGCCCTCAAGTCGGCCACTATCTCACGCGTAGACACACACGCGCAGCGGGCGCATTCTACCTGAGCGGTGACCAAGATCTCTCCAACAACCGAGATCTCGTACTCACTCCTGGTCACTTCAAGCTCAACCCGCACCGGCGAATGGAAGACATACTCATCTCTGGAGAGATCCAGAGACTCCACGTCCCCCACCAGACTCCGGGTGCTCTTGCCGTCCTTCAGATCTCTTAGATCCAGTACAAACTTACCCATACAGCTTTGGTATGCTATGTGACGAAAACGGTGCTGTCAAGCGAAAGTTCGGCGGCGGGCCACCATAGCCTGCGCTTCTCACTGTCCGAAGGGTGCCACCTGGCCAGTTGCCGGAGTCAGAATCTTTACCCTTCCACCCGACACCGTGTTCATCCCGCGGGGCCCTCAATACCATCGATAACCCTTGTCATCCGCGGAACAATCAAAAGGCAGGCGGTGAACCCGCCTGCCCTCTGATCTACTAACCCGTGAAGCGAACCGAATGCCTACCTCTTTCTGGCCTTCGCCTTGGCTTTCTTCTTCACGGTTTTCTTCTTGGCTTTAGCCTTAGTTTTCTTCTTCACGGTTTTCTTCTTGGCTTTAGCCTTGGTTTTCTTCTTGGCTTTAGCCTTGGTTTTCTTCTTCACAGTCTTCTTCTTGGCTTTAGCCTTGGTCTTCTTCTTGGCTTTGACCTTCGTCTTCTTCTTGGCTTTAGCCTTCACCTTCGCAGCGCTCATCTAACTGCCCCCCTTCTGTTGAAGCATGCCCCCCCGACACTCTACTCACTCCGGGGAAACCCGACAACAAACCTGAACCGCAACAACGGACAACCCGCAGTTGGCACCCAATCTCAAGTCGGTGCGCTTCACAGTTCACGGTCGACAACCTATCCGAACCCCAGCTAGCTGTCAAGTTCTTTTTCGCTGGGTCGCACGTTCTGCGGCTACCATCTGTCGCGTGAATTCCTCAACTCAGTTTCGCCTTCACCAGATCGACGATGCGCGATGGAATGTCCGCAACTTCCACGTTTACATCTCGGAACGCTTCGATCTTTTCTTTAGCAGTTCCTTTGCCGCCGGACACGATCGCGCCGGCGTGACCCATGCGTCTTCCCGGAGGAGCGGTCTGTCCCGCGATGAAAGCCACCACCGGCTTCGACATCTTTTCCTTGATGAACCGCGCTGCTTCTTCCTCATCGGTACCACCGATCTCTCCGATGAGAACCACCAGTTCGGTTTCCGGATCTGCTTCGAACAGACGCAGTACATCAATGAAACCCGTCCCGATGATCGGATCGCCGCCAATCCCGATGACGGTTGACTGTCCGAACCCCGCGTGGCTGAGATGGTGAGCCACTTCGTAGGTCAGTGTACCGGAGCGGGACACAACCCCGACATTCCCCTGGTCCATGATCTGTCCCGGGATGATTCCCACCTTGCTCTTCCCGGGACTGATGAGACCCGGTGAATTCGGACCGATCATTCGAGTCGCACTGTTGTTCTTCAGGTCCTTCATCACCCGGGCCATATCCAGGATGGGAATGCCCTCGCTCACGCAAACCACGAGGGAAATCCCCGCCGCTGCTGCTTCGTTGACCGCGTCGACAGCAAAGCGGTGGGGAACAAAGAGAATGGAGGTATCGGCGCCGGTTTCGTTCACGGCATCCTCCACGGAGTTAAATACTGGAACTCCATGGATCCTCTCCCCCGCCTTCCCTGGGGTCACACCGGCCACCACATCCGTCCCGTAGTCCAGCATCTGCTTCGTGTGAAACGACCCGTCACGCCCGGTTGCCCCCTGCACCACAACTTTCGTTTTGCCGTCAATCAGGATACTCAAAGCCGATCTCCTTTCTCATGCCGTCCCCCCGGGAGTCTCGGCCAGCTCCACGGCTTTCTGCACCGCTTCGTCCATGGTAGCCGCAGGAATCAGGTCCGTCTTGCCAAGGATCTTTCGTCCCTCTTCCTCGTTGGTCCCCGTCAGGCGAACTACGATGGGAATCGGAGGCGGTGACCCCTTCACTGCCTCAACGATCCCGCGGGCCACATCGTCACAGCGCGTGATCCCACCGAAGATGTTGAAGAGGATCGACTTCACATTCTTGTCCGCGTATATAATGCGCATCGCTGTGGTGACTTTTTCGGGCGATGAGCTCCCGCCAATATCGAGGAAGTTCGCCGGGTCGCCTCCGTGGTGTTTGATGAGATCCATGGTGGCCATGGCCAGACCGGCGCCGTTGACTACGCAACCCACGTTTCCGTCGAGCTTCACGTAGCTGAGCTCACTGTTCCTCGCCTCGCCTTCCTCCGGCGCTTCCGCATCCGCGTCGCGCAAGGCAGCGATTTCGGGACGCCGATCCAGTCCGTTGTCATCAATGTTCATCTTCGCATCGATGGCCCACACCTCTCCATCCTTGGTGACAATCAGCGGGTTGATCTCGGCCAGGGACGCATCGCTGTCCGCGAAAGCTTGGTACAAACATGGGAAGATCTTCGCTGCGGCCTTGGCGGAATCGGCATCGGGCATCACCCGGAATGCCAGGTTCCTAGCCTCGAAGGAGCGCAGGCCCCGCAGTGGATCCACCGCGAACTTGTGTATTTTCTCAGGCGTCTCCCTCGCAACCTGCTCGATGTCGATGCCGCCCGCTGCACTCACCATGAAGAGCGGTCCACCCAACTTGCGGTCCATCAGAACACCGACGTAGATCTCCGCGGCGATGTCCATGGCCTCGGTGACCAACACCTTCCTAACCGTCAGGCCTTTGATCTCCATCCCCAGGATCTTCCCGGCCGCGGTCTCTGCCTCCTCTGCGCCAGCCGCCAGTTTGACCCCTCCTGCTTTCCCGCGACCACCGGCATGAACCTGTGCCTTCACCACGACAGGCTTACCGAAATCGGCCGCCAGCTTCTTCGCCTGTTCCGGCGTCTCGGCAACCTCCCCCCAAGGCACGGGAATCCCATGCTTGCGGAAGATCTCCTTCGCCTGATACTCGTGAATGTTCAAGACAGCCTCCTCACAGGTTGGCAACCAGTTTCTTCAGAATCTCCTGCAGATCCGGCGAACTTGATTCCTTGAGTTCGTAGCGCACCCGAACCGACGGGTAATTGATATCAATCAAGCGCCCCAGATCAATGGGAGTGGCCACAACCACCGCCTCAGGCCCGGCATTGTCCAGCGTCCTCCGGAGGTCCTCCAACTGCCCGGAGCTGTACCCCATGGCCGGAAGCACCCGGTCCAGGTGACGGTATCGCTCGAACACCTCCCGGATCTCGCCTTCCGCGAAGGGCCTCGGGTCGATGATGCCGGACACTCCCAGTGCCTCCGCGGCCTTGATCCCCACACCGTAGCGCATCCCTCCATGCGTCAGGGTCGGACCGTCCTCGACGACAATCACCCGCTTGCCATGGATGATTTCCGGATGCTCCACCGTGAAGGGAGAGGTCGCGTGAATCACTGTCGCGCGCGGGTTCAGGCGAGCCACGTTGGCCGTCACGGTTTCGATGCCTTCCTGGCTCGCGGTATCTTCCTTGTTGATCACAACCACTTGGGCCATTCGAAAATTCGTTTCCCCCGGATAGTAGAGGGTCTCGTGCCCCGCGCGGTGAGGATCGGCAACAACAATCAGGAGATCGGGGCGGTAGAAAGACGTGTCGTTGTTGCCGCCATCCCAGATCACAACGTCCGCCTCCTTCTCAGCGGCTCTCAGGATTTCTCCATAGTCCACTCCCGCATATACGACGCGCCCCTCAACAATGTGCGGTTCGTACTCCTCCCGTTCCTCCACAGTGCATTCATGCCTGTCCATGTCCTTCACGGTCTCAAAGCGCTGCACCCGCTGCTTGACAAGATCGCCATATGGCATCGGGTGACGTACCACGACGACCTTCTTCCCCATGTTGGACAGGATCGCACACACTCGCCGCGTTGTCTGGCTCTTGCCCGCACCCGTCCGGACCGCGCAGATGGACACCACCGGGGCCTTGGACCTGATCATGGTCTTCTCCGCGCTCAGAAGAACGAAATCCGCACCGCAGGCGTTGACCAACGAGGCATGGTGCATCACATCCACATGGGCAACGTCACTGTAGGAGAAGATTACTTCCTCGACACCATGCGTGGCGATGAGTTCGGCAAGATCCTTTTCCAGAACGATGGGAATGCCATCCGGGTACAGCTTTCCCGCCAGTTCCGCCGGATACCGCCGTCCGTCAATACCGGGAATCTGGGTCGCGGTGAACGCGACTACGTCCCTGGATTCATCGTCCCTGTAGCACACATTGAAGTTGTGGAAATCCCTCCCGGCTGCCCCCATGATGATCACACGTTTTCGTCCCAAGGAACGCCCTCCGTTCATGTCCACCTGCCCTTGCCCACCACCACTCCAACGCCTGGATCTGCCCGTCGGAGCTCAGAGGGCCCGCGTTTTCACTCCGGCCCGGTGCAACTGTATCTGTCCAGAATGAGCGCCACCAGATCCCGGGTTCCATGACCCGGCACCTGCCGCACGACAACAACTTTCCCGCCCGCCTTTTCCACGGCATCCCGACCCACGATTTCCTCGATCCGGTAGTCCCCGCCCTTGACCAGAACATCGGGTACCAGCCTGTCGATCAGTTCCTTTGGCGTCGGTTCGTCAAAGAGACACACGTAGTCCACCGCCTCCAGAGCCGCGACCACGTACGCCCGATCTTCCTCTTTCACAAGAGGCCGGTTCTCACCCTTGATGAGACGCACGGATGCGTCGCTGTTGAGTCCCACGGCCAGCACATCGCCGACGTCCCGCGCTGCCCCGAGACACGCCACGTGTCCCCGGTGCAGAAGATCGAAGCAACCATTGGTGAACACGAAGCGCCTATTCTCGCGTCGCGCGCGTTCGCGGATTTCAAGGAGCTCGTCCAAACTGACCACTTGTCCCAAGACATTCTCCCATGCTGCGGATTCTTTTTCGAGCTGCCGCCCTTACGAACCAAATGCCTCCAGGAGCGCCTGCCGGGTCACGCTGGTAGTTCCAACCTGCCCAACGGCGATCCTCGCTGCCTGATTGGCAATCTCGGCCCCCTCTGCCATGGATGCTCCGGCAGCCACAGCAAGGGTCAGGGTGGAGATAACCGTGTCGCCCGCCCCCGTCACATCATAGACCTCCCGCGCCCGGGTAGGCAAATGAACGTAGCGATCCCCTTTTTCGAAAAGCGACATGCCTTCCTCGCCCCGCGTGATGAGCAGCGCATCCAGTTTCAAACTCGCCAGAAGAGTCCAGCCCACCTCACGGAGGGATGTCTCATCCTCTATGGGTCGCCCCGCGGCCTGGCTCGCCTCGTACTTGTTCGGTGTGATCACGCTGGCGCCGCTGTAGTAATGGAAATGGGCCATCTTTGGGTCCACGGCGACCATCTTCCCGGCGCTCCGGGCCCGGGTAATGAGCTCTTCCAGAAGAGTCGGCGAGATAACGCCCTTCCCGTAGTCGGACACGATGATGGCTCCGCATTGTTCGAGGATCTCGAAGGTGCGATCGTGAACCCACCGGGCCTCGGATTCCTCGAGCGGCCGCCGCGCCTCGCGATCGGCCCGCACCACATGCTGGTTGTGAGCCACAATGCGCGTCTTGACGGTGGTAGGCCGATCCCTGGTCTGAACGATCCCGTCCAGGTCCAATCCCCGGTGCTCCATTCTCTCGAGAAAAGAGCCGCCTTCCTTGTCGTCCCCAATCACCCCGACCAGCTTCGGCTTCCCCCCAAGAGTGAAAACATTGCTGGCCACATTCGCCGCGCCCCCGAGGGTAATGGTCTCCTCCTTGACATCCACCACGGGGACCGGGGCCTCTGGCGAGATGCGAACCACAGATCCCCACAAGTACTCATCCAGCATGCAATCGCCGAGAACGAGAACTCTCTGGTCCGAAAAACCTTCAACGATAGATCGTAGTCTCTCCGCATCCAAGAGGAGCATAGCCCTGCCTCCGCATCCTGCTTCATCCACAAGCCGGGTTATCCACAAAGCGACGCGCTGGAGGTCTCCTTCCAGACGCGCCTTCGGTACAGAAAAGCAACCACGGAAGCTATCACGCCTTTCACAGCTCCGTCAAGTACATTCAAGCACATTGTAAGCCGCTCCCGAAGGCGTAGCCGTGGCT
>JAGLYR010000039.1 GCA_023132135.1 Candidatus Eiseniibacteriota bacterium | reverse complement strand
TAGCTCAGCTGGTTAGAGCACCTGCTTTGCAAGCAGGGGGTCGGAGGTTCGAATCCTCTCGCCCCGACCCATGTGATGATAACGGATGACCGGGGATCAGCCCCGGTCTGATTTCATGATGGCAAGGAGGCAGGAGTTGTTGAAGCACGGCTGGATTTGCTTGGTGGTTCTGGTGATCCTCGGGAGCGGCCACGACGGATTCTGCAAGGTGGATCCTTCGAGGGTAGTTGTGGCGGAGGTGGAGGATTCTACCATAACCCTCGAGGAGTTCAACCTGAGCTACTCCATCAAATTCCGCGCCAATCCGGAGACGGCTTCCCACGAATGGAAGGCCGATCATCTGGACCGAATCGTGGACCGGATGATCGCGGCCCGGGAAGCGCGTGAGAGAGGGCTTGTCTTCGACATGGAGGAAGACAAGCTCGCACGGAACAAAAGGAAGATGCTGGTCCAGGAACTCTATCGCGTATACGGGCGTCCGGATACCGTCGAGATCCGGGAGGAAACGATCCGTCATGAGTACGAGATGGGGCGGTTTGCCTACCGGATCTGGTCCGTCATGGTCGAAACCCGGGCCGAAGCCGAGGAAATTCTGGCGCTGCTTGACAAGGGAGAGAGCTTTGAGGCTCTCTCCAAGACGCGCGGCAAGGGTGCGGAGGTGGGAACAGGTGGAGACCTGGGATGGAAGGTGTGGCGGGAGCTGGAGATGGTGCCGCCCATTCGTAATGCCGTTGTAGAGATGGAAGTCGGCACGGTCAGCGGAGTGCTCGAGAGCCAGTACGGATTCCACGTCATCAAGCTGATGGGCAAGCGTCCCGGTTCGCAGGGCTCCTACGCGTCGGTGTGGAAGGACATCTTCGCCAATCTCCGTCGGGAGCGGATTACAGCGAGTATGACAGCGTTCCGGGGGGCTCTTGAGCAACCTTGGGATGTGGCGGTGAGGGACGAGGGGGTCCTGCTTCTTGTGGAGAAGGTTGAAGAGGCGAACGGGCAGGGTGTCGTCGATGCCGTGAGACCGTTTCTCAGCTATGGGGAGAAATCCCGGATCCTGGTTTCGTTCAAGGGCGGTCGGTGGACCGTCGGTGAGTTCCTGGATTACTGCTCCGTTGCCGGGCGCCGCATTCCCAGCAGCGGCTTCGAGAGCGTTGCTCGTTTTGTGGGGAAGCAGACTGTCAACAACCTCCTGGTTGAGGAGGCGAAACATCGCGGGCTCGAGACGTCGGATGGTTTCCGGGAAAGAATGAAGATCCTGGAGGAAGTGTCGCTGGAATCCGATCTGCGGAAGGTTGAAGTTGAGAAGAAGCTGAGAATCACACCGGCCATGCTCGAAGCTTACTACCTGGAGCACCAGACGGACTTCCGGAGCCCCGAGGAGGTTCACCTTCGGATGATTGTGATTGAGACGGAAGTCGCTGCCGACTCAGTTGCTCGGGCAATCCGGGAAGGAGCCGATTTCGCCGGGATGGCGAAGGACCGCTCGCTCCACGGCACTTCCGGACAGCAGGGCGGGGACATCGGCTTCGTTCACCGGGGACGGTTGGGGGGGCTGCTGGACGACGTTGCTTTCGATCTCCAGGTGGGGGAGATCAGCAGACCTTTTCCCTACATGGGGTACTGGGGCATTGTTGAGCCGCTCGAGAAACGCCCGCCGCGGCAGTTGAGTCTGGAAGAAGCCAACCCCGAGATAGCCCGGATCCTGGAGCCTGTGGAGCGGGATCGACTCACGAGGGAGTGGATCACGGGGCTGCGGGAGAAGTATGGGGTGGTTGTCTACGCGGATCGGCTGGAATAGGGCGAGGGCGCTAATCAGTCTGATATTCTGGCCGCAGCTTTTTGCCCCGTGGGTCCGTCGGGATCGATGGTGACCACGGTGTTCCACTCTCGCAGGGCCTTGTCGTCTTCACCCATCTCGCTGTAGACCTCTCCCAGCCGGTAGCGGGCCTCAAGATGGCGGGGCCGGATCTCCAGGGCCATCCGGAAGTATGCCGCGGACTCGGACAGGTTGCCGGCCGTGTGTTCCAGAAGCCCGAAGTTGAATGGGGCATCGAAAAAGGAAGGGCTCAGGGCCATCGCCCGGCGGAAGTTCTCGCGGGCCTCCTGGAGAGCCCCGGTTTCCATCGCGATGGCGCCCAGATTGTTGTAGGGTTCGGGGAACTTCGGTTCCAGAGCAGCCGCGGTCCGCAGGCATTCGAGGGCCTTGTCCTTCTTCCCGAGACGCGTGTAGATTACGCCCAGGTTGTCATGGAACTCGGCGCGCCCTGGTTCCAGATCGATGGCCCGTTCCATCACGCGGGCTGCATCTTCGAGCTTCTCCAGGTATGTGTAAGCAACAGCCAGGTTGCTCAGGGCTGCCTCGAAATCGGGCTTGAGCTCCAGCGCCCGGTTGAGGGGCTCCACCGCTTCCTCGTAGGCTTCCATCCGGAGGTAGGCCATACCCAGGTTGCTCCAGAGGCGGGCGGAGGCGGGCTCGAATTCCAGGGCCCGGCGGTACTCGGCCAGGGCCTTCTCGAACTCGCCCCTCTCGAGATACGATTGCGCCAGGTTGTTGTGAACGTTGGCTCCGTCCTTCTCCACGTATCCCAGCGCAGCCAGCCGCTCGCGCAGGGCGGTGTCATCCGGGGAAGCAACGGGCGCCTGAGGTTCGCTCGTCTCGCCCGACTCGTAGGAAGGGATCCGCAGGACCGGGTTGTTCTCCACGAAGCCCCGGGCAAAAGCTTCGGTGAGCACCACACCGTCCATGTCTGAAGCAACGGGAAGTCCTAGCATGTAGAGAACCGTGGGGGTGATGTCCAGGACCGATGCGTGCTCCAGGACAGCGCCGCGCTGCAGGTGTGGGCCGTGCATGACAAGGAGGCCGTGCAGGCGGTGCCACTCGGCGGCCGCTCCTCCCATCCCGTGAATCCGGGAATCGCTTCTGAGCCTCAGCGGACCCGATCGGAACCCGTGGTCGGAGATAACAATCACCGTGGTTCGCTCGTCACACTGGGCCAGGAAATCCCCAAGGATCTCATCCTGGTATCGATAGATTTCCTCCACCGCACCTCCGAATTTCCTGGCGTCCTCTGCGGAAATCCCTTCCATCGCCGGCGGCATGTGCCGGATGAACAGATGGCACACGGCGTCCAGCAGCTCGAAGTAGATCCCGAACAGACGGGCGGGACGCTTCTGCAACTTCAGCCCGACCCGGCGGTAGGTCTCCGTGGTGGCGTGGATGAGGCGGAAGTTCTGGATTGGATCGCTCGGATCATACCGCCCGCCCGGGTGGGCGTCGAATTCCGAAGGCTGGATTTTCAGGAACCGCTTCACCTCACGGTAGGTGACGTCGCGATCCTGGACGACGAGAGGGGCCAGACTCCCCCAGAGATCCTCCGGGTAGGTTTTCCGGTTCCCCGCGTAGTTTTCGGGGGAGGGGTCGAACGCATGAAAGGCCAGACGGTCGGAAACCATGACTCCCTCGACCGGTTCCGCCGGCCACGATGCCATCCAGTCGACGAAGGTAACGTTTATCCCAGCCTCCGACAGGATGTTCCAGAGCGCCTGAACTCGCCGCAGGTTGGATGTGACCGGGACCTGTTTTCCTGTCGCGGGATCCTCGGCGAAGAAATCCAGGATTCCGTGCTTGTCGGGGGTCTTGCCGGTGACGATGCTGGTCCAGATGAGTGGGGAGAGGAGGGGATAGATGGATTCCAGGTCCGCCCGGACGCCGCCGTCCACCAACCGGCGGAGGTGGGGAAGCTCCCCCCGGCGAAACATGGGCTCGATGATATTCCAGTCGGCGCCGTCGATGCCGAGAATAGCGACGCGCGAAGTGCCGCTCTTTCCCAATTCCGCGAACAGGGAGCGTCTTGCTTCCTGTTCCACATGGATGTTGGTGACCTCCACGGATCTGAGCCCGCTCAGTTTCCCCAGCGGGGTATCGGCCAGCGACTGCGATATTTCCGCTCCGACTTCACTCCAGCGGAGAAGGTAGATGTCGCTCAGCGGGAAGCCGTCCAGGAGCTGCCCGGCCCGCGCTGTCACCTCCTCTGTGATCCGGGTGCGGAATCCGGATCCTAGTTCGGCGTGCAGCGGGGGAAGAGCATGCGGGGCCAGTTCAATCTCCACCACAAGATCGAGTCCCACGGGTTCCCCTTCTGAAGAGGTGATCCTGCCCATGGGTATGGAGACGGAGAGAGAGCTTTGTCCGAGGGGATAGCGACCCTTGCGGTGGATTAGAGGTGCGGTCCAGTGTGTGCCCTCGAGGAGCACGTGCGAAGAGCCACCGAAGCGGGAAAGGACCACAACTGCTTCGCCTTCACCTACGCGGTCGATGCCCAGAACCATGGCCAGAGCGGCCACGGCCAGGGCAATAGTCAGGATGCCGATTCGCAACAGCTACTCCTTTGACAAGAGATCCCGAGCCTTGCGACCGAACTCGCCTTTTGGGTCGAGCTGCGCCGCGCTGCGCCAGGCAGTCCGGGCCTTTTCCATGGCCCCCAGGTCGCGGTGGGCCAATCCGGTCCGGTAGTGCACCTCCGCGTGCTCGGGGTCCATCTCCAGAACCCGCTCAAGATGCGCCAGCGCTTCGGCAGGCTCACCCGTTTCCAGGGCAAGGCGGCCCAGATTCATGTGGGCTTGCGGGAGACCGGGCGACAGAATCAGCGCTCTTTCGAACTGCGCCCTGGCTTCGTCGTAGTCCTTGCGCTTCAGGGCCACGGCCCCCAGGTTGTTGTAGGGTTCAGGCATTGCGGGAGCCAGTTCGACCGCCCTGGCGAACTGACGCCGGGCGTCCTCCGGTTGGTTGAGGTGGACGTAGAGGACACCCAGATTGTCGCGCATCTTCGGGTTGTCGGGAGCAAGCCGGACGGCGTGTTCCAGCACGCTTGCCGCTTCTTCGTACTGCTCCTTTTCCGTCAAGGCGATGGCCAGATTGCTCAGGGCGCCGGGGGAATCGGGCTTGATCTCCAGTGTTTTTCTGAGAGCGTTTTCGGCCTTGGCCGTTTCGCCCACCTGGAGGTGGGCGAGGCCCAGGTTTGCCCAGAGACCGGCGGATCCGGGATCCAGTTCCACTGCCAGTTCCAGGTGCCGGATGGCCTCCCGGGCATGCCCTTCCCTCAGAATTCTGAGTCCTTCGGTGGCGGGGTTCTTGTTGCTCCCCCGGTCCACATAGCCCAGTGCCGCGAGCTTCTCTATCAATGCCTGGTCATCCACCGATGCGATAGGGGCCTCAGCTGACGCGGGTTCTCCGGTTTCGTAGGTGGTGATTCTCAGGAGTGGCTTCCCGGCGGCGATCCCGGGCTCCATCACTTCGCGCAGCACTCGCCCTTCCATGTCGCGTGCTACGGGCAGGCCCAGGAGATACAGGACCGTGGGAGCTATGTCCATGACGGAAGCCGTTTCGATTCTGGCCCCGGAGCGTATTCCGGGGCCGCGGACAAGAAGAATACCGTAGGGCGCATGATCCAGAACGGCACGAGCGGCGCGGCCCCCGTGTCCCACCCGGATCATGGCCGCCGGCGATCCTATGGGATCCTCCAGAAGCCTATTGGCTCCGGTCCGGAACCCGTGGTCTGAAAGCACCATCACGATGGTCTGATCGTCGGTCTTGGCCAGGATCTCGCCCAGAATCTCGTCCTGGTAGCGATACGTTTCGAAAACGGCATCCCGGAAGCGGGCGAAGTCCTCGTCGGACACCTCCTTGAGGCGCGGGGGCATGTTCCGGACGAAGAGGTGGCTCACGGCGTCGACCAGCTCAAAGTAGAGGCCGAACAGGCGTGCAGGCTTGCGAATCTGGCGGAGACCGATGTCCCGGTAGGTCTCGGTGGTAGCCATGATGAGACGGAAGTTATGAATCGCGTCGTCCGGATCGTATCCCTTTGCGGCTTGGCGCTCGAATTCATCCCGCTGGATGCTCAGAAAACGGCGGACATCCTCGTAGCCCAGGTCCTTGTAGTCCTTGACCAGGGGGCGCAACGATTCGAAGAGCTCGTCCGGGTAGGTCTTGTGGGGCGACGCGTCGAGTGGGCGGTCCGGATTGAACGCGTAGTATGCCATGCGGTCGGAAACCATGAACCCGTTGACTGGCTCTGCCGGCCACGTGGCCAGCCATCCCACGAACCCGACCGGCAGGTCCAGATCCGACAGGATGTTCCAGAGTGCCTTGCTCCGCCGCATGTTGGAGGTGATGGGCACCATTCTCCCGGTGGATCGATCCTTGATGATAAAATCGGTGATGCCGTGTTCCTCCGGGAACTTGCCCGTGGCGATGGACGTCCAGATTCTCGGAGAGAGCATGGGATGGATGGATTCGAGGCTGGCCCTCGTGCCTTGTTCCACGAGGGACGCGAAGTTCGGGAGCTCTCCCCGCTGCATCATGGGGTCGATGATGTCCCAATCGGCGCCGTCCACGCCGATGATCACAACCCTGACCTCCGGCGGGTTCCGGCGGACGTAGGATTCCGTCAGGTTGCGTTCGGTTTCAGGGTCCAGGTGTACTGAGGCGATTTCCAATCCGCTCACCGCGTATGGCGCCAGACTGTCCCGGTTCCCGACAGTTTGGAGAAGCTCGTCCGCCGCGTCGGCGCATCCCGTCCGGAAGACCTCATCCGTGGTCCTGCGCTGGAGAAGTGGCCCCAGGAGGTCGGCAATCCCGGACTGTAGGCACGCCTGCCATGCCCCCCCGGTGACGCGATCGAGGTGGGGGAGGTTCTCTCGGGAGAGGTTGTACCGGATGACCAGGTCTACGCCCACAGGCTCGGATTCTGCCGTCCGGAAGGCCCCGTGGCGGAAAGCCAGGGTGTCGGCCCGGGGACCCAGGGGATAGAGATGGCGGGTCGAGAGGAGAGGGAAGGTCCAGTGTTTCGGCCCCGTTGCCAGGCGAGGCTCGCCGCCCAGGCGCGAGCAGACAACCAACGCGTGGTCCGGAGGGATGGTGGTCCTTCCGGCGACGAGGACAATCGCGGCGACCAGCGCCAGTGCGATGACCAGACCGACAACTTTCTTCATTCCAGTCTCCGTTCAACGGTCGAAAACCCGATCCTGGAAGATCGGGCTGGGGCAGTTCCGATATTGTAAGGTAACACCCGGGCCGAATGGTGTCAACGCAACCGTATGCGCACCCTAAAAGCTTGAACCACGAAGTCCACGAAGGGCTTTTTGATCTTGACACCGGGGTTGGGTTCAACTAGCTTGCAGAGTTTGGGAGCCCGGGGTGTTCGCAGAACGTCCCAGAGTGGAGGTTCTGCAAATACCCCGGGCGAATTCAGCGCCTGTAGCTCAGCTGGACAGAGCAGCGGATTTCTAATCCGCGGGCCAGGGGTTCGAGTCCCTTCAGGCGCGCCAGGAAGAACGTGGCTCAAAATCGTGACGGGCTGTGATGTGGTGGGCGTAGCTCAGCGGTAGAGCTCTGGACTGTGGCTCCAGCTGTCGCGGGTTCAACTCCCGTCGTCCACCCCAGCCTCGACGTGCAGGAGCCCCGTACGGGGCTCGGGTATCGTCGAGGCAGAGCAATGGAGCAGTCGGAAGAAAGGCTCAGCCTGTTGCGACGGATGGGTGAACAGCCGCTCCATTGCGGTCTATTTTCGATTTTCGATTCTCGTGCCGCCTGTCCTTCACCAATCAGCAAACACTGCGCCGTTAGCTCAACTAGGCAGAGCAACTGACTCTTAATCAGT
>JAGLYR010000038.1 GCA_023132135.1 Candidatus Eiseniibacteriota bacterium | reverse complement strand
AACGGGACGATCCAGGATCGCCCTGGCGGCCTGAACGACCGCGGAGCTGCCGGTCGATCCGCCGGCTCTCATGACGTTCGGTCCCGATGATATGGAGTCCGCATGGAACGGCACCGGCGCACTCCAGCGGCTCGTGATCGCAGTGCTCGCAATCCAGCGTCTCGCATAGCAGACAACAGTTATCGCAGGCAACCACACCCGGTCCGAGCTTGATGTCGGTCCCGCGGCCCGCCATGTTGGTGGCAATGGTGACTGAGCCCCGCTGGCCCGCCATCACCACGATTTGCGCCTCCTGCTGGTGGTGCTTGGCATTGAGCACGCTGTGCGGGATCTTCCGCCTCTTGAGCATACGGCTCAGTACCTCGGACACTTCCACCGTCACGGTACCTACAAGCACGGGACGTCCCTGCTCGTGACAGCGGGCGATTTCCTCGACGGCAGCGTTGTACTTCTCCCGCTTGGTGCGATAGATCACGTCCTCATAGTCCACACGCCGCACGGGCTCATTGGTGGGGATGACGACGACATCCAGCTTGTAGATTTGCCATAATTCCCCCGCCTCGGTCTCGGCGGTGCCTGTCATCCCCGCCAGCTTGTCGTACATGCGGAAGTAGTTCTGGAGAGTGATGGTGGCGAAGGTTTGCGTCTCCCGCTCGACGGTCACGCCTTCCTTGGCCTCCAGAGCCTGATGAAGCCCGTCGCTGAAACGCCGCCCCGCCATGAGACGCCCCGTGAACTCGTCTACAATGACAACCTTGCCTTCCTGGACGACATACCCCACGTCGCGTTCGAACAGGGAGTAGGCCTTGAGCAGCTGATTCAGCGAGTGGACGGTGTCGCTGCGTTCGGCGTAGAGACGATGGAGTTCCTCTCTGCGCCGGGCTTTCTCTTCAGCCCCGATGGCCTCGTTGTCGTCGATCTCCTTCAGCCCGATGCTCAGGTCCGGAAGCACGAACAGTTGCTT
Source organism: Candidatus Eiseniibacteriota bacterium (assembly GCA_023132135.1). Taxonomy (GTDB): domain Bacteria; phylum Arandabacterota; class Arandabacteria; order JAGLYR01; family JAGLYR01; genus JAGLYR01. Next base: position 8,306 of record JAGLYR010000038.1, on the reverse strand, counting down.
CTCGCCCGGCGAGAGGAAATCGCTGCCCTTCTCGCTGAGGCCCGTGATGTTTGCCTTCTCGTCGATGCTGAAGTAGAGATCCTCGTCCAGGGAGGGAAGCCGGCGTTCCCGCATGAAGTCGGCTTCCACACTGGTGATGAGCTTCTTTGTCCCGGATTGCTGGAGAATCTTCATGAAGCGCTTGTTCTTGGGCGCAGCCCTCTGCACCTGGAGGAGCCGGACCCCGGCTTCGTAATCATTGCCTTCCTTCAGGAACGTCTCGGCTTCACTCAGGATCTCGCTGACCAGGAGCATCTGCTTCTTGACCAGGCGTTCCACCATGGGTTTGAGTTTTGAGAACTTCTGGTCCGAAGCGTGCCCAACCGGGCCCGAGATGATAAGTGGCGTTCGGGCCTCATCCACGAGAACACTATCAACCTCATCGACAATCGTGTAATGGTGCCCCCGCTGAACTCGGTCCTCGGTCCGTACAGCCATGTTGTCCCGGAGGTAGTCGAAGCCGAATTCGTTGTTTGTTCCGTATGTGATATCCGCCGCGTACTGGAGCCTGCGCACCTCCGGAGTCATGTCGTGTTGGATGCAGCCAACCGAAAGCCCGAGGAACTCGTAGATCTTGCCCATCCATTCCGAATCCCGCCGGGCCAGGTAGTCGTTCACCGTGATCAGGTGAGCGCCTCCGCCGGCGAGTGCATTCAGGTAGAGCGGCATGGTAGCCACGAGGGTTTTCCCCTCACCCGTGGCCATCTCGGCGATTCTCCCCTCGTGAAGGACTACACCCCCGATCAGCTGCACGTCAAAGGGAACCATCTCCCAGACGGTGTCCACTCCGCAGACCTTCCAGGTCTTGCCCGACAACCTGCGGCATGCCTCCTTCACTGCGGCAAAAGCTTCGGGAAGCAGATCGTCGAGAGTCTCATCGCGGGCCACCCGCTCGCGGAACTCCTGCGTCTTCCCCCGGAGTTCTCCGTCGCTCAACAGGCGGTACGAGTGCGCAACACGGTTGATTTTGTCAACGGCGGGACGAATGCGTTTGATGTCGCGTTCGTGCTTGGTTCCGAAGATCCTGGCTATGAGCTTTCCGAGCATCTGTCGTCAGCCTGAGACTTGGGGTGGTGGCAAAACCTACTGGCTCGGTTAAATCTAAGGTGGCGAGTGCGGCGGTGCAAGCAATTTCTAGCCTGGATTATTCATGAATCCAGGCTAGAGACGCAAATGGTAACAGGCTAGGGACGTAAATGGTAAATCGTAAATGGGTGAAAACGCACGGAGACAAGAAAGTAGGGGGGCTGTTCCAATGCAGTTCTCCGAGCGCCATTTACCATTTACGATTTACGGGTGTTGGCATCATTAGAGAGGGGACGAGGCAAAGGGCGACCCACCGGGTCGCCCCTACGTCGAACGAAACGTATTCCCGCAGTTACCGGGGCTATGGTTTCCTGACGTTAGCCGCTTGGGGGCCCTTGTCCCCCTCTGTGATGTCGAATTCAACCTCTTCGCCTTCGGAAAGAGTCTTGAATCCTTCCTGATTAATCGCCGAGAAGTGAACAAACACGTCGGCGCCGTCTTCTTGCTCGATGAATCCGTAACCTTTGTTCTCATTGAACCACTTGACTCTTCCACGCGGCATTACCGAATTACCTCCTCTTGGCCGAACTGTAAACATCTAGCTAGCTTTCGAAAATCTAGATAGAACCCCAAAACCTGTCAACTCCTTTCTCGCTTTCCAATTGGAGAGCCGGCCACCCGGCTCAACCACACGGAAGATCGGCCCGCGGGTCCGTCCACTGAAGCTCGAAAGTGACAAAGAGAGACCAAGACACAACTCCGGGCCGCGCTTTTCACCAGAACAAATGACCCCCTGCTGTTTCCTGCTTTGCGCGCCCCGAGCCGCGGCTCGTGACAGTGCCGGTGCCGAGTGCGCCGGCTATTCCCACTCGATGGTCGCCGGCGGCTTTGAACTCAGATCATACAGTACCCTGTTCACTCCGCGAACCTCGTTGACGATTCGGGACGACACCTCCGCCAGAATTTCCTCCGGGATCCGGGACCAGTCGGCCGTCATTGCATCTTCGGACGTGACCGCCCTCAGGACTACCGCTTCCTCGTAGGTCCTTTCATCACCCATCACTCCCACGGCCCGGACAGGCAGGAGAACGGCAAAGGCCTGCCAGATTTCGTCGTAGATCCCGGCCCTCCGGATCTGTTCCAGGAAAATCCGGTCCACCCGCTGGAGAATCCTCACCCGCTCCCCTGTAACCTCACCGATGACCCGGATTCCCAGACCCGGCCCAGGGAAGGGGTGGCGACCCAGGAGCTCCGCATCGATCCCCAGCACCCTGCCCAGTTCCCGGACTTCGTCTTTGAAGAGCTCCCGGAGCGGCTCGATCAATTCCAGTTTCATTGTCTCGGGTAACCCACCCACGTTGTGGTGAGTCTTGATGGTGGCGGAGGGTCCTCTCTGCGAGATGCTCTCGATGACGTCCGGATACAAAGTGCCCTGAGCGAGAAAGTCCACCTTCCCCATGCGGCGGGCTTCCTCCTCAAAAATTTCAATGAAGGTTCGGCCGATGCGCTTCCGCTTGATCTCCGGATCCGTCACACCCTCGAGAGCTTTCAGAAAACGTTCCCGGGCATCCACGGCAACAACGCGGAGTCCCATCCGCTCCTTGTACCGGGCAGGGACCTCTTCCCACTCCCCCTCCCGGAGCAACCCGTTGTCCACAAAGATGCAGGTCAGCTGGTCGCCCACCGCACGCTGCATCAGAACCGCTGTCACTGTCGAGTCCACCCCACCACTCACGGCCGTGATCACTTTGCCATCGCCGACCCGCGAACTGATTTCCTGCACGACCTGGTCCGCGAACTGCCCGATGTCCCAATCTGCCTCTGCCCCACAGATATCGAACACGAAGTGACGGAGAATATCCATCCCCGCCGGCGTGTGGCTCACTTCCGGGTGAAACTGAACGCCGTACCAGCGCCGCCCCGCGTTGGCCATGGCTGCCACGGGACTGGAACTGCTGAAACCGATGGACGTGAAACCCTCGGGAAGCGCATCCACCCGGTCCCCATGACTCATCCATACGGACTGCCGCCTGCCCAGATTCCGGAACAGCAACTCCGAGGTCTCGAGATCGACCTCCGCTGGTCCGTATTCCGCCTGTCCAGATGACTTCACCACCCCACCCAGTGTCTTGGCCATGATCTGCATTCCATAGCAGATCCCCAAAACCGGGAATCCTATATCCAGCAGTTCGGGGTTCAGGTCCGGAGCTCCTGGAGCGTAGACACTGGCCGGACCGCCGGACAGAATGACGCCACTCGCATGCTTGTCCTTGAGACGAACCGGCGAGACATCACATGGGAAGATCTCCCCCAAGACGCCCATCTGGCGGATCCGACGTGCAATGAGCTGCGTGTACTGGGAACCGAAGTCAAGAACAGCGATCATGGTCGGCAGCTACCTCCAGTATTAAGGAAAGGACAGGATATAGTCCCTAGTCCCTAGTCCGTAGTCCCTGGTCACCGGTGAGGATCGAAATCGGCGGCAGGGCGCAGTCCAGGCACATCCTGAGATCCTCGCAGCAGGGATTCATGAATAACCCAGGCTGGTTAATGTTTGAAATGCCGACAGCCGGTCATGGCCATCGTCATTCCGAGCTCGTTGGCCCGATCGACTACCTTTTGATCCCGGATGGAACCGCCGGGCTGGATCACGGCCTGGACTCCCACTTCGGACGCGACTTCCAGAGAATCCGGGAACGGGAAAAACCCGTCGGAGGCCATAGCCAATCCAGTCATCTCCAGGCCGGCCTCCCGGGCTTTCCGGATGGCCAGGCGCACGGAGTCCACGCGGCTCATCTGGCCGGCGCCGATCCCTGTCGTAGCCCTGGCATCGGCAAAGACAATGGCGTTGGAGCGGACAAACCGGACCACTCGCCACCCGAACGTCATTTTCTCGATCTCTTCGTCCGTCGGTTTCCGGTCCGTCACAACCTGGACGTCGTCCCAGGAGAAATTGCCTGGGTCCCATTCCTGTGCCACGACACCGCCCCAGACAGAACGGATTTCCAGCGAGCCTGGAGATTGCCGGAGGAGATCTCCCGCCTCGAGGACCACCAGCTTCTTTTTCCGGGCCAGGATCTCCCGAGCCTCCTCCGTAACCTCGGGAGCGATCACAGCCTCCACGAAGAACTCGACGATGGCCGCTGCCGTCTCTCCATCCAGAGGACGATTGACTGCGATCACGCCGCCGAAAGCCGACTTCTCATCGGTCCGCCTTGCCCGGACAAAAGCGTCGCGGAGCACATCGTCAACGGCCACCCCACAGGGGTTGGCATGCTTGATAACGGCCGCCCCCGGACGGTCAAGACTCGCCGCCAGTCTCACGGCTGCATCCAGATCCACCATGTTGTTGAAAGAGATCGCTTTCCCCTGGATCTGGCGCGCGCCGACCGCTGTACCCTCCGGCGCGCCCTCCTCCCGGTAGAGGGCGGCCCGCTGGTGAGGATTCTCGCCGTAGCGGAAAACACGCGTCAGACGCAAATCCGCCGGTAGCCGTGAAGGGAACTCTTTTTCCTCATCCGACCCGAGAAAGGAGGAGATCTTCGCATCGTAGCGCGACACCAGATCAAAAGCGTCCGCGGCCCAACGGCGGCGGCAATCCAGATCCGTTGCCCCATCGTTTGCTTCCAGAACATCGAGGACATCGCCGTAGAGCGCGCGGCCCGGGATCACGACCACGAACTCGTGGTTCTTGGCCGCAGCTCTCAAGAGCGCGGGCCCGCCGATGTCAATCCCCTCCACCGCTCTGGAACGCGAATCGCTCGAAGCCGCGATTTCTTCAAAAGGGTAGGGATCAATGGCCACAAGATCGATGGGCAGAATCCCGGCTGAGGCGAGCTCGTCCATCTGCCCGGCGTCATCCCGCCGCGCCAGGACCCCGGCATGCACTTTGGGATGCAGCGTCTTGACCCTCCCCCCCAACATCTCCGGCCAGCCGGTGTAGTCGGAGACCTCTTCTACCGGGATTCCGCGCTCGCGGAGCGCGGCGGCGGATCCGCCCGACGAGAGGATCCTCACTCCCAGCCGCTCCAGTCCACGGGCGAATTCAACGAGACCCTCCTTGTGGTACGCGCTCAAAAGGGCAACCTCCACCTTCCGGAGGCCGGACTTCGACGGGTCCGCGCCCTTTTGGTTCTGCCTGACAGAAGCAGGTCCCATTCACCTATCTCCCTTCCGTGTCCGGATATTGTTTCACGGCAGCTCACTGCCCACCAGCCTGCGATAGATTTCCCGGTAGCGTGAGCGGACCAGATCAACCAGATCGCCGGGAAGAACCGGAACAGGCGGTGTCCCATCCCAACCAATAGACGTCAGGTAGTCGCGCACCAGCTGTTTGTCCGCCGAATCCGGCGGCTTGCCGGGCACCCATGTTTCCGCCACCCAGTACCGGGATGAATCCGGTGTCAGTACCTCGTCGATCAGAATCAGCTCGTCCCCGTCCCATCCGAACTCGAACTTGGCATCGGCGAGAATGAATCCCGCCTGCCCCGCGTGTGCCCGCCCCAGTTCGTAGATGGCGACGCTCAGATTCTTCAGGCGCTCCGCCAGATCCGGCCCGACTGTGTCTATGAGCTCTGCGAAGGAGATATTCTCGTCGTGCCCCTCGTGTCGCTTGACCGCCGGGGTGAAGACCACCTCCGGAAACAATCCGAACTCCACCAGACCGGGCGGGAAAGGCTCTCCCGCCACCGTTCCTCCGTCCCTGTACTCTTTCCACGCGGAGCCACAGATGCAGCCCCTCACCACACATTCGACCTCTATGGGACGGGTCTTCTTGACAAGCGTGGACCGCCCTTCCAGGGTCTCCGCCTCAGGCTGGAGTTCCGGCGGGAAATCCGACGTGTTGGTTGAGATCATGTGATTCGCAAGAATGCCCGTCGTCATACCGAACCAGAACTCCGACAGCTGCGTCAGGACGCAACCCTTGTCCGGAATCGGAGTCGGCAGCACCACGTCGAAAGCACTCACGCGGTCCGTCGCAACCAGAAGTAACTGGTTCCCGAGATCGTAGATGTCTCGTACCTTGCCCCGACGGAGAAGCGGGACCTGCGTAAGGCGGGTTTCATCAACCACTCGGGTCATTGCATTCCTTCCTCAATGCATCCTGCGCACTCAGGATGCGAACTCTTCTGCCATCGATACGGAGTCTCCCTTCAGCCAGAAGTTGGAGGCATTCCGGATACAGCTCGTGTTCCTGCTCCAGAATCCTGGCCGAGAGGGACTGCTCCGTGTCATCTGCTTCGACCCGGACCACACGCTGCCCGATTATGGGTCCGGTGTCCATGCCCTCGTTCACGAAATGGACGGTACAACCGGCCACCTTTGCCCCGTAGTCCAGGGCTTGCCTCTGTCCATGGAGTCCAGGGAAAGCCGGCAGGAGAGCGGGATGGATGTTGACAATCCGGCCGGCAAATGCTGAGAGGATCGTCTCGTGGATCATCCTCATGAAACCGGCCAAGGCAATGACCTCAACTCCGTGCTCCCTGAGGACCCGGACCCACTCCTTCTCGGCCTCGTCGCTGAGGCGAGTCCGGTATTTGCCTGTGGGAATGTGCAGCGCTGGAACACCGCGGGACAGCGCGGTTCTCAGGGCGGGCGCGCTTTCCACATCACTCAGGACCACCCGGACCTCGGCATCGAGCTGCCCGGCCCCGATGGCGTCGAGCACCGCCTCCATGTTGGATCCTCGACCGGAGACCAGAATCCCCAATGCCAGTGGTCCGGCCATCATCTCTCCCGAGCCCTGCCGTTGGTGGCGCCTTCTAGATTGCTATCTATCGGCACCGCAACGGTATTCCACTGTTACATGAAGTACACTGTTAAGTCCGTTCGACTCTCTGTCCTACGCGGCGTACGATACCAGCACGAGCTCTTTCACGTCAATCCCAAATGCGCGCGTGCGCGCAGTCAGTTGTTGACCGGATTTCCCCGTCTTGGTATCGTCTGCCCATCGTTGGCATACTCAGGGCATCCCCATAAAGGAGAAACCTCATGCCGCAATCGAAGCGCAAGGCGAAGTCAGGAACCAAACCGAAAGAGAAGGAGATCACCCTTTCCGTCATCAAGGCGGACGTGGGCGGCTTTGTCGGACACGCCACCATGCATCCGGCGCTGATGAAGGTGGCGGAACGCGGTCTCCAGACGGCCAAGAAATCGAAGCTGTTGGTGGACTTCCGCGTAGCCCACTGCGGGGATGATCTGGAGCTCATCATGACCCACCGGGAGGGCGTGGAGAGCGAGGAAATCCACAAGATGGCGTGGGACATCTTCATGGCGGGGACCAGGAAAGCACAGCAACTGAAGCTCTACGCCGCCGGCCAGGATATGCTGGCGGATTCCTTCAGTGGGAATATCAAGGGACTCGGGCCCGGATGCGCGGAGATGTCCTTCGTGGAACGCAAGAGTGAGCCCGTCATCATCTTCATGGCGGACAAAACCTCGCCCGGCGCCTACAACCTGCCCCTGTTCCGTATCTTCGGCGATCCTTTCAACACCGCCGGGCTCGTGATTGATCCCAGCATGCACGGGGGCTTCACTTTTCTCGTGCTGGATGTATTGGAGAACACCGAGGTCCGGCTCAGCTGCCCCGAGGAGATGTACGACCTTCTGGTCTTCCTTGGAGCTCCCTCGAGATACATGGTCCATTCGGTGTATCGGAAAAGCGATGGCGAGATTGGGGCCACTGCCTCTACCCAGAGGCTGAACCTGATGGCGGGGCGGTACGTCGGGAAGGACGATCCGGTCCTCATCATCCGGACTCAATCCGGTTTCCCGGCCGTTGGTGAAGCGCTCGAGGGCTTTGCATTCCCCCACCTGGTTGAGGGTTGGATGAGGGGATCCCACCATGGACCGTTGATGCCGGTGTCCTCCAAGGATGCGCAGCCAACGCGCTTCGACGGGCCCCCAAGGGTAATCGCCCACGGATTCCAGCTGAACAACGGCAGTCTCGAAGGACCCGTCGACTTCTTCGGCGATCCCAGCTTCGACCTCACGCGCCAGAAAGCCAACGAAATCGCCGAGTACATGCGACGCCATGGCCCATTCGAGCCACACCGTCTCCCGCTGTCGGAAATGGAGTACACAACGCTGCCGCAGGTGAAGAATAAACTGGAGGGGCGGTTCAAGAAACTCCAAGACTAGAAGGAAAAGCAGTCCCTGGTCCAGGGCATCAAAGACGTGCTTCGTGCCTCGTGCTACGTGCCCCGTGCAAGGAAAAGAACATCGTAGGGGCGACCCGGTGG
>JAGLYR010000037.1 GCA_023132135.1 Candidatus Eiseniibacteriota bacterium | reverse complement strand
GCCGATCTGCTCCACTACCCAGTCCCTCACCTTTTCTCCCCACGTCTTTCGATCCTCTTCGATCTCGCAGCGTATCCACATCCGCTCCCCATCACTCGTCACAATCACCGCACCGGACTGATCCGTCCGGAAAACGCGCGCGCCGGCGTCCTGGTATCTGCGGATGACATCCCTCGACGGCAACCGCAGCCGTCCCTTCTTCCCCGCCGATACAATGGCGATCCCGGGGCCAACGGCTTCGATGAACTCGGGCAAGCTGGAGCTGGCAGATCCATGATGAGGCACCACAATCACATCGTTGGCGAGATCCTCCCCGCTTCGGAGCAAATCCAGCTCCCGGCAGGCCTCGATGTCTCCGGTCAGCAGAAGGGTCGATGCCCCGTACCGGATACGGACAACGAGACTCCCGTTGTTTAGGCGAACGCTTTCCCGGCCCAGGGACCGGCATCGGCTCTCACGATCAATCGGAATGAGTTCGATCACCGCACTTTCATCGAAGAGGATTTTCTCTCTGCCGCGGACGATCCGGAAATCGATATCCCGGTCCCGGACCGCCACCAGGAAATCCCGGTACTCCTCCGTGGCAGCCACGAGGCCCGGATCCGCCAGACGCCGCACCGAGAGCTCCTCGACGACGGCGATGAGTCCCCCGAAGTGATCTCGGTGGGGATGGCTCAGGATGACAAGATCGATGTCGTCCACGCCTCGGGACCGCAGGTACGGAACCACAACCTGCGCACCGTAGTCCCGGTACTCCGACCGGTCCCCGCCGTCCACCAGCACGGTCTTTCCCGAGGGAAGCCGGACAACGGCCGCGCTTCCCAGCCCCACATCCAACACCGTCACCTCCAGGCGTTCGGGTCGGACCGGATCCGCGTAGAGGAGCAACAGAACCAGAAGACACAGAGCTGCGATCCCCGTCCCCTTCCACCGTCCCAGAGACAGGGACACGAAACCCAAGACGAGAGCGGCGTAGGTCGCTGCGACAATCCAGACGCCGGGCCGCTTCACCACGACGGCGGCCCCCGGCAATTCCGACAGCATCACCACCGTGCTCCACAGAACCTTGAGAATGGCCCAGAGCGCTGCGAAGGGAATGTGCGCGGCCGTATCCGAGACGCCTGCGACGACGATTGACATGCCCGCCAGAGGCAGCCCGATCCCCACCTGCGGCAGGACCAGCAGATTCGCCAAGGGAGACACGGGAGTCCACTGGCTGAAGTGATAGGCGATGAGAGGCCCCACCCCCAGCTGAGCAGACAGCGAGACCAGGAGCCCGTCGACAATCCACGATACCCCGCGCCGCTTTCCGATGGACCGAACGAGGTCCATGTTCCGGAGAACCGGGAAAAAGGCAACGATCCCGAAGACCGCACCAAAGGAGAGCTGGAAACCCATCTCCCAAAGGGAACCGGGATGAACCAGCAGAAGAACCAGCGCGGCCAGGCAGAGCGTATTAATGGCCGGGCTATCGCGTTGGAGGAGATACCCGCCGAGCGCGGCCGTAGCCATGATGGATGCCCGGATCACCGGGGCGCGGTTGCCCACGACCCCCGCGTAGAGAAAACAGACCCCCAGGGCGAGGACCACCCGCAGCGTCAGGGGAACCCGCAGCGCCTTCCCCAGAAGAAGAACCATCCCCACAACAAGGCCGACGTGCAGGCCGGAGACTGTCAGGATGTGGAGCACACCGGCGCTTCGAAGCGTGCGCTGAACACGTTGCGTGAGCTTGTCCCGTTCTCCCAGCAGCAACCCCGACACCAGAGCCAGAGAGCGTCCCTGGAGATGCCGATCGAGACACGCGTCGCATTTCTCCTTGATAGGTTTGAAGACCGACCGCGGAAGCCAGCCCCGGAACCCACCCCCCAGGCGTGTGATCTTTGACGGATCATAGACGGAGACAAGTCCCCAGATCCCGCGGTGCCCCAAGTAGGATTCGTAGTCAAAGCCCGCAGGATTCCGCCGTCCGCTGGGTCGGCGGATTTTGCCGGTGATCTCAACCCAATCCCCCTCGGCCAGCTCGATTCCCGGCTCCCGCACCCATACCCTTACCCCTCCGGCAATCGATTTCGGGCCCGCAGGGGTCTCCCACTCCAGATCGCCAAGATCGAACCGAAGTCCCTCGCCCCGGACCTTGGGTGCATCGACAATCCGGCCCGCTACTCGTCGCTCTGTACCAGAATCCGCGAGATTGACGGATTCGTCCAATCCCCGGTCCTGGAGCTCCAGCCGCAGAGCTCCCCCCAGTGCCAGAGCAATGAACACGGCTACGAGAGTGACGATTCCTCGCCACCGGCCGCATCCCCGGCGACCCAGTGCCACCAGCCCCAAGGTCGCTGTCAGGATCCCGGCCAGAGTGATCGCGATCCACCCCAGCGGCACCCCAAACCAATTCTGGACAAGAATCCCCAGAGCGAAGACGGGGACCACCTTCAGCAGCGGAGCACGCCGCAGCGACAGCGGACACGCTGGCATCCCCGGCCCGCCCCGATGGTCTACCTTGAGTGTCATACAGGCGGATTGTGGCAAGTCCCGGGCCAGGCGCGAGCGTTAAGGCCGGTTTTGTTTCTACGGTGTCGGTTTCCAGATGGACACACCCTGGTTGGTGAAGAAATCGGGAACGTAGACCATGAGGATTCCCAGGAAGAGGAGAATGATGGCATTGAGTGCTATGTCGAAACCCACGTGCCCGCCCGTCAGGCGCGGGGCGCGTCCGGTTCCGATCGCGATGCCCACATAGCCCAGCCCCATCAGCACGGGAAACATGCGCATCGATGACGTCACGTCCGGAACCCCAACCGACAGGACTAACCAGAACGCGGCAAGGATCCAGTACCGGCAGACGAACCAGCCCCTGGCCCGGCGCTCATCCGCCAATACAATCAGCCCGAACAGCATGGAGAAGACGGCCAGAACATACACAAACGCCGACCACCTCCCGGACACCGGGCCCAGATGATGAGCAAAAGGCAGGCTGATAGCTCCAAGGACCACATACGGTCCTCCCGCAGCCAATCCCTTCAGCTCCTTCCACCCCAGCATGAAGAACCCCAGTACCGTCCCTGCAAATCCGGCGATGGCCGTCACGATCCAGTAGAAGTGCAAGTTATCTCCCTGTTTATGGATACAACCGATTCATCAATCTGGGAAACGGAATGGCTTCCCTCAGGTGCCGGATCCCGCAGATCCACGACACCGTTCTTTCCAACCCAATCCCATACCCGGAATGTGGCACGGAGCCATATCTCCGCAGATCAAGATACCACTGGAATGCATCCTTGGGAAGACCGTGCTCAGCGATCCTCTGCTCCAGTTCCTCGAGGCTGGTCTCACGCTGGCTCCCGCCAACGATCTCCCCGTAGCCTTCCGGCGCCAGCATGTCGACGCAGAGAGCCAGCTTCTCATCCTCCGGGTCACGGCTCATGTAGAAAGCCTTCAACGCCGAAGGGTAGCGAGTGACCATCACCGGTTTGTCGAACCGCTTCGCGAGGATGGTCTCTTCGTCGCCACCGAAGTCCTTCCCCCATTCGATGTCGAGACCCCCCGTCCTGAGGTGCTCGACCGCTTCGCTGTAGGTAATCCGCGGGAAGGGAGTTGTCACCTTCTCGAGCATGGCCGTGTCGCGCTCGAGAACCGCCAGCTCCTTTTGCCTCGTCTCCAGAACCCGGGCCACGACCGAGGCCACCATGTCCTCCGCCAGTACCATGATATCATCCAGATCCGCATAGGCCACTTCCGGCTCCAGCATCCAGAACTCCATCAGGTGCCGGCGCGTCTTGGATTTCTCCGCCCGGAACGTCGGCCCGAAGCAATACACCTTGCCAAAGGCACCGATGCCCGCTTCCTGGTACAACTGCCCGCTCTGTGTCAGATATGCTTTGTTTCCGAAGTAATCTGTCTCGAACAGAGTCGTCGTACCCTCGCAGGCCGCCCCGCTCAGAATAGGAGCGTCCAGCAGGGTGAAATCCCGCGAGTCAAAGAAATCCCGGAGCGCCCGGATGACTTCCGCCCGGATCTTGAGAATAGCCCGCTGCCTGGAAGACCGGAGCCAGAGGTGGCGGTGGTCAAGGAGGAACGGGCTCTTGTGCTCCTTTGGCGTGATGGGATAGCCCTCGGCGTTCTGAACAACCTCGATGGAGGCAGCCGTCATCTCGTACCCACCGGGCGCACGCTTGTCCTCTTTCACCTCTCCAGTGACAACGATGGAGGATTCTTGCCCAAGATGGTCCACCATCTCGACCACGTCCTGCCCAACATCGGCCGCAGACACGACCACCTGGATTTCCCCCGTGCCGTCCCTCACCAACAGAAACTGAACCTTGCCCCCCGCACGGCGGTTCTGGAGCCAACCTTTGATGGTCACGCTCTTCCCCACATGCCCGGCAATCCGGCTCAGGTACACCTGCTGCATTCCTTCCTCCTCATGCAATCACACATTCAGTCTTTTCCCCCGCTCTCATGCCCGGGCTGCCTGAATTTCATCGCGGCTGTCTTTCATCGACGGGTAGTCGATTCCAAAACGCGCATTATAGTACCACTTGGTCCCCAGGTAGACAATCACCAACCACACCAGGAAGTGGGGGAATCTCAACCCCTGGAGAACTACGAAGACCCGCCCCGAGAGCTGGTTAGCCGTGGCCACCTTGCCCGGATCCCCCTTCCAGAGAGCCCATCCGAACGCGATCAGGGACCCCGCCGCCCAGACGGCGGTCAGCATCTCGCTCAGTGCCAGAGCCGAGATCAGGGCCCCGGCGGTCAACGCAATCCCCAGCCACAGCGTGCGCCGGATCCCAAGGCGGACTGCTATGGTTGCGTCGCCGCCTGCTTTGTCTCCCTCAATGTCCAGTACCGTAGCATTGGTGTGAATCGCCCCAACGGCCATCATGTAGGGAAGCACACCCAGGAGAGCAACCGGATGGCACGGCGACCCCGTGATCCATCCCAGGACATAGGCCACTCCACCGAATCCCGCGGCGTTGGCTGCGATGTCCCAACCTGCTCGGCCCTTGAGCCGGACGGGACGCACCGAGTAGGCCACCCCACCCACTATCGATGCGGTGACCAGCACGCCATAGGCAGGTGCGAAGAACCTCCACGCCAGAAACAGAGCTGCGGCATTCAGCACAATCAGCTCCGCCACCGCCGCCCCCACCGGCACCCGTCCCTCGGAGATCAGATACAGCTTCCTGTTCAGCCGGTCCGTCTCCCGATCGCAGATCTGGTTGAGCACATACATGGCCCCCATGACAGCGGTGCCGATCACGAGACTGAGGAGAAGCGTTCCCCCTGGGTACCAGCGCGGCGCCGGATCTCCCGTCCAGAACCGGCCCGAGTAGTACCCCAACAGCATGAAGACCCATCCCGGAATCAGGATCACGGGCCTGAGGAGAAAGACGTAGTCGAGCGATGCCAGAACCAGGTTCCTCACACCGCACTCTCCCGCCGGTCATATACCCTGCGGGCGAACAGAGAACTCCGGTTGCAGGCGGCGAGGAAGCCCTCTTTCCAATCCTGGTACCGGGAAGGCCCCCCGTTCTGCACTTTGGTTCGGAAATCCCAGAGGCTGTCGATCGAGCGGATGCAAATCCGCTTGAGGGCGAGAGGGTCGTCGGGGCGGCTCCCTCGCCGGGGCCGGATCGTGCAAGCCAGTCGGTATCCGGCGACATCCGCCGCCTGCTTCACTTCATCGTTGTACTGCCCGAAGGGATAGGACAGACGATCCACAGACCTGCCCAAGGCATCCTCCAGATCCTGTTTCGATTCCCGCAGCTCACGATCCGCTCTCGCCCGCCCCACGGTCGTCAAATTTGGATGCCGGACCGTATGCGACCCGATTGTCATCCCGGCCCCGTCCAGTTCACGCACCCCTTCCCAGTCCATGTGGATCGCACCCAACCACCGGAGGTTGAGATCCCACTCGCACTTCACCCCCACATATCCGGTTACCACAAACACCGTAGCCCTGAACCCGTATCGCGTCAGGACCGGCAGCGCATACCGAACCACACCCTCGTAGGCATCGTCGAATGTCACACATACACAACGCTTTCCACAATTATTCTGAACCACGCTATCAAGGTCAACCGTCTGGAATCCCTCTTCCTTGAGATACCGCATCTGCGCCTCGAACTGGCGCAGAGTAGGATTCAGCGAACCCAGTCGAAAACCGGGGTCAATATCGTGGTAGACCAGAATCGGTATGCTCGTCATGGCAAACCCGGGACAAGACACTAACATATGAGTTCGATATCTGACACGGCTGTCTCGTCCAAAGGCCCAAGGCCCGCGAGGCAGATCCGGCCTGGTCGCATGCCTTCATCCAGCACTCGAATTACATCGTCCGCTGTGACCGATCGGATACCGGAGATGATGGCATCGACTCCGTCGATGGGTTCGCCATGAATCTCAGCCTTGGCCAAGCGACCCATCCGCTGGCTCATCCGCTCCATCCCGATCACAATCCCACCCACAATCTGTGCCTTCGCGCCATCCAGCTCATCCGCATCTAACCCATCCGTCTTCAGCAGCGCCATCTCTTTCAGAATGAGCCGTATCGCGCCAGTGGCGTTCTCGGGACTCACAGCAATGTAGGTGCCAAAGAGCCCCGAGTCTGCCAGGAACTCGGCGTAAGACGAGATCGCGTAGGCCAGTCCGGACCGCTCGCGGACCGATTGGTAGAGCCGGGAGCTCATCCCTCCCCCCAGCAGACAGACCATCAACGCCATGGCGTACCGATCCGGATGGGTGAAGGACACACCACGGCAGCCGATGTAGATGTGCTCCTGCTTCAGATCGCGGACTCCCATGACAACCGGCCGAAAGGGCTCAACCTCGGCATCCGGGGCACCAGCGGATTCCCCGGCAAGCGACCCCACGTGCGCCTTCACCAGATCCACGACCTCGTCATGATCCAGCCACCCGGCCGCAGCCACAACGATCCGCTCGCCGATGTAGTGCCCCTCCATGTACTCCCGCATCTTCTCAGGTGTGAAGGACGCCACAGTCTTCTCAGTTCCCAGGATAGAGTTCTTGAGCGGGTGGTCGTGCCAGACCATTCGGGTGAAACTCTCGTGTGCCAACTCATCGGGCAGATCATTGAGACTGCGGATCTCCTCGATGACAACCTGTTTCTCCATCTCGATGTCGTCCGCCACGAGGGCCGGGCTTCTCAGCAGGTCGCTGATGACCTCCACTGCCAGAGGAACATCATCTCCCAGAACCCGAGCGAGGTAGCAGGTATGCTCTCTCGTCGTGAAAGCATCCAGACCACCGCCCACCGACTCCAGAGCACGGGCGATCTCGAAGGCCGACCGCCCCTCCGTCCCTTTGAACACCACATGCTCAAGGAAGTGCGATATGCCGGCATTCTCCGAGCATTCATCCCGCGACCCGGCCTGTACCCAAACACCGAGCGACACCGACCGGACCGCCTCGACCCGTTCGGTCACCACCCGGATTCCATTATCGAGAACCGTTCTGCGGAGACTCTCTCCTGCAAAAGTCCTGTCCATGTTCCTCCCACAGAAACGGGGCGACCCGAGCCGCACTCGCGAGCCCGTCGAGAATCGCCCCGTGACCATCATGCCGCTGGGAAACGCAGGCTAGTGCCGGCTGGAGTCTTTCCCTCCTCCTCGGCCGCCTCCGCTGTGCTCTCCGCCGGATCCACGCCTCTCGTTCAGCACCGCCTTGCGCGAGAGCTTGATCTTCCCATCACGATCGATGTTGATGACCTTGACCTCGACCTCGTCACCCTCGCGGACAACGTCTTCTACCTTTGCCACGCGCCGGGTCTCCAACTCCGAGATATGCACCAACCCGTCCTTGTTCGGGAGAATCTCCACGAAAGCGCCGAAATCCACCACCCGCTTCACGGTTCCCTTGTAGATTCGCCCGACCTCCGGATCCTCTGTGATGAGACGGACCATTTGAAGAGCTTTCTCCCCGTCTCCCTCACCCATGGAGGTGATTTTCACTACGCCTTCATCATTGATATCGATCTTGGCGCCGGTTTCCTCAGTGATTTTCCGGATGGTCCGGCCACCGGGCCCGATAACTTCCCCGATCTTCTCCTTCGGGATGGCAATGGACACGATTCGGGGCGCGTAAGCCGAGAGGTCTCCCCGCGCCTCGGACAGAGATCTCGCCATCTCACCCAGAATGAAGTTGATGGCCTCTCTCGCCTGGCTCACTGCCTGCCGGAGCAAGTCTATTTCCAGACCCTTGATCTTGCTGTCCAGTTGGAAAGCCGTCACTCCCTTGCTCGTCCCGGCAATTTTGAGGTCCATGTCCCCCAGGTGATCTTCCGTCCCCAGAATATCCGTGAGAATGGCCGCCTTCCCGTCTTCCTTGACAACCCCCATCGCAATCCCGGCAACCGCAGCGGATACGGGCACCCCGGCATCCATCAGGGACAACGAACCGCTGCACACCGTGGCCATGGAGGACGATCCGTTGGACTCCAGGATGTCCGACACCAGCCGCACTGTGTAGGGAAACACCTCGCCTGATGGAATCACCGGCCGGAGCGCTCGCTCAGCGAGCATTCCGTGACCAATCTCCCGACGTCCCGGCCCCCGGATGGGCCGAACTTCTCCCACGCTGAAGGGCGGGAAATTGTAATGGAGCATGTAGCTTTTCCAGCCCTCCTCTTCCAGGTCATCAACGCGCTGCTCATCCATGGTGGTACCGAGCGTCGTCACTGCAAGCGCCTGGGTCTGCCCACGGGTGAAAATCGCCGAGCCATGAGTTCGCGGAAGAACACCCACTTCACAGCTGATGGACCGGACTTCCGTCATCGAACGCCCGTCTATACGCCGCTTCGTCTCCAGGATCAGATTCCGCACTTCCTCCCGCTCCAAGTCGTGGAAAGTGCTCTTGACCATGCCGGCCTGGTTTTCCTCAGGGAACTTCTCAGCGACCTGCTCCAGTATCTTCTCCAGCGACTCGCTCAGCACAGCACTCCGTCCGCTCTTCTCCTCGGTCTCATTGGCCCGCCGAATATCGTCGAGGCACGCGCTCCGCACCATCTCGATGATATCCGGTTTCACTTCGACAACTGCGAACTCCCGGTCGGGCTTCCCCGCCTGCGCCATCATTTCCTTCTGCAGGTCGACAATCTGCCGAATTCCCTTGCGGGCAAAATCCAAGGCATCAATGAACTCGTCCTCGCCCACTTCCCGGGCGCCCCCCTCGACCATCACGATGGACTCGCCGTCACCCGCGACCACGGCTTCCATGGACGCCTCTGCCCGCTGGGCAAAGGTCGGGTTCAGAATCAGCTGGTCCCCCACCTTCGCCACGCGCACGGCGCCGATGGGACCGAGGAAGGGAATATCCGAGAGACTCAGGGCGGCTGAAGCGCCGACAATCCCCAGAATATCCGATGCGTGCTCACGGTCCGTCGAGAGCACCATCACCATGATCTGGACTTCCTCCCGGTAACCTTTGGGAAACAAGGGTCGGATGGGTCGGTCGATCATGCGCGCAGAAATCGTTTCCTTGTCCTGAGGGCGGCCCTCTCTCTTGAAAAAACCACCCGGGATCTTGCCGGCCGCGTAGGACTTCTCGCGGTAATCCACAATCAGGGGGAAGAAATCCCTCACCACTGCCGTTGGTTTGGCTACTGCTGTCACAAGCACTACGGTGTCGCCGTAGCGGACCATGACTGCCCCGTCGGCCTGGCGGGCCACCTTCCCCGTCTCAATGGTCAGATCCTTGCCTTCAATGGACACCGACCACTTTCCACTCGATTGTTGACTCTCCAATTTTCCTCCCAACTTCCGTTTCCAACGGACTACCTGCGGAGCCCAAGGTCCTTGACGATGGCGCGATAGCGTTCCACCTTGTTATTCTTCAGGTAGTCCAGCAACCTCCTCCGCTGGCCCACCAGTTTCAGAAGACCCCGCCTCGAATGATGATCCTTCTTGTGCACCTTGAAATGATCCGTGAGGTACTTGATCCGCCCTGTCAAGAGAGCAACCTGAACCTCGGGAGATCCGGAGTCGCTATCGTGGGTCTTGTGCTTTTCGATCACGCTCCGCTTCTGTTCCTTCGATAACGTCATCTGCAAGTACCTCCATACGTTCCCGCACCCAAGGCGCGGCGCCCAGGGCGGCCGGGGCTGCTCTAGCAGCGGTCCCCGATTGTACGCTCTCTGTCGAGCAACTGCCGCGCGATCTCGACATCACGGCCGATCTGCAGCCGAAGCTGTGCCTCGTCTTCAAAAACCTCCTCGTCGCGAAGGCGCTCCACAACCTCCACGAAGAGATGTTCTCCGTACAGGTTGTCCCGGAAGTCGACCAGGTGAACCTCCACCCACCGTTCCGATTCCCCAAAGGTGGGCCGACGCCCCACGTTCATCACTCCGCACACCCTCTGATCCCGACGCCGTACCCACACAGCGTAAACCCCGTCCGCCGGCAGCAGCTTCGCCGGGTCTTCACTCACTATATTCGCCGTGGGGAACCCGAGAGCCCGCCCGCGCCCACTAGCCTCCACAACCTTTCCGAGAATACCGTAGGGACCTCCCAGCATCTCGTTGGCCAACGCGATACTCCCCCGGTTTACCGCACCGCGAATCCTCGTGCTGCTCACGGGCAATCCCCCACAGAGTACAGGGGGGACAACAGCCACGTCAAACCCATGGTCGTCTCCAACGCCCGTCAGCGTTGCCAGATCTCCGCCCCTGCCCCTGCCCGCGGTGAAGTTGTACCCCACCACCAGGGACTTCATCCGCAGGGGACCAAGGGTATCCCGGAAAAAGGTTTCCGCGTCCAAAGCCGCCATCTGCCGATCGAAGGGAAGAGCCAGCAGGACTCCAACTCCCAACCGACCCAGCAGCAACCGTTTCTCTTCAAAGCTCGTCAGCCTGGCCACCGGCCTCTCGGGCCGGAGTACCTCCTGCGGATACGGCTCAAAAGTCACTACAACAGCTGAGCCTCCCGAGGTCCGCGCTATTTCCCGGACCCGATCGATCACGGACCGGTGACCCCGATGGAGACCATCGAAAGTCCCCATGGCCACGCAGGGCAGCGGCAGGTTCCCGGGGATATCCTCGACTCGCCGGATGCACCTCACCACACCCTCCCCCGCTCAACCCAACGGGCTGAGCACGCGCACAGGCCGGATGCTCGCCCCTTCCTCGTCAGGCTTCCCCGCGAGGGTCCCGATGGCCACCAGATCCCCGGCCGGGTCACGGAGTCGCAACCACCTCGATGCCCCTAACTTCTCCCCAGAGGGCTGGCGGCGTATCGTCATCCCGGTTCGTATGCGCCGGCTGTCTCTCTCGTCCATTCTCACATCTGGCAGGAACTCCAGAGCCTTGTTCACGGACATGAAAGCTCCGCGAAACCGGCCGTTTCCGGCGGCCAGCTCCATCTCCTGCCATCGCAGGCATTGATCCAGTCCCACCCTCCCCACGCGCGCCCGCCGAAGCGCAAAAACGTGTCCACCGCATCCCAGCAGCTCTCCAATGTCCTCGGCCAGAACCCGGATGTACGTCCCCGCTCCGCAGCAAACTCTGAGGCGGATGAAGGGAAGCAGGATATCCAGAATCTCGATCTCATCAATGCGCACGCCTCTCGGCGGCCGATCGACCTCCAGCCCTTGCCTGGCCAGCTGGTAGAGCTTCACGCCTCCCTGTTTCACAGCCGAAACCATGGGCGGGATCTGCTCCACTTCCCCTACCCAGCGCCGACACGCCGCGCTGATATCATCCCTGCTAACTGTGATAGGCCGGGGATCCTCAACCGGCTCTCCCACTCGATCCCCGGTAGCGGTCCGAAACCCGAGCCTCACGGTAGCCAGGTATTCTTTCTGCCCCTCCATCAGGTAGAGCGACACCTTTGTCGCCCGGCCCACACAAACCAGCAGGACACCGCTGGCATCCGGATCCAGCGTTCCAGCGTGACCCACCCGCCGGAACGACAGCAGACGCCGCACACGCTGGACTACATCGTGGGACGTCGGGCCGCGGGCTTTATCGACTCCCAGAATCCCGTCCATTGCCTTTCCCGAGTTGCCGGACCTCCCGCTCCAGAAGCCGTTCCACCTCCCCGACAACGTCTTTCTTTGCATTCTCCAGGGTTCCTGGAGAAACACATCCGGCGGAAGTGGGATGTCCCCCTCCCCCGAAAACCCGCGCCACTTTCTCCACGTTGACACCGGAATCCGACCGGAGGCTCACCCGCACACCCCCATCATCCTGTTCCCGGAACAGGAGCCCCACCTTCACACCAGCGATCACCTTGGTATAGAGGGGAAAACCGTCGCTGTCGGACGAGGTGGCGCGGGCTTCCCGGCTCATTTCCCGGCTCACATGCATGATCGCGATCTGCCCATTACAACGAACTTCCAGGGTCGACAGCGCCAGCCCAAGAAGCCGGGTCGACTCCAGTGTCTTTTCCCAGAAGACCTTTCTCGCCACCTCAGCGGCACTGAACCCGCGGTCCACCAGATCGGCGGCAATCTTCATGCACCGAGACGTGGTGTTCGGAAAGCGAAACGCCCCTGTGTCCGTCAGCAACCCGACGTACAGGCACGCGGCCTCCTCATCGGTCAGATCCACACCCAGTTCCTGGACAATCCAGTACACCTGCTCCGAACAGGCGCTGGCCTCGGGGTCCACGTAATCCCACCGACCGAAGCCGGTGTTGCTGCCATGGTGATCGATGTTGAGAATGTCGGCCGCGCAGGACTTCAGGGCCTCGAGCCCGCCAACCCGACCGATGTTGCTCGCGTCCACCACAACAAAGACCTGCGGATCGGAGACAGCGGACGGCAATTCGAGACGCACCGACCCCTCCAGGAATCGGTAGATGGCCGGCATCGGGTCCTCGCCCACAGCCCATGCCCGCTTCCCCAGACGTCTGAGAACGGAGCAGAGCGCCAGCTGCGAGCCGACAGAGTCCCCGTCGGGTTCACGATGCGAGAGAATCACGAACCCGTCATGATCCTCCAACACTCTGGCAACTTCCTTAGCCTCCAACACTGTCACCGCCTTCACCGGACACGTCAAGCGATCGAAGCTCCTCCTCGATTCGCGCCCCGCTCTCGATCGAATCATCCAGGCGGAAGATGATATCCGGTGTCTTTCGTAGTCGAATCCGCTTTCCCAGCTCGGCCCGGATGAACGACCGGGCCTTTGCCAATCCCTTCCAGCTCGCCTCTCGCCCGTCGGGCTCCCCAAACAGACTCACATAGACCACGGCCACATCGTAGTCCTTCGAAACCTTGACCCCCGTCACCGACACGAAACCAATCCGCGGGTCCTTTACCTTCCGGAACAGAATGTCGGAGATCTCCCGCTGGATCTGGACGTTGACTTTTTCCAAGCGATACGATCCCACCATCCGACTCCCGCCAGCCTGTATTATGCATGAACCCCGGCTAGCCCACATTCAAGGAGAAGGGCATCATACCCTCACCCTACCCTCTCCCGGAGGGAGAGGGAAAACACCGGCCTTCTTGCTCTGCGTAATCTGTGGCCAAGGGTTCGCTGTTCTCGCGCCCTAGCCCTGTCGCCCACTCTCGCACTCGCCACGTCGCCGTTGTAGCCTGGGTTATT
>JAGLYR010000036.1 GCA_023132135.1 Candidatus Eiseniibacteriota bacterium | reverse complement strand
TGAGGATCGAAATCGGCGGCGCAACACAGTCCAGACACAGCCTGAGACCCTCGCAGCAGGGATTCATGAATAATCCAGGCTATCGCATTTCCACATGAATACTCAGAACATCCAGCGCCCGTTCGGCCTCGATTTCCCTGACAACCTTGGCCAACACCTGGTCCGCGAAGCGGCTCTGGTTAGACACGATCCCGATTCCCAGAGTACTTCGTTGCCATTTGTCGAGATGATCAATCTCCGCAATGGACACATTGAACTTGCGGCGGATTCTCTCGCGAATCCGCTTGACGATGCTTCTCTTCATCTTGAGCGAGGCACTCTCGGGAATGTGTATCTCAACTGTAGCCGTGCCCACGATCATTTCCGCCTCAGTCGGCGAAACCACGCATCGTCTCGTGCAGGAGAATCGTACGTGGCCCAGGTTACAACATACGGGAGACTTCCTCGACAGTATAGACCTGGATCAGGTCACCCTCCTGTATGTTCTCGAAACCTTCGAAGCCAATCCCGCATTCGAATCCTGCCGTGACTTCCCGCACATCCTCTTTGAACCGTTTCAGGGAACGGACCTTTCCGTCGTACAGGGTCTCACCATCGCGCACCACGCGGGCACTGGCATTCCGTGTGACAGTTCCGGACTCAATAAGGGACCCGGCCACCACACCACCCCGGACCTTGAACACCTTCCGAACCGTTGCCTCACCCTGCACCCGTTCCTCATACTCCGGCTCGAGGAGACCCACCATCGCTTTCTGGATACTCTCCACCGCCTCGTAGATCACATTGTAGGAACGGACGTCCACGTTTTCCTTCCGCGCGGCGTCCAAGGCCATAGAATCCGCCCCGACATGGAACCCGACGACAATCGCGCCGGAGGCCGCAGCCAGCAGAACGTCGGAGGACGTCACGGGGCCCACGCCCCGGCGAATCACCTTCACCTGGATCTCGTCAGTGGACAGCTTCTGCAGAGTGTCGCTCAGCGCGCCCACCGACCCATCCGTATCTCCCTTGATCACCAAGACCAGATCCTTGATTTGACCCTCCAGGATCCGGGTATGGAAGTCTTCCAAAGACACGCGCGGCCGCGTCCGGAGGCGACGTTCCCGATCGAGCCGGGATCGTTTGCTTGCGATCTCCCGGGTATCACGCTCGTCTTCCAGGACCACCATAGAGTCACCGGCCTGGGGCACGCCCTGCGCCCCCAGCATCTCGACCGGCGTCGAAGGACCCGCCGTCTCCATGTAGACCCCACGGTCATCCTTCATGGCTTTCACCCTGCCGGACAAGCTGCCCACAACAAAGGCGTCACCGATCTTCAGGGTCCCCTTCTGGATCAGCAGTGTGCACAGGGCTCCCCGCCCGGAATCCAATTGGGCCTCGATTACCACACCTTCGGCGAGTTGGTCCACAGGAGCTTTGAGCTCCAGCAGCTCCGCTTCAAGAAGCAGCATCTCCAGGAGCTTGTCAACCCCCTCGCCCGTCTTGGCAGAAATTTCCACTCCCACTACTTTGCCGCCGAACTGCTCCAGGACCAACCCGTGAGTCATCAGATCCTGAGACACCCGCGCCGGGTTCGCGTCGGGCAGATCGATCTTGTTGATGGCAACCACAATGGGAACTCCGGCAGCCTTCGCGTGATCGATGGCCTCGACGGTCTGGGGCATCACCCGTTCGTCTGCCGCCACAACAAGGATCACGAGATCTGTGACTTGAGCTCCCCGCGCTCGCATTGCGCTGAAGGCTTCATGCCCCGGAGTATCCAGGAAAGCAACTCCGCCGGATTCCCCTTTCACCGTGTACGCCCCGATATGCTGGGTGATCCCGCCGGACTCTCCGGCGACCACCTTCGCTTTCCGTATGAAGTCCAAGAGGGACGTTTTCCCGTGATCCACATGTCCCATTACTGTCACCACCGGAGGGCGCGGCACTGCCTCGGAATCCTCTCTCTCGCTGCGCGCCGGGATCTCGAACTCCTCGACAAACTCGACACCGTAGCCGAACTCGTCCGCCACCATCGTGACAGTCTCTGCATCGAGGCGTTGGTTGATGGTGACCATAAGACCCAGTCCAAGACACTTCTTGATCACATCGGTGGTCTTGGCTCCCATGGAATCCGCCAGTTCCTGGGTCGAGATGAATTCAGGCACGCGAACGATCTTTGCCGCTTCCGTTGCGGGATCCACACGCGTTGCTCTCTTGCGGCGACGCGGCTTGCGGGTCACTCCAAGTTCCGCCAGGGTTTTCCTGACACTCTCCTTTATGGCCTTCTCGTCGAGCACTCTGCGGCGCTTTTTCGGAGGCCGACCTTTCTTTTTCGGGCCCGGCATTATCTTCCCGTGTCTGGCGGGTTTCATCGGCTTCGCCGGTTTCGCCGGTCTCTGAGTAACCCTGTGCGCGGCCTTGACTCTCTCCCTGCGCGCTATCTCCTCGCGCGCCGACTGTTTCTGCGATTCAAGGTGGGCGCGGATGGCGCCCAAGCCATCGGCAGCAATGGAGCTCATGTGTCCTTTAACCTGCATCCCCATCTTGCGAAGGATCTCCATCAACGCATCGCTGGACAGGCCCATGTCCTTGGCCGCTTCATACACACGAACCTTCTTCACGGCCGGGACCTTCGCTTCCGGCTTCGCTTCCGGCTTCACTTCCGGAGGCGCTTCCGGAGGCGCTTCTGGAGGCGCTTCCGGAGGCACTGGAGGTTGCTTCGCGACAACTGCTTCCGGGGTCGCTTCTTCTGCGACCTCCATGGGCGGAGTGGCTTCCTCGATCTTGGGGGCCTCGACCTTCATCATCGGTTTCGCGTCGGGCTCTGTCTTCAGCTTTAC
>JAGLYR010000035.1 GCA_023132135.1 Candidatus Eiseniibacteriota bacterium | reverse complement strand
TTGGCCTTGGCTTTCACTTTCGGTTTGGGCTTGGCCTTTGCTTTGGCCTTGACCTTCCGGGGAGTCTTGGGGCTGGCCTTCTTCTTCCGCGCTTTCAAACCGTCCCGCGTCGGTCGGGTCAGCGGTCCAACGTCCAGATCATCGATATCCTTCGCCATGAGTTCCTAACCATCCTCCATCAGAGATCCAAGGCGGAGCCCGAGACTGCAATGCCGGCGCTCTTCATGAATAACCTAGCCTACTCTACGCATAAGTTCTCCGGCCCGGCGCTGTATGCTCCTGCTGGGCCAGAAAGTAGAGAGTTGAAACTGGATTATGCATAATCCAGGCAGGCTAGCTCCCCGTCTCCTCCGTCCCGGCCTGATCTTCCTTGTCAATCAGTCCTTTATCGGAGACAGCCGCCTGTTCATCACTCTCCCCGGCTCCCTCTTCGTCCACCGCTGGCTCTTCGGTCTCATTTTCTGCCTCGGTGGTATCCGCCACTTCCTCCACCTGCTGTTCTTCTTCCTCGGAATCCTGTTCGCCAGACTCCTCTGCCAGAGCCTCGCGCACCGCCTCGGCCACGGCCATGACCTTGGCCACCGTTTTTTCTCCAACACCCTGCACGGCCAGAAGCGCTTCTTCACCCAACCGGAGGATATCCTCCACCGTCTCGAATCCTTCGGAAACCAGTTTCTCGGCCAGCTTTGGACCAATACCCGGCAGATCCTCCACTTGCACAAGAGCTTCCTTGGAGACCTCCTGCCTCTTGCTGAACTCGCTCTCGCTCAACAGGTCGATCCGCCAGCGTGTGAGTTTCGCCGCGAGCCGGGCATTCTGCCCACCTTTCCCGATGGCCAGCGAAAGCTGGTCGTCCGGGACCACGACGGTCATGGCTCTCTCTTCTTCGTTCATCTGGAGATGGACAACGCGCGCCGGGCTGAGCGCACGACTCACAAATGAGATCGGTTCCGACGAGTAGGTCACCACATCAATCCGTTCGCCGCCCAGCTCCCTCACCACAGCTTGAACCCGGCACCCTTTCATACCCACACATGCGCCCACGGGATCGACGCGAGGGTCCGACGACTCGACGGCAACCTTCGTCCGGGCACCAGGCTCCCGTGCAATCTCCCTGATCTCCACCACTCCCTCGAGGATCTCCGGCACTTCCATCTGGAACAGCAGGCGCACGAAATCAGGGTGCGCCCTGGAGAGAATCACCTGAGGGCCCTTGGCCACTTTCTGAACGTCGAGGACCAAGGCCCGTATCGTGCTCCCCTGATGAAGCTGCTCACGCGGGATCTTCTCCCTCACCGGCAGGACGGCCTCGGTCCGCCCAAGGTTGATCAGGACGTTGCCGTGGTCGATCTGCTGCACCCCACCCGAGACAACCTCACCAATCTTCTCGGAGTAGTCCTCGTGGACTTTCTCACGCTCTGCCTCACGGACCCTCTGAATCACCACCTGCTTGGCTGCCTGGATCGCCCCCCGCCCGAAATCCTCCAAGGCAAGGGAGATCCTGACCGTTCCCCCAACGACAGCTCTCTCGTCACACTCCTCCGCCTCCCCAAGGCTGATCTCGATCACCGGGTCGGTCACTTCCTCCACAATGTTCCTGATGAGCGAAACTTCCAGCTCGCCTTCCTCGTCGTCAATCCTGACCTCAACGTTGGCGGCGGAACCGTACTTCTTGCGGGCGGCGGAGATGAGTCCCGCTTTCAGGGTCTCCAGGACGATTTCGCGGTCCACATTTTTCTCCCGCGCGATCCGCCCCAGCGCCTCAATGATTTCGTAGTTCATGTTTCAATCTCCAGCCGAGCAGACTGTCAGAAAACGACCTCCAGCCTGGCCGTTGAAATCTCAGCAAGGGGAATCCGGACACTCTCGCCGGAGTCCAGTTCAACTGCCAGAGCCTCCTCACAAACCTCCCCCAGAATCCCCTGGAAGAATTTCTGCTTGCCGATGGGATGCCGCGTCGTGACTCTGGCCCGCTCCCCGCGGAATCTCACGAAATCCCTCTCCCCACGCAGCAACCGGTCGAGACCCGCCGATGACACCTCCAGAACGTACCGGCGGCCCACCAAATCCACGCTATCGAATTCATCCTCCAGCGCCCGGCTCGCCCGAGCGCAGTCGCCGAGCGAAATCGATCCACCGGGCTTGCTGATGAAGAACGTTAACGTCGGGCGAGGGCCCCCGAGGTTCATCCGGGTTTCTACCAGTTCGTACCCCTCCCCGGTAAGTATGGTCTCCGCTATCTCCTCGATACGTTCTCTGAACGAGGGGGCCAACAGCTCATACTCCTCCATCTCACGCCATTGTGCCCCGCACCCCCGAGTGGCACGCGATGGGCCGGGCGCGAAACCTCCCCATACATGAAAGAGTGGGGATCCCCACTCGCACCGAACTTACATGATGCTTTGGATTTGTGCAAGCGCTTTTTTCTGAAGAACCGACCGTCCGCGCTAGAATTTGATACTCAGTTCTACCCCTAGCCCGATGGTGCGGGTGGTCCGTCCGCGCTTGACGTCTGAATCCTGCCCGAACTTGGCGTTGAGGT
This sequence comes from Candidatus Eiseniibacteriota bacterium, assembly GCA_023132135.1. Classification (GTDB taxonomy): domain Bacteria; phylum Arandabacterota; class Arandabacteria; order JAGLYR01; family JAGLYR01; genus JAGLYR01. The sequence goes on along the minus strand of JAGLYR010000035.1, from coordinate 17,318 downwards.
TTCCGTTCATGTTGCGGCTGAAAGTGTAGGTAGCCTTGGGCACGATGGAAAGCCGCGTACTCTCGGCAGTGACATCCCCCGAGGTCAGGTTCTCGCTCTTGTTCGTGTTGTAGGTAACGTCCAGACTCAGCGAAACCTTCCCTCCGCCGCCTTTGCCGCTGCCCAGTCGTTTCAAAGGCATTCCCATTCCTTGGGGAAGGGAAAACGAGTACTTGAGGCCGAACTGGTAGTTGGCCCGGACCGACCCGGTCTTCACCCCTGCGCCGACCCTCTCATCCGTCTGCTCCGACGAGCGCCCCATGGAGAAGCTGGAGGTGATGTTGCCCTTGACTGTGGTGTTCAGGGACAGAAGCGGCGACCATTCGGTCCGCGACGTAGAGCGCTCCTCTGTTCCCAAGGGGCCGGACGAATCCGTCTTCCGGATGTACCCGGATTGGATGCTGCCCCGGGTCAGGACTTTGTTGAGGAAGGCAAACCGCTCGATGCCGTCGTAGGACCATCCCAGATCGGGCCACGTCCGGGACCGGGTTTCCCTGGCACCACCCGCCACCCAGCGTGTGTCCTCGCTCGAGCCGTACTTGACGGAGAGCGAGATATCGAAGATCGGGACCACACTCCCCTGGAGCGACGTGGAACGCTTCTCCCCGCGCGTATCCCGGCCCTTGGAAAGGGACTGGGCGGCCAGATCGGAGGCAATCTCGGACACGAGACCGAACTGGTACATCCAGTCCGGCCGCTCCAGGATCCGCTCGTAGTTGGAGTTCCTCGTCACGGTGAAAGTGGCGTTGAATTGCTGGATCCGATTCGTCACGAAATCCGCGGGCAGAAGCCACAGCGCCCGGCCTTTCTCCTTGGCTTCCTCCTCACCCTCATCCGCCTGCTCCCCCTCCCCGTCTTCCTGGGGGCTCCGGGATTGGGGGCCACCCTTTTCCTGCCCTCCCACACCGGCCAGAAACCCCCGGATGGACGCCATCTTCACATTGAACGTCCACCTGAGCGTACTGTTGGCGGTAGCCTTGCGGGTGCCCTTGGGATCGCCTGCCTGCCGGATGTTGGGGCTCTGATCCTCCTGGTAGGACGTGTCGTAGGCAAAGGTCGGAGAGAGAAACGAGAGGACCTTTGGTTTGTAGGTGAGCTTTGTACTCTGGCCCCGGCGGATTTCCTGGCCGAATCCCAGCCCCTCCCGAAACCCAATCGTCTTGTTGGGGAGCAGATCCCGTTGCATGTTGAAAGAGTAGTCCGTGTTGAGTGTACTGGAGTTCAGGGGACTGACATTGAGTTCCCCTGTGCCCACAGCGGTGCGGGTGACGCGGTCGAAGCGCAGTTCCTCGCGCATCCGGTGGTCCATGACGTCCCACGAGCGGCTGATCTGCCGTTTGGCGTCAACCGAGAACCGGACGGCCTTGGGCAGCCAGGCAATCTCGAAGTCCCGGAAAAAGCGCAGCCCGGGGCGCTGGGTAGTCAGCCGGTACGAGGCCGACGCAGCGGCGTTCTCCGAGTACTCCCGTCTCACCGGAGACAAGCTCTTTTTCTCGGCCCAGCTACTGCTCAACGACCAGCCGTCCAGCAGCAGGTGAACCAGGGCATTCTTGGACGCTTTGGGTCTGGAGACGGAGAGATTGTAAACTGTCCCTTCCGACTCGGACTTCTCAAGCTCTGAGCCTTCAGCGTCCAGAACAATGTCCGACCCGGTCACCAGTTGCGGCAGATCCTCGCTCTTGCGATACGAGGCCGACACCGGGACCTTGAGGCCAAGCGCCCCCAACATTTTTCCCATCTCGGCTTTGGCCTCGAGCGAGTACCCCGTCTGGTCCCGCCCCGACCGCTCTCTCCCCAGGGAAGCAAAATCCCCGTCCACCTGGCGTAAATCCCCGCTCAACGTGAGGAAATCGGAGAACTGGGCCGAGGCTGTGAGGCGCCGGGCCATTCCCACGTTCTTTTTTATGTCCCTCAGTCGGATCTCGTTGAACCAAACCTCGCCGCTCAGAGGCTGGCCCCGATCGTTCATCACGCCCGCGGTTATCTGGACCACCTTGGTGAGAGTGGGTTGACCGTAGACTGCGTACACCTCGTACCGATCCCCCAGCACGTAGTCTACACCGGCAGGATTGACCGCCACCACGGATCGGCCCTCGTAGCTGACGGTAGTCGTGTCGCTCTGCAGCTTGACCCTCGATAGCTCTTCAAGATCCACCTGAATGGATTTCCAACCGCCTGTCAGGCGGACCCGGTACTCGTAGAAATTCTCCCGGTCCGAGGCCAGCCGCAGGAAAAAAACCGGCTGGCTGTCCGGCTCCGAAATCGTGTAGGACTTCAACCAGAAATCCAGGGTACCGTATCGCGTGTAATCATTCAGAGCCGTGTTGCCCCGGACTTCGTGAATCTCCTTGCGGGCCGAGACCATGTGGCTGGACCCGAGTTCGTCGAAACCGAAGACCAGGGACTGTTCTCTCTGGCCCCGTTTTCCCACGCTTCCACGTTCCTCTCCAGGATCGAAGGGCGGGTCGTAGTCCGCGTTCTCCTTGTTGTTAACTGTCTTGAGGGAGAAAAACTCGCCAATCCCCAGATCCGCCACGTCCACGCTGTCGCCGCTGGCCACGTGGCGGATTCCTCGCTCCAGCCAGCGGTTCCCCACAATCTCCATCGACGCGATCCGCAACTGCTTCCACCAGGCAAGGTCCTCAAACCAGATCCTCGCGTAGCGAATCGACTCCCACATCGGATCACCGATTTTCCCGTCCTCAAAATCACTCAGAGGAATCTGCAGAACGCGCCAGTTGCCTACCAGTGAATCGGGGGCCAGGTAGGCCCCGACGTCAGCCAGATCCACAGCTACCGAGAAATAGGAATCCACGCCCAGTCCGCCGTCCCGGTCCAGATCTTCCGTATCGAGAAGATCGTTGTCCTCGGTCCCGTTGATGAAGCGGTACTCATCCTGGTTGGAAAACTCGTAGTAGTAGTCATCATCGCCGTCATCCTCGGGCACGTTGCGGCCGTCTTCTCCAAACATCCCATCGAGTCCGGTGTCCTCCTCTGCATCGAGGACACCGTCGCTGTTCGCGTCCTCCGTGTCCAGCTCCCAGACACCCGGATTGCGGTAATTCTCGTTAATGGCTCCGAGTTCAATATGCATCCTTCCCCGCCGCTCGATGGGGCTGTTCCCCTCGTCGAGGAGAATCTGGAAGAACTTGGATTCGGACAGGTCGGTTCCCGACTTGGAGATCAGACGCATTAGCCCGACCCAGTTGTTCGTACTGTCCAGTTCCGCGTGCGATGCGTCCAGCTCAAGGATGGTGAGGGATTCATCCCTTTCCTGTTCCGCCAGATCGGGATAGATGTCTCCCCGCTTCACCCGGTTCCTGGGGTTGTACCAGTTGAACTCCAGATGCTCCGAGGAACCCATCGGGTGGGGAATACTGGCCGGCACCCAACCGCGCCTGGCGATGGACAAGATCCTCGAGTCTTCCACACCCTCCATGTCATCGATGTACACTTCGTTCTTGGTGTTGGGGTTGGGGAAAGAAGCGGCCACCTCGCCCGAGAGTTTGAGGGACGATGGGCTCTCGGCGCGGATCAGTGGAAGAGCATCCACCATCCGAGTCATGAAAGACGGGTTGAACTCGAACCGCCCGTTGACGTCCGCCACCTGGTAGCGAGACGGCTCCTGTCCCAACCGGGGACGATCTTCCGGGGTCGACTTGCTCTCGTACAGCCACGCAAAACCCAGGTTCTTCTTTGGCGAGAAGGTGTACATCCCCGACACCCCCAACAAACTCTGCTGGGCCAGCGCGAGAAACGGCGCGTACTCAAAGTCTATGGAGATGTTCGCATCCGGCTTCTGCGCTTCCTCGGCCGCGGCCCCCAGGAGATCCACACGGCCGAGCTCGTAGATAATGGTGTAGTCGTTTCCCCGCTGGAGCTGCCGCCCGTTGAGAATGACCTTCTCGCTTCCATCGAGGATGTTCATCTGGTTCAGGGTATAGGAGGTCTGGGGAGTCCGGTACTTCGCCACCAGGTAGTACTTCTGGTAGTCCTGCCGGTGAGCGTTGATCTCATCCTCGTACAGTTCGTAGATCTCGGGGTTCCTCAGATCCAGGGCAAACTCGGACGGATCCGGATCGAAGGGACGGAGGTCTGGAAACTGGAGCACGCCCAGGCTGTAGTCCACCCATTTCGGATCCACACGCCCGTCGGGTTCACTCTCCCCTGTGAGGTTGTCCCTCTCATCCAACCCCAGCACCTCCACGAACAGGGGTTCTCCCTCCTCCCGATCCGGGTCGACGGGCTCGGAGCCCGTCCTCTTGCGCCGGATTACCAGATCGAAATCATCGGGAAGGATGTTGCGGCTTCCCAGGAAATAGAACTGCTTGAACTCATAGCCCCGGGTGTAGGCCCACGTCTCACTCCGGATGAGCTCTTTGCGGGGCTTGATCATTTTCAGATCCAGGACGAAGCTGGTGTCTGAGACGTCGACACCGCGCGGGGCGTTTCCCACCTGCACACCGCTGGAGTCAACGTATGACACCGCGATGGTATGCTCCGCCCGAAGGGGCCGGTAGAAGGTCACCATGCCCGAGCCCGGATCGATATAGTAGTCCTCGGTCTCAATCAGTTGGGTGAAGTATCCCTCGGTGAACACCGTGTCGATGAGGGTTTCTTCGTCAGCGGCCGAGAGGTACGCGCTGCCCAGCTTGGCGCCTGTGATAGCATCGTTGGTTACGTCGTGGTCATCGACCCAGATGGTAACCCGCGTCGGGATGTCCAGAGCTCCCTGCGTGAAAACCAGATGGTGAGGATCGCTGGACATCCGCAGCGTGTAGTACTTTCGCTTCTGGTACTCAATGTCGTAGATCATCACGCTGTCCTTCGTCGCCCTTCCAACGAAGGTGGACCGGGCGGACTTCCCTTCACGCTTCGACGCGATGATGGACATGTCCAGAGGACCGACCTGCGCCAGCATCTTGGCTCCGAACAGGCCCTGGTGAGTTCCCCGGTAGCTCACGAACTGCGCGCCCGTGATGGAGAGATCCGTGTTTCCCATCTCGATCTTCTTCACGATCTCGTCTTCGCGACCCTCGTAACGGAGCTTGATCCGGTTCTCAAGGGCCGATTGGACTTCGCTGTCATGGTTAACGAGAACATGGACTTTTTCCCCAATTGTTCCATCCAGGTTGACCCGGAGACGCTGTTTCATGTCGAGCTGGGGAAACTTGGACCGCCGGCCGAATTCGCTCTCTTTCTCGTCCACCCGGTAGGTGGACTCACCCCTGAACGAGATAGTCTCCGAGCCGGAAACATCCAGGTTTGCCCCCTGCCCAATGATGGCCTCCACGTGGCGCGGGAACGTCACCGGGATATCGAAGGACATCCCGGTCCGCCCCGCCTCCTGCCCGGGTCTCTGCTCGAGGTTTCTTCGGGCAATATCGATGCGGGCTTCTTCCACACGCCGCCGCCCCTCAACCCCGATGTACTCCTCCAGGGGAACCCGCCACTGGAAAAGTTCATACTCCTTGATGGTCCAGACAAACTCCATCACACCGTTGTCAAAATCCAGGGTGGCAGTCTCTTCGACGGGACTGGTCGAAATCCGCAGGAAGGCAGCGGGCTGCTCGCCCAGCCTTCCGGCGGGCACATCCCCCTTTTGAAACCACCACTGCCCGGGAGTCGCAGGAGGCCTGACGGAGAATTCCACAGCGAGGGAGGAACCGGACACTGCAAAGAGAAGAAGCCAGACGACAGCGGGAATCAACCGGAGCGGGGTCCGGTTGGCGCGAGGCGAGAGATTCTGTTTCCTCAACGTCTGGCGTTTCACAGCATTACCTGAGCAAGGGATTATGCATATGCTCTGCCTGGATTATGCATGAACCCCAGACTGGGGTTCATGCATAATCCAGGCTAGCTCGCTGCGGATGTTAGCAATCCGATCTCCGACCGTCAAGCAACCACAATCCGGGGATTCCAGGTATCCAGCAAACGGAACCGCGCGTCCGGGGCCGACTTCCCTGGTTTTTTACTTCTCCATTGCTCTGCCGGCCCAATCCTGATAGGTTGGGCCGGGCAAGAGAGCTTGCAACTGATCTAACCGCTTGTGCAGCAAGGAAGTTCCTCAGGATTCAGCCATGGGTATTCTCGGGTGGTATGTCCTCAAAGAACACATCGGCCCATTCGTCTTTGCACTTGCGGTCGTCCTGTTTGTTCTTGTCATCAACTTTGTCCTGGATTATCTAGAACTGTTCATCGGACGGAGCGTGCCGCCTGTTGTTGTTCTGGAGCTGTTCGCCCTGAGTCTCGGCTGGATGTTCGCCCTGGCCGTTCCCATGGCGGTGCTCATTGCTACCATAATGGCCTTCGGCCGCCTGGGGGCCGATAACGAGACCACCGCCATGAAGGCCAGCGGTCTGAGTCTGCTTCAGATGACATTCCCGCTACTGGGGGCCGCCGTGCTCCTGACCCTGGCACTCACCCTGTTTAACCACTTCGTCCTGCCGGAGGCCAATCACCGCCTCTCCAACCTCCTGGTCGCCGTGCATCGAAAGAAACCCGTCCTCGAGATCAAACCCGGCGTCTTCAGCTCTCCCTTCAAGGACTTGAGTATTCTGGTCGATGATGTGGACGACAAGACCTCCACCCTTCGGGGGGTCACGATCTACCGCACCCACCGAACGCGCCCCACGCAGACGATCCTTGCAGACCGGGGCCGCCTCGTCTGGTCGGAAGATGGAAATACCCTGGCGATTGAGCTGTTCGACGGGGAGATTCACGAAATCGACAGGGAGGAACCGGACCGGTACTTCCGGCTGTCCTTCGGGACTCACGAGATCCGGATCGAGAACGCCGGCTCGGCGCTGGTACGGACCCAGCGAGAGCACCGGAGTGATCGGGAGATGAACATCACGGACCTCCGGGCCAAAGTCAAGAGTCTCGAGGGCCAGCTGGAGCAGTCCCGCCAGAAGGCGCAGAGCTACGTCCTCCGGTCGATCCGTAGTTCACTGGACACGCCTGGAGCGCCGGCCGACTCAACCACACCCAACGTGCAGGGTCTCAGAAAGGCTCTCAAGGCGGAGGCGGGCAGGGAGATCGCCCTCCGCAGGGAGATCAACCGGTATTCGGTGGAGTTCCAGAAGAAGTTCTCCATTCCCTTCGCGTGCATTGTCTTCGTGATTCTGGGCGCCCCATTGGGCGCGCGCATCCGTCACGGCAGCTTTGTGATAGGGCTTGCGGTCTCCGCGGGCTTCATCCTTTTCTACTACATCTCCCTGATCGGCGGGGAGCAGCTGTCCGACAGGCGCTATCTTCCTCCCTTCTGGTCCATGTGGGCGGCCAACATCGTACTGGGCATTCTGGGAGTGTGGGTCTTTGTCCGCGCAGCCAGGGAGCAACCCTTCGTGCCGGAAGCTCTGGGACACCTGTGGCGCGCCCTCAGAACACGCAACCGCGGGACAGGGCCGGAGCGGGAGACCGAGAGATGAGAATCCTGGACCGCTACGTCCTCAGCGAGTACCTGCGAAACCTCCTTCTCTCACTGGCCGTGTTCATTCTCCTGGTGCTCGTGGTGAACCTGTGGGAGAAGATCGACACCTATATCGATCACCAAACGCCGGCGCTGACCGTCGGGCGCTACTACTTCTACCAGATTCCATACATCCTGAGCATCACGCTGCCCATGGCAATGCTGCTGGCCAGTCTTTTCTCCGTGGGACAGATCGCTCGCCACAACGAGCTGGTGGCCATCAAGGCCTCCGGCGTGTCGGTGCGCAGGATGCTCCTGCCTCTTTTCCTCTTCGCCGGCCTGATGTCGGTCGCGACCCTCCTGTTCAACGAGTTGGTCGTTCCACGCGCCAACCAGGAGATGACCACCATTGAGAACTATGACATCAAGAAGAAACCCCGCCGCTTGGGTTCCATCCGCCGCAACGTGCATCTCCTGGGCGATGGGGGGCGCATCTACCTCATCAAGACCTACGACAGGGACAACCGGGAGATGAACGGCGTCGTGATTCAGCGATTCACCCACAACCAGCTGGTCGAGAGAATTGACGCCGCCAAGGCAATCTGGGATCGCGGCAGCTGGGTATTCTACGATGGGGTCGTGCGGACATTCTCACGGGAGGGTGAGGCGGTGAGCATCTTCTCTGAGCTGCGGCGGCCCGACATCGCAGAACGCCCCGAAGACATGGCAGCCGAGGAGAAAGACCCCGAGAACATGAACTTCCGGGAGCTGGGCATCTACATCCGGAGGGTACAGGCCGGAGGCTCCGCCGTGGAGAAGCTTCGGGTCCAGCGGCACCTGAAAATCGCTTTTCCCTTTGCCAGTCTCATCGTGGTCCTTCTGGGAGCTTCCCTGTCCGCCATCCGGCGAAAAAGCGGCCTGGCCTTCGGCTTCGGGATCAGCCTGGCTCTGTGTTTTGTCTACTACGGCATCATGCGGGTGAGCGAGGTTCTTGGCCAAGCGGCGGCGTTGCCGGCGCCGGCGGCGGCGTGGATCGCCAACGCGGCCTTTGCCGTCGCGGGCATCCTTCTTCTGATCCGCGCCGATCAGTAGCCTGCATTTCTCACCAGTTTTCTGCTACGGTACCGGTCCATGGGCTGCGATGCTCTGTTCCTCGGACTAGGGACTACGCACTAGGGACTTGTTCTACTGAATACACTGTCAGGCGCGCTGCCCAACGGCCTTCCGTAGTGCTTCGACTTTGTCGCATATCTCCCACGTGAAGTCGCTGTCCTCCCGGCCGAAGTGGCCGTAGGCGGCGGTCTTCCGGTAGATTGGACGGCGCAGATCCAGCGCATCTATCATCCCGGAGGGCCTCAAGTCAAAAACTTCCCGAATGGCCTTGACGTAGGACTCCTCGGGGATTTCCTCCCCGCCGTGCGCATTGACCAGAATCGATATGGGTTCGGGCTCTCCGATGGCATAGGCCAGCTGGATCTCGCAGTGATCCGCCAGACCGGCGGCGACGACATTCTTGGCTATGTAGCGAGCCATGTACGCCCCGGAACGATCTACCTTCGTCGGATCCTTCCCGGAGAAGGCCCCTCCCCCATGACTGCCCACCCCGCCATAGGTGTCCGCTATGATCTTGCGACCCGTCAGCCCTGTGTCTCCCTGGGGCCCGCCCACCTCAAAGCGCCCGGTGCGGTTCATGTAGTACGTGATGGGCCGCAACCTGTCCATGAACTCCTCGGGAATCGAGGGCACCACCACCTGTTCCCAGATGTCCCTCTTCATGTCGTCCTGGTCAGTTTCGGGGGCATGCTGGGCCGCAATCACGACCGTGTCGACGCGCACCGGAGTGGGGCCCTCGTACTCCACGGTTACCTGCGACTTCCCGTCGGGCCGCAGATAGGACAGGATTCCTTTCTTCCGGACCTCCGCCAGCCGGGAGGTCAGACGATGCGCCAAGGTAATCGGAAGGGGCATGAGTACCGGAGTTTCCCGGGTTGCATAGCCGAACATCATACCCTGGTCGCCCGCACCACCCGGGTCCACACCCATCGCGATGTCCGGAGACTGCTCACCGATGGAAACCAGGACCGCGCACGTCTTGTAGCTGAACCCGTAGTCGGCCCGGGTATACCCAATGTCCTTGACCACCTGGCGGACGATCCCGCGAACATCGATGTACGAGTCGGTCGTGATCTCCCCGGCGACCAGGGCCATCCCCGTCGTCAGTAGTGTTTCGCAGGCAACCCGTCCCTTCTGCGGATCAGAGGCCATAACCGCGTCCAGCACGCCGTCTGAAATCTGATCCGCAACCTTGTCGGGATGTCCCTCCGTCACTGACTCGGACGTGAGAAAACGAGTTCTACCCATGGATATCCTCCCCACCATCAGGGCCAGAGAATTGGTAACAGTGGATTCACAACTTACACAAGATACACACAGGAACAAGCTGTTTCTGCGTCGGACTCCGAAACCGCAATGCCGGCGCTCTCCATGAATCACCCAGGCTAGGCGACTTCCGACGAGTCTCCTACGTTGAGCCTCCGGCACACATCCCGCACCACCGCATTGTCTCCGATCAATGACCCCTCCAGGGATGTGCTCTCCACCGTGGCCCTCTCCCCGACAATGCTGTTGCGTACGATGGAATTGCGGATCACGGCCCCCGCCGCCACAGAAGCATAGGGTCCAACGATGGAATTCTCCACCGTAGCTGCGGGATCTATAGAGACGGGCGGAACAACGATGGCCGTCTCCAGATCTGCCGGTTTGCCAACTCGATCAAGAAGGTACCGGTTGGTTTCCAGAAGCGTCTCCCGGTTCCCGCAGTCGAACCAGCCCTCAATATGGAGACACGTCATCTCGTGACCTCTTTCCAGCATCAGCTGGAGAGCATCGGTCAGCTGATACTCTCCACGTGTCCTGATGTTCCTGCGGACAACCTCGTCCAGCGCGCTGAACAGCGGCCCACCGTCCGTGAAGTAGTAGAGCCCGACGATTGCCAGATTCGACGGTGGCCGCTCCGGCTTCTCCACAAATCCCTCTATCCGGGTGCCCTGGCTCTTCACCACCCCAAAGCGTCTCGGATCCTCGATCTCCCGGACGCCGATGAGATTCCCACCGCCCTTGACGATGGGACTGAAATCGAGGTCGAAAATGGTATCTCCCAGGATCACCAGCAGAGGTTCCCCGTCGGCGACGCTTTCCCGGGTCACGTACACCGCGTGCCCCAAACCCTTGGGCTCCTCCTGCACGACGGCCCGGATGGGGAGACTGTAGTTCCTGGAAACGTAGTCCTCGATCTTCTCTCTCATGTAGCCGACAACCAGGATAATTTCATCGACCTGAAGACTTGCAACCGTGTCGATGATATGCCCCAGAATCGGTTTCCCCGCTACCTGGAGCAGCGCCTTCGGAACTGTATGCGTGTGTGGTCTCAAACGAGTTCCCACACCCGCCACCGGGATCACGGCTTTCACCAGACTCCTCCGTTTCCGCCAGCAGGATTACTCCGGAACATTTGCCAAGGCCTCCTTCAGACAGTTGATGTTCCTGATCGTCGTTGGATCCTGACCCCTGATAAGAGCCAGATACACGCTGACGAAATCCCCAAGACACACGAGTGAGAAAACCCGGGCAATACGGCCTGTTCCCTCACACCACAATCGGGAAATCCCCGCGGCCCGTTTTCCGATGATCTCGTCCGTAACCTTCATCCGGCGCTGGATCGGGGGAGAATCCTCCTGATCCTGGAGGAAGATCAGATGAACCTGCCCGCCCATGGGATCCGCCCCTTCCCAACCCTCAATTTCATTGTGGTTAAGCTCTGGAAATACATTCGAGTGCGCCAGTATCTTCGAGTTTTCGTTGAACTGGTTTCTCCAGCGTGTCGCGACGGACCCCAGCAACTCATCCCCCGCATAAATGACAGGCACACGGTTCTCGAGCATCAAGGCCATGGACTTGGCCTGATTCTCGGCAGCGGGTCTTGCCCTTCCCCACCCGTTGGCCGAACGGCGGATAACTTCGAGGGTTTCCGACAAATCCTCTTCGGTCACCGCGGCCAAGCCCATCCGTCCCAATATCACGGCCGTCGGAAAAAAGGAATACCCCAAGGCAGCCCGCGGCGGAAGACCCCCTGGAAGCCGGACCATGGGCAATCCCCTCTCCTTCGCCAGCTGCTCCAACCTGCCGCCCGAGGTCAGGCAAATCGCCGTCGCCCCCCGCGAGATTCCCTCCTCGAAAGCCGCCAGCGTCTCCTCCGTGTTTCCCGAGTAGCTACTCACCAGCATCAGGGTCCCCTCGCCGACCCATCGCGGCAGGCCGTAATCCCGGTTGATGAACCAGGGTTGCGCCATACCGTTCCCCACGCATGACCGCAGCAGGTCTCCACCAATGGCAGAACCGCCCATCCCCAGCGTCACAACGGCCCGGAAGTCCCTCGACTCAGGCAGCGGCGTCCCCCGACCCAGTTCGATTGCCTGGCTGCACTGCTCGCCGAATTCCTCGACCAGAGTCAGCATCCCACCGGTGTCAAGGGCGTCGAAGGATTGTGGATTGTCCAGATCAACGGCAGCCATGTTTCATCCTCCAGATCTGAGATCGTCTCTATTCACAGCTGCTGCAAAAGCAGCTACGCTCCGTCCTTGGCTTTCAGTCGCGCGATCAGGTTCCTGCGCAGGTAGGCGCGTACATCCGCCGACGTGCGGAAGGTCAGGCAGGTCTCGGCAATCTCCTGCGCCTCGCTGTAGCTCACGGCTTCGATGATGCTCCGGATTTCGGGAAGCACGATGGGATTGGTACTGATCCCATCGTACCCCATCCCGACCAGCACGAAAGTCGCCAGCGGATCGCTGCCCATCTCGCCGCAGATCCCCACCCAACGGCCCTTGGCCCTGGCCGTATCCACCACGTACTTCATCATCCGCAGCACGGCCGGATGCATCGGCTCATACAGGTGCGCCACCTTCTCGTTTCCCCGATCGGCGGCCAGCGTGTACTGAACGAGATCGTTGGATCCCACAGAGAAGAAGTCGGACTCTTCCGCCAGGAAATCGGTGATGGTGGCCGCTGACGGTGTCTCGATCATCGCCCCCAGAGGGCAGTCCTCATCAAAGGGTATTCCTTCCCTCCTGAGATTCTCCTTAACCTCCTCGTAGATCAACCGTGCTTCCCGCATTTCTTCCACACCCGAGATCATGGGCAGGAGTGTCTTGAGGGATCCGTAGGCGCTGGCCCTGAGGATGGCCCGGAGTTGTGTCTTGAACATGTCGGGCCGGGCCAGGCTCAGTCTGATACCTCGCCACCCCAGAAAAGGATTGTCCTCGGGCGTATGGAGTCCGGGGAGAAGCTTGTCGCCGCCCAGATCCACTGTCCGGATGACGGCGTAGTCCGGCTTGAGCCTCTCGGCAACTTCCCGGTACATCTCAAACTGATCTTCCTCGCCGGGAAGATCCCCGCGCGCAAGAAAAGTGAACTCCGTCCGGTACAGTCCTACGCCGTTGGCTCCCTGGGAAATCACCAGATCCAGCTCATCCACCGTTTCAATATTGGCCGACAGGTCCAGCTCGTGCCCGTCCGAGGTCCTCGCAGGCTCGCGGCTTTCCGGTTTCGCCCGCGTAACCTGGACCCTCAGCCGTTTTTCTTCCTCATGGTACTGCTCGATCTCGGCGGGCGTCGGGCTGATAACCACCACACCCCGGTTGCCATCGACAACGATGGTGTCCCCATCCCGGACACTCTGAGACACCGTCCCCAAACCCACAACCGCGGGGATTCTCCACTTGTCCCGCGCTGAAATAGCCGTATGCGAATAGCGCCCACCCCGGTCCGTAGCGATGCCCAGAACCATCTCTCGGGGCATCTGGGCCATCTCGGCAAGGGAGAGATCCCGCGCAACGACTATGACCGGTTCCTTGATTTCCCGCAGCTCTCTCCGCGATGGCGCCGCCAGGTTCCAGAGGACTCTCCGCAGGATGTCCTTCACATCGGCAGACCGGTGCCGCAGGTACTCGTCCTCGATCGTCTCCAGAGCGTCAATTACCTTGGAGATTCCCCCGTGAAAGGCCCACTCTGCGTTCCGTTTCTCTTCCGTCACCAGCCGGACGGTCTCGTTCACAACCAAGGGATCATCGAGAATCATTATGTCGGCCTCGACGATCTTCGCATGGTCCTTTCCGAAATCCCTGGCCAGCTGTGCCTGCAGCCCTTCCATCTCCTCGCGGGTTCTCCGGATAGCTTCCCGAAGACGCATGATCTCCATGTCCACTTCGTCCGGCTCAATCCGCCTCCGGACAAAGTCGTCCACCGCCGACTTGACGAGAAACACCTTGCCCACCCGGACATCCTGGGATGCACTGATGCCTTCGAGAATCCTGCGCGGCGAATCTGTTCCAGCAAGTCTCCAGGATTTTGCCACTACTCCTCTTCCTCGAATTTGCCCGTCACCAAATCGACAAGGGCCCGAATGGCATTGTCTTCATCAGAACCCTCTGCCCGGATCCGGATCCGGGTCCCCTTCGCCGCGGCCAGCATCATGACTCCCATGATACTCTTCCCATTCACTTCCGTGTCACCGGACGCCACAAAGACGTCGGAAGCGAAAGTGCTGGCCAGTTTCACAAATTCCGCGCATGGCCGCGCATGAAGGCCAAACTTGTTGGTGATGATCACCCTGCGCTCAATCATTTGGCTTCCACTGCTTGCTCGAGCACCGAGATCATAGCCCTGATACGGATCTTCAGATGCTCTCCCGCGTCCAGGCGCACGTCCCAAAACGGCATGACAACCGAGCTCTGGTACGCTTTCTCGTACCCGCTTTCGGAGAGAGAAACGGTGATCACCGGGAACCGCAGCACTCTCGCGGGCCTGTCGAAACGGAAATCCACACAGGTAGAGAGAAAACCGTCAATCAACGACACCGACCCAACCGCGTCGTCGTCGCCCTCACACCCGAGCAGCGCTTGCCCGGACCTCTCACCGTCAATAAGGTAGTAGCACTCGGGGGAATCCCCCGTACTCATGGCCAAGTTGAACACTGTGCCAAACAGAACCCCAGCCACCGGTTCCTCGCCCGCCTGGAGATCGTGCTCCAGGATCACCTCCCCCGGGCGCCCCCGGGAGATTGACTTCGTGATCTTGATCTTTCTCGTACCCGAGGGTGTCTCGACCACACCCACCCGGCGCAACACGACCTTACCGGACGACTCTCCCTCCGGGACGCGAACCTCGTAGGGCGCATCGATGAAATCGCCCAGCTCCCGGCACCGCCCTTCCTTCATCTCCCCGGCGGTCACCGTGAGAGGCGCGAACCGGTCCCTCCAGCTATCCGCAGGATAGCGATCGAACACCAGATACGTCTCGAGCCCCTTCTCCTTTGCAACCGGACCGTCGTGGATGCTCCGGGGCTCACCCTCGGGATCGCCGCTGCCATCCCCCACCGCCTTCAGCAGATCCTCGTGGTAACCTTCTGGTCTTCGAGCCAGCGTAGCCAGAAGATTGCTAACCGACGGCTTGAAGTCCAGCTCAAACATGGATCCGCCCCGGCGAGGCGCGAGGTACACATTGAGATGGGGATCGGACAGCAGAATCTCCGGCCAGCCATCCCCATCGAAATCGACCGTGCGGCATTCCGACCAGGACTTCGCGCCATGCAGAACACGGTCCAGCCGAACCTCGGCCGAGATCAACCGCCGGTACACCTCGGTCCGAAGATGCTTGAGATACAGCCCACCGAACACACCATGCCAGTAGGCGCAGTTGCACTGCCCACGCCAGAGATCCCGCCACGCCGGCGCCAGATCCGGAAGCGAGACCTCCGGATCCGTCTTGGCCAATCGGCAGCGGACGTCCAGCATCTTGCGGTACATGAGGTAGCTTTCCGGGTACTTCGAGAGAAAGCTGCGCCAGTACGCGCCCCTGAGAAACGGAGGGCTCCACGGATAGTGAAATTCCTTCTTCAGTACCTCCCGGTTTCGTTGGTATTCGCCCCGACGATCCGCGGGGAGCGCCCATTCCATCATCTCGGGGTACGCCAGCGTCGGCAGGTAGGCCAGTCCCGCCGACTCGTGAGTCTCCAGCCACTCGGAGAAGGTCACAGTCTGAAGCCAATCCGAGTTCTTCTCCAGCATCTGCAGGAACGACGCCAGCCATCCCTTCCCGTACACCAGGTGGTGCGTACCCGGCCAGATCCCGAACTTCTCCCCATCGTCCCCGAAGACCGCGAGACTGCCGGGGTTCTTCTCCGCCAGGGAGCGGAGGTATTCTTCGGTCTCCGTAACCGACCGGAAGGGAACGTAGTAACGCAGAGCCTCGCTCAACGGGAACACCTGAATCGTTCTGCCCTGATCCTCCACCGTGAAATGGGAAACCAGGGCCTCCTGCTTCAGGCCACACGCCCGGAAATGGAAATCGTCCAATCCCGTGTACTCAATCCCTGCGTCGCTTAACCACCGGGCCAGTTGCGGCTCCCACACCCTTTCCGCGAGCCACATCCCCCTTGGCTTCATGCCGAATCGCTCCGCCAGGTACTCTGAGAAACGCGAAATCTGCAGCAGCTTGTCGGCATCAGGAATCATGGCGAGGATGGGCTCGTAGAACCCTCCCGTCAGGATCTCGACCTGTCCTCGCGCGGCCATTTCCCGGAGCAACTCAACGTACTCGGGATGTTCCTCCTCCATCCATTCCAGGAGACAGCCGGAGTTGTGGATCACGAACCTGATCGCCGGGTGCGCGGCCATCACCTTCACGAAGGGCAGGTATGCGCGCCGGTACGCATCTTCCAGCACGAAACCGAAGTTGCCTACCGGTTGGTGATTGTGGATGCAGAGAATGAGACACAGATCGTTCATTTGAGGAATGACAACCCCGTCACTCGTTGTCGTGGATGTCCAGAATCCCGCTCGCCGCCTTCTTTCCAGCAATGGCTTCTCGCAGGTTCCGGCTGAAATCCCCGGCGCTGTCGAACCCGCAGATCTTGAGCAGGTGAGACAGGGCCACAACCTCAGAGATCACGGTGATGTTCTTGCCCGGGATGATGGGAATTGTCACGAAACCGAGCTTGACCCCCAGGATCGAGGTCTTTGTGTCGTCAAGCCCCACGCGGTCATAGTGGCTCTTGTCGTCCCACAGCTCCAGCCGAACCTCCACCTCGATCCGTTTCCGCCTGCGGACTGCGCGGATACCGAACATCCTGGGAATATCCATGATGCCAACACCGCGGATTTCCATATGGTGGCGGAGCATGTCGTCGCCTCTTCCAACCACAATGCCGGGCGCTGTTCGCGTCGCCACAACCACATCGTCCGCCACGAGCCGATGGCCTCTTTCGACCAGGTCCAACGCGCATTCGCTCTTGCCAATCCCACTCTTCCCGGTGAAAAGCAGGCCTACGCCGTACACATCAACCAGTGTACCGTGGACCACCGTCTGGGGGGCAAAGGCCTGTCCCAAATGCATGGCCAGAAGATGGATGAATGGCGTGGTGGACAGAGAGGTTCGAAGAATGGGAATCCTCTTCTCGTTGGCCAACTCCACCACCAGAGGATCAATCTCCTGCCCCTTGGTCACAATGATGCAGGGCACGGCCTTGAAGAAAAGCGTCTGTATTGCTTCCACCCTGCGGGTTTCATCGAGGGAATCGAGGTAGAGAATCTCTGTCTCGCCGAGAATCTGGATTCTCTTGTTGAGGAAGTTCTTCCTGAACCCGGTCAGCAGAAGCCCCGGCCGATTCACGTCGGCTGTCGTGACAGGGATCATCGACTCGGCCGTCTCTGAAACCAGATCCAGCTGCAAGGCCTCGCCGGTCTCTTCCAGCAGCTGCTCGACACTCAGCTCTTTCATGAACCCGCCCCCGGGCGCGTGAACACCGCTTCCAATT
>JAGLYR010000345.1 GCA_023132135.1 Candidatus Eiseniibacteriota bacterium | reverse complement strand
AACGATCGAGGTTTCCCGCTTCGCCACCGGAGCTCTTGACGATCTCAACATCGAGATCTACGGACAGAAGGCGGCCCTGATGTTTCGGTTGATGGATGCAAATTGGCTGTACTGGTTCGACGCAACTCGTCCCGGGGGCCCGATGGGAGGACAGCGGGGTTGGACCAGACTGGAGACGGTCCAGCACTACCCCGGAGCTACGCTGCCCCCGCCGCGTTCGATTCTCGGTTGGACCCGCACCCACGCCGAAAATCAGTATGCCTTTCTCAAGACCGTCTCTGAAGGTCTGGCTCCGCAACCGGGTGTGCTCGACGGGCTCCGCTGCCAGCTGATAATGGATGCCGCCTACAGATCCGCAGAGAGCGGAAACTGGCTGGACGTGCCGCAGGAGTGACCGGGAGTTCCTATTTAACCAAAACCTTCGATCTCGCCTTCGCAGGGACTGCCCTTCTGATACCGGCTCCCGGGGTCCTGATCATCACCCGAACCCTGCTTTTCTGTCCATTCACTACCCGATTTGTCTTGGAGCTGTTATGATACGGCGTGTGTTCAAGGAGTCCCACTCCCCTGGGGACACACCTTATCGCGAGCACAGTCTACGGGAGGAGGAATCCAATGAGCATTCACATAGGAACGAAAAAAGGACAGATCGCCGAGACGGTGCTGCTTCCCGGCGATCCCCTGCGGGCTAAGTACCTGGCCGAAACATATCTGGAAAACCCGGTGTGTTACAACCAGGTTCGGGGTATGCTGGGTTTTACCGGTACGTACAACGGGAAGAAGGTGTCCGTGCAGGGAACGGGTATGGGGATCCCCTCGATATCGATCTACGTGCACGAGCTGATCGTCGAATACGGAGCCAAGCGCCTGATCCGCATCGGTACCTGTGGGGCCCTCCAGGAGGATATAAAGCTGGGAGATGTGATTCTGGCGCAGGCGGCCTCCACAGATTCGTCGGTCAACCGCATCCGTTTCAATGGCGGCGATTTTGCACCGGCGGCAAGCTTCGAGTTGCTCCTCAAGGCCTATGAGGCCGCTAGACAGCGGGGCGTGAGCGTCCGGGTGGGCACCGTGCTGACCGAGGACACCTTCTACTCCGACGACCAGGACTTCTGGAAGATCTGGGCCCGCTACGGAGTGCTGGCCGCGGAGATGGAGAGCACGGCTCTCTACACCCTGACCGCCGGACATCATGTACAGGGTTTGACGATCCTTACGGTCAGCGACAGCCTGGTCACCATGGAGGCTGCCAGTTCAGAGCAGCGCCAGCACGGCTACAACGCCATGATGGAGATCGCCCTGCAGGTAGCCGCTTCCTAGGGTCTTTCCCCGTGAAACCCCTCAAGCTGCACTCATAGGCACGCCTTAAAAGGACCCGTTGATGAAGCGTGAGATGCGTCAGGAGAGAAAGATCGTCTGGCTGATTCTCGACGCAGCCGGATATGAGATCACCACCCGCTGCATCCAGGCCGGGGTCTGTCCCTCTCTATCCAACATTCAGACTGAAGGGTTTCTCGGCCCCAGTCGGCCGCCGTATCCGA
>JAGLYR010000344.1 GCA_023132135.1 Candidatus Eiseniibacteriota bacterium | reverse complement strand
AGGTGCTTGGGCAGACAATCTGGAGGTGACCCTCAGGGGGCGTCTCCCGGTCGGTGCACTTCATTGTGTTTGTTGCCGACGGCCTGACTACGCATGGCTTTGGTGAGGAAGCCAGGGATGTGAGGCATCTCAGAGGAACGGGATGTCGGGGATCGGTTGAGGATGAATGCTGTTCGCACATCTTGTTTGTCTTGGGATTGCATACCGAGGAGCATGAGGATCAGTGGCTTGCGGTGGGTGTGCAGTCGACAGAGTGCCTGCCGCCGTCCGAAATGGTCCCCGCTGGGAAGACAGAATCGGTGGCCGGGGGGCAGCATCAAGTCCGACGACGAGCGTGTTTCTCTTGCTTCTCTTCCGCAGACCCGGAGGCGGAAACGCATGTCGGGGATCATCGTCAAGGGGAGAATGCTTGCCCGGGCTCAGTTGGACGGGCGGATCTCGGCGCTCCTTTGGCCCGGAGAGGGGAGAGGCCGCCTCCGATGTTCGTCCGGATCAGGATGCGCAGAGGGGCGTTGCGGTCCGCCGCCTCCTCTGTAGGGGAGTCTTGTGAAGCAGGTTGAGCTGCTGGGCGGGATGTAAGGAAAACGACGAGCCTATCCGCTCTTTGTTGCGATCGACGACAATCGTTCGTTGTGGCGGAGGTCTTGCCGGCGGCGACAACCCGCCGGGGTTGGGGGGTATACAGATACCAACCGGCTTGAGAAAACGCACTGGGGGCAATCCTTGGGGTAGTATATCGTAGTGATAACCAACAGAATTGCCGACTTTGACCGAGGATGCTCTCAGACGGCCCTCCAACCAATCGCCGTGCACTGCTTTGCTGCCGACCACCAGGAGAGGGAGCCACACGTGATGCCGATCGCTGGGTGCGCTCATGTTTCTCTCCGTGTTGCACGGGGCCATCGTGTGCGGCCCCCGTTCGCCGCGCAGCGTGAAGGAACACCTCAGCCTCATCGAGCAGCGTCTGATATTCGCCGAGATCAACTGCATCCGTTCATGCCACACCACCGACCACAGCCACTCGGCAGTGATGCTATCCAGGACGTCTGCTTCGTCCATCCCTGCTGCTCTCACCGCACAAGCCTCTCATGGACGCACAAGGGCTGTACCGGCCCTTTCCGCCGCCATTTTGGCCTCTCAACTGCCTGCCTGCATGATTTTCTCGCGCTGTAGCCTCGTGGAGCCCATCCATGGGCCCAACGGGTTGTGTTGTTTCCTGGGGTCCAACCGGAGCCCACGCGTGGAAACGCGCACAACTCTGACATCAGTATCCCGGCACGCATTCCCCGGAGAGCGGACACCGTGACAGCTCTGCCGGACAACAGCTGAACAGCCGCTTCCGAGTATTGCACAATCCATCCGAATGCAAGGAGGATTCGCAATGGTCGAACCTGAGGAAGAACAGATTCGCAAAGACGCGGTGAAGCTGCACTTGGAAGGAACGTCTGTGACCGAGGTGTGCAGCGACATAGGTCGCAGCAGGCAATGGTTGTACAAATGGCTGCGCCGATATCAAGGCGGTGATGCCGAGTGGTATGCGGAACGATCGAGAGCGCCTCAAGAGGTGGCGAACAGGACTCCACGCAAAGTTGAAAAGCGGGTACTGGAAAT
>JAGLYR010000343.1 GCA_023132135.1 Candidatus Eiseniibacteriota bacterium | reverse complement strand
TGGCATGGGGTACGAGGAACTGATCGAGGCCGGCAAGGATAAGATGCAGGCAGAGGAGTGGGCGGAGGCAGCGAGAATGTTCGCACAGGCCACCAGCCTCAAGCCGGAGAGTCTGTCGGCTCGCGATTTCAAGAAGACGGCCCTCGCGGAGATGGAGGCCCAGTCCGCCCTCATCGACGCACTCTCCGCCCAGGAGACCCGAGACTGGAGAAAGGCCGTGGACTCCCTGGCCAAGATTCCGCGATCGAGCCACTATTACGACCTCGAGCAGCTCAAGACCATGTCCAACAATCTGTGCGAGGAGCTGCTGGAGAAGGCTCGCTTCATGTCCCAATCAGGGAACGTGGCGCAAGCGAAAGCGGTCCTCGTGGAAATAGGAGAGATCCCGGAGGTCCCGGATGACTGCAACAACAAGCGAAACGCCCTGAGCAAGATCCTTGACCGGCGAGGAGCTGCTGTTGTCGAGATCCCTTCCGCCGTGATACCCACTCCCGAGCCCGTGGACCCGAATCCCTACACTACCCCGCCGAAGCCCAAAAAGAAGAAGAAGAAGAAGGGAACCGTCAACCCCTACGCCGATTACACCCCTTCCAAGAAGAAGGATCCGGAACCCGCTCCGGCAGAACCGGCTCCACCACCCGCGTATACTCCGCCGCCGTCCTATCCCTCGTCCGGTGGTCAGGTCAACGACTCGGAAAGGCCGCCCTCACAAAAGGGGCCAAAGAAGATCACCTGGTAACTGAAGCTATCTATTCAACCAACGGGATCCTTATTGAGAACCGCGTCTCCACGCCGGGCGTGCTGGTGACCGTGACAGAGCCGCCGTGCGCCTTGGCGATATGCTCCACCAGGCTAAGCCCGATACCGGAACCGCGCTGACCGGCGGAGTGGAGATCGGTGGCCTGGAATCTGTAGAACCGCTCGAACACCCTCTTGAGGTGATGAGCCGGGATGCCGGCTCCCTTGTCGAAGACCTCCAAGTAGACGTTTTTGGAATCCCGGTGAATCTCCACGCCGATGACATCCGTACCGACGGCGTACTTGAGCGCGTTGTCGATCAGGTTCATCAGCGCCAGCGTTATTGCGTCAGCGTCTATGCGTACCCTGGGAAGATCCTCTTGTGCCACGAACACCATCTCCACTTCGGACTCGTCGATCCTGTGTCGGTAGATCTCAATAGCCGGTTTCACTACCTCGATGAGGTCCATCTCCCTAAACTCGTAGGCGCTCTTTCCTCGCTCGATCTTCGCGAAATCCAGCACGTTATCGATGAGACCCGTGAGCCTCTCGGTCTCGCGCAGAATGATCTCGTGATACCGGCGCACCGTGCCGGCCTCCGTAACTCTGTCGGTTGCCAGCAACTCCGAGAACATCCTGATCAGAGCCAGGGGAGTCTTGAGCTCGTGGGAAGTGTTGGCGATGAACTCGCTCTTGAGCCTGCCCAATCGGCGCTCACGCACCATGGCCATGTACAGCACAACCAGTCCGAAGACGATCACCCCGAACGCCAACGGGATGAGG
>JAGLYR010000342.1 GCA_023132135.1 Candidatus Eiseniibacteriota bacterium | reverse complement strand
GAGACCTCAATTCCCTTGAACTCGATGATCACGTCGCCGACTTTCAGACCCGCTTCGGCTGCGGGCGAATCCTCGAGTTCAAGGGAATTGAGGTCTCGGGGGTCAGCAAGTTCCGCTGGCTTGTGGCGGATACCCAGGTGGGGGAGGAAGTGAGAGTCAGGATCCTGCGCGATGGGCGGGAAAAGAAGCTGGATCTGGTTCTGGCCGAGCGACCGGACTCCGAGGTGGCCTCGGCGGTGGAGGGAACCGTGGAGGAGGAAGGCTGGCTCGGGATCGAGGTTGGAGGCACCGGCAGCCCACAGGCGCGGCAGTTGGGGATTGACCCCGACGAGGAAGGGGTTGTGGTTCTCGACATCGAAGAAGGGGGTCCGAGCGACGATGCGGGCTTCCGGCCCGGTGACATTATCGTCGAAATCGACAACAGGGAGATCGGGAATCTGCGGGACTACAAGAAGGTCCGGGATTCGTTGAAGGACAGAGACAAGGCGATCGTGTTCCTGGTTCAGCGCGGTGCCTATACGACGTTCTTGGCTGTCAAGCCGCAGCACGGAGAGTGATCCAGGACATCTCCCTGCAAGGGCGCGGCAAATCGATGTGGTAACGAGTGGGTTGTGGGGCAAGGTGGAGATCCCACAGTCAGAACATGAAGGGAAGGGGTGGAGGTAATGAAAGCATCAAGCGATTTCGCGTCGCTGGATGATGGAAGATCCGTCGGGCAGTACCTGAATGACATTGGGCATACGTCGCCGCTCAGTTCGGAGTTGGAGGCGGAGATGGCGCGCAGAATCCGTATGGGCGATCAGGATGCGATGGACGAGCTATGCGAAGCGAACCTGAAGTTTGTGGTGAGTGTGGCCAAGCAGTATCTGAACCGCGGGCTCTCCCTTGGTGACCTGATCAGCGAGGGGAACCTGGGGCTTATCAAGGCAGCCAAGCGGTTCGACGAAACCCGCGGGTTCCGCTTTATCTCGTACGCAGTCTGGTGGATCCGCCAGCGCATTCTCCAGGCTATCGCGCAACAGGGGGCGACGGTCCGCGTGCCGGCATCCCGAACTGTCAGGCGAGATCAGGTTTTCCGGGCGACCAGTGAGCTGGTCAATCGCCTGGGGCGCGAACCCACGGTGGACGAGATCGCGAATCTGACGTCCCTGGATCCCGGGCAGGTCGAGGATGCTCAGGTC
Organism: Candidatus Eiseniibacteriota bacterium; assembly: GCA_023132135.1. GTDB lineage: Bacteria > Arandabacterota > Arandabacteria > JAGLYR01 > JAGLYR01 > JAGLYR01. The sequence goes on along the minus strand of JAGLYR010000342.1, from coordinate 400 downwards.
GCCTCCCGGCCGGTGTTGTCCCTGGACTCGCCGATGGGCAGTGGAGAGGAGATGGTACTGTCCGACTTCATCGCCGATGAGAATACTCTCTCGCCGGATGGCGGTTTCTACGATGAGCAGTTGAAGAGAGATCTCCACGATGTGCTCTCGACGCTGACGTCCAGAGAGTCGGATGTGCTGTGCCGGTACTACGGGCTCGGTGACGGAGACGGCGCCACGCTCGAGGAGATCGGCAAGTCCATGGGTCTGACGAGGGAGCGGGTGAGACAGATCAAGGGCAAGGCGATGCGGAAACTGCGTCACAGCTCACGGTCCAGTGTGCTGCAGGCATACCTAAACTAGCCTGGATTATTCATGAATCCCTGCTGCGAGGGACGCAGGCTGTGTCTGGACTGCGTTG
>JAGLYR010000341.1 GCA_023132135.1 Candidatus Eiseniibacteriota bacterium | reverse complement strand
GACCCTCGCAGCAGGGATTCATGAATAATCCAGGCTAAGCTTCTTTCGGCAGGCATATTGTGAAGGTGGTTCCCCGGCCCAGCTCCGAATCCAGGTCAATCCGGCCCCCGTGCTCCTCTACGATTTTCTTCGTCACGGCCAATCCAAAGCCCGTTCCCTTGCTTCCCTTTGTTGAAAACAGCGCATCGAAGATCCGCCCCCGATCCTCTTCGGGAATGCCCGGCCCGTCGTCTTCCACAACGATGCTCGCCATGGGCTCTCCATCACGCCATTCCGTCCGCACTTCAACACGCCCACCCTTTTCCACGGCCTGCACCGCGTTGGTCACCAGGTTGGACAGGCAACGGAAAATCGCATTGGAATCGGCCGCTATCATCTCCATTGCCGGGTCCAGGCGGTGCTCCAGGGTGACCTCTCCGTCCTCCGCCACCGGCTTCATCCCGGATACGATTTCCTCCCCCAGGGCATTCAGGGCCACCGGGCTGCGAGCGGGCGTCCGGTTTTTCGAGTAGTCCAGCATGTCCATGACGAGGCCGGAAATCCGCTGCATGGCCGATCCAAGGATGGGGTACGCCTCGCTCACATTGCTCATGTCGCCCCCGTCGATTCCCATTCGAAGGAGGTAGTAGCCGGCATTCATGGTATGGAGCATGTTCTTGATGTCGTGGGAGAGTCCCGCCATGACCTGCCCGATGGTCGCCATCCGCTCCCTCTGAACCACTTCCTTGTGAAGCGCGGCGTTTTCTACGGCAATAGCGGAGAGCTGGCAAATCTCCTCGGCGGCTTCCAGATACGGCGACCCGGGAGTGCAGAACCTCGGATTGGCGGTTTGCATGACAGCCACTGCCCGGTTTCCGCTCATGAGCGGGATAGCCAGAAGAACTTGCAGGTTAATGGACGAGAATTCCTCGGGAAGTCCCGACAGATCCGGATCGCTGACGACGAGAGATTGCCCTGCCTTGGCGACAAGCTCCGCCACCGGCTCCCCCTCCAGCCGAATGGCCGCCGTCACCTCTTCGGGAAGTCCCAGGACAACCGGATCGGAGAACAGGCACCCGTCCCAGAGCATGACCGAGCCCACATCACTGCCCACGATTCTGAGGACGTGTTCCAGCGACCGCGCCAGAACGAACTCGATGTCAAAACTCCCGAGAAGCGCGCTGATGTCACCCAGCATCTCGTGCCCCAGACGCCTCTCCCGCGACTCTTCTTCGGCGCGAGTCCACAGCCGGAGGTTCACGCCGGCCGCGCCGAGATGAGCACCCAGCATCCGCGCAGTATCCCGATCGGCAACGGGAGGCCCGTCGTGCGTCAGAGCCCCAATCACCTCATCCCGGAACCTAAGATCCACCCGGTTGCGCCCGGAAAGAGATCCATCCCCCGTCTGCTGCTGCGGCTCGATGGTTGCCCCGGTTCCTCCGAAGAAGAGGTCGGTATCCTCGTTGGAGGAATTCCCAAAGCGGACGCGCCACCGCACCGAACCAAGCAGATCTTCGATCAGTGTCCCGCAGGCACACGCCAGCTCCCCACTGTCCAGGGCCATGTGG
>JAGLYR010000340.1 GCA_023132135.1 Candidatus Eiseniibacteriota bacterium | reverse complement strand
CGGTGCTCCACATGGCCGAAGACAACGCCGGTATCACGCTGGTCAGGATTCCCCTGGTGGGCGATCTGGCGGCCAAGACGGTCCTCCCTGGGATTCTCGCATCACGGGCAGATGACCTCTTCCTCGGGGCCGGGGTGGCTGAGGCGGCCCGGTATTCCGAAGCCTTCCGGAACCAAATGGAGTACCGCGGCTTCTCCCGGTCGGTGAAGTCCCTTTTTCGAGGCGATCTGGTGGACAACCTCTCGCCCACCTACGGAGAACTGGATGGGAGGGGAATCCTGTTGATCCGGGGAACTCGGGACGAGTCGGTCCCTCCCGCTCATTTCGAGGCTATCGTGGATCTCATTCCGGGGATGGAGAGTGTCGTTCTGGACGGGGTCGGACATATGCCCACCATGGAGGCTCCCGAAGAGATGAACGATCTCATCGCGGGGTTCCTGAAACGGTAGCGGAGGATCATTGTGGACGGTAGCCAACGGGAAAACATCAGATTGGGACAGCATGTCTCAGTCGTTCTCAAGCACGATCAGAGTACAGGAGCCCTGACCGAGGGGATCGTGGAAAGAATCTTAACCAAATCGGCCTTTCATCCCCACGGCATCAAGGTGAAACTCAGTTCGGGCCAGGTCGGCAGGGTCAAAGAGATCCACGATTGATGTCGCCCGCCGGCCACTACTCCAGGAGCTTCTCTATCGCCTCCCGGACTGTGTTTCGTAACTCGCGCTCGGTTTGAGTGGCAAAGGCCTGGAAAGAGATGGGGCGCCCGATAGCAAGTTCCATCCGGCCCGGAAAGACACGTGGTGAGTGAACACTCTTGCGATCGAACCCGCCCTTTAGGGCCATCGGCACAATATCAGCTTTTACGTTTAACGCCAGCCGAAAAGGTCCGCGCATAAACGGACCAAGGCGACCATCGCGTGTTCTGTGCCCTTCGGGAAGGATGGCGATGGAAGTCCCCGCCTGCATCAGTTCCGCCGCCTTCCGCAGGCTCTCCAGGGCGCGCGCCATGTTCTTGTGGCTGATGGGGATATTCCCGAGCCGCCGGGTGATGGTTCCCCAGACGGGCCATGAAAAGTGGCGCTCGAGCTCAACCGCACGAAGAAAATTCGGCAAGTACCCGTAGATGATCACCGTGTCAAAGAGATTCACGTGGTTCGACATGAAGATGTACGACTTTTCGGGATCGATATGATGCCGCCCGGTGACGCGCACCCGGCAGCCGAACCCGAGCGGCAGGATGCGACATACCAGTTTGAGCAACGGGTCGAGAAGTTTCTGATTCCCGAGCAGATTCTGAAGAAGAACCAGGAACAGAATGACGAGCAGACCGGCCGCAGTCATGCAATAGCCGAGTATGGTGGTCAGCAGCACTACCCGAACATCTCCAGCTTGTGATGATGCACGCTGACCTCAATGGGTGTGCGCCCGAAGGTCTCACCATCAGGTGTCAGTGCGAGCGGTCTTTCGGATCGCAGGAGAATGTTTTTGCCCCGAAAGACCTCCACAGAAGGCGCCTCCACGTGCTTCCCCTCGAAGATTGTTGGGAGAAGCTTCAGAAGGGTCCCTCTCGTGACCTTGTTGAGAATCACAACATCGAGGAGTCCGTCGTCGATCGAAGCCGTTGGGGCCATCATCATGTTGCCGCCGGTGTATCGGGAGTTGCAGATCTCCACAAATACGCACTCCCGTTCCATGACTTTCCCGTCAATCTCCAGGGTCACCGGAGTCGACTTCAAACCGATTACTTCTTCGATGATGCCGAAGATGTAGCTGAGCGAACCGAGAGCCTTATACTTCCTGGCCCGATAGGCGACGTTCGACACGAACCCGGCTCCCAGCAGATTGGCGAAGTAGAAGTCGCCGGCTTCCGCGGAGAAGTG
>JAGLYR010000034.1 GCA_023132135.1 Candidatus Eiseniibacteriota bacterium | reverse complement strand
CTCTTCCGACTGGTCAGAGAGCTCTTCCGAAAGTGACGTCCTTCCTTTGTGAATCCTGATTTTTTCCTTGAACTTCCTCAGCTGACGTTCCAGTTTGTCCACCGCGAGATCTACCGACACGTACATGTCTTCAGACTTCCCACGCCCATTGAGATCCACGTTGCTGCCGTGGAGCGAAATCTCCGCCATATGCTCGTGTTTCTGGACCGAGAGCGTCACATGAGACCGGATCAACTGATCGAAGTACTTGGTCAGCTTCGACAACCGCTCCTCAATGTGATCCTTCAGGGCAGGGGTTAGCTCGAAATGCCTCGCCGTGGTCGTGATCTGCATGGTATCCTCCCGCCGAACGTCGATGTTCTTCAGGTGCCCGAAGCCATGAGCGAAGCTTCCTGCTCGGCATGCATGGCCCCGCTGGAGCTTCGGACAAAGGGACCGCTGTTCACTACCTTGAACCCCATCATGATCGCATACTGCCGGTACGCGTCGAACTGCTCCGGATGAACGTAGTTCCGAACCGGATAGCCATCCGGGCAGGGATTCAGATACTGGCCCAAAGTTACGATGTCGCAGTTCACATTTCTCAAGTCCTCCAGCGTCTGACGGATTTCCCGATCCGTCTCTCCGAGACCCAGCATCAAACCCGATTTGATCAGTCGCTGGCCCAGGGATTTTGCGATAGACAACACCTCCAGCGATCGGTGGTAGCGAAAACCAGGTCGCACCACCGGGAAAAGGCGTTCTACGGTCTCCACGTTGTGTCCGAGAACTTCAGGCGCTGCCGCCACTACGCGCTCAACAAGAGACGGATCACCCCCGAAATCCGGGATCAACACCTCCACTCCCGTGCCCGGGCACCGCTCGCGAATTGCTCTGATGGTCCGGACGAACTCGCCCGTGCCCCGATCGGGCAAATCGTCCCGCGTCACCGAAGTGATTACCAGATACTCAAGTTCCAATGCCGCCACCGCGGCAGCCACCCTCTCGGGCAGATCCCTGTCTACTGAACCCGGGTTGCCCTTGGGAATTCCACAGAACACACAACGCCGGGTACATTGGTTCCCGAGAATAAGGAATGTCGCCTGCCCCGCGGCAAAGCACTCCCAGCGGTTGGGGCACTGCGCGGACTGGCAAACCGTATCGAGACCGCCGCGCCTTAGAAGGGACTCCATCCGCCGTATCGATCCTGCCTCGGGCAGCTTTTTCCTCAGCCACCGGGGCTTTCTGCCCGTCAGTGCGTGTTCTTTCATCTCTCCCACAGCGCTCACGCGTGAATAGCGCGGCCCACAGCCGCCCCCACGGCCTCCGCTACACCCTCCGGATACGTAGGGTGAGCATGAACTGTCTCCACCAGCCTCCCGGGCGGGACACCGGCGTGGATGGCCAGTGCAATCTCAGAGATGACGCTTGCTGCTTCCGGCCCCACAACCTGCCCACCGACAACACGGTCGCTCTCCCGATCCACCAGAACTTTCACAAACCCGGTGGTCTCGCCCGTGGCATGGGCCCGGCCCAGGGCCATCCACGGGAACCGCCCCACAGACACCGGCCGGCCTTCCTTCTCCGCCAGAACTTCCGTCAGGCCCACAGTGGCAATTTCCGGTTCAACAAAAACGCAAGACGGAATGGCATCGTATGACAGAACGGCGCTTCCCCCCATGGCATTCTCAGCGGCGACCACACCCTGAGCTGAAGCGACATGGGCCAGCGCGTTCTTCCCGGTTGCGTCACCGACGGCCCAGAAGCCCTCCGCCGTTGTTTTCATGGATGGGTCCACGACGATGCCATGGCGCGTGACTTCGACCCCCGCGTCCTCCAGCCCGAGACCATCGGTGTTCGGCCTCCGGCCAACGGAGACCAGCACTCTCTCGACCTCAAACCGGGCACCGTCTTCGAGAGTAACCGACACCCCACCCGGCCCCTTCTCCGCCGACACCACGCGAACACCGAGATGGATTTCGATTCCCCGCTTCCTGAACACCTGGTGCAAAATGCCGGAAACGTCCGGGTCCGCCACCAGGGGCAGGAGTTCGTCCATCAACTCCACGATTATGACGCGGGTGCCAACCGACGACAGAAGGTGAGCGAATTCACATCCGATCGCGCCGGCACCGACTACCAGAAGGCTCTCCGGGGGCTTCTCCAGATCCAGCGCGTGCCTGGAATCCAGGATCCGATCTCCGTCGATTTCCAGCCCCGGAAGTCCGGTAGGACACGATCCGGTGGACACGATGATCGCGCGGGCAGACACTGTCTCAGTCGACCCATCCTCCCGCACCACCTCGATCATGCCGCGTGACACTATGCGAGCAGTCCCATGCACCAATCGGATCGAGTGCTTGCGGAGCAGAACCTCAATCCCCTTCCGGAGACGGAGGATCACCCGGTTCTTCTTTTTCAGAAGAGCCGGCCAGTCCAGCGAGGTTTCCCCTCTCACTCCGAACTCGTGCGCCCGTTCCATTGCGTTCAGGAACTTCGCCGCCGTGAGCATGGTCTTCGTCGGAATGCAACCCCAGTTCAGGCAGGTCCCGCCCAGGTTCCCCCTTTCCACAACCGCGATGCGGCCCTCCATCTGCGCGGCACGAACAGCCGCGACATACCCGCCGGGCCCGGCGCCAATGACGGCCACATCAAATCTGTCCATTCCCCTCCCCAGGCCGCTACGGTGTTTTCCTCAGTCTCCCCGGCAGGATGTTCATCTGGTCCCGGTACTTGGCCACTGTTCTGCGCGCGACCCGGATCCCCTCCCGTTTCAGCAAATCCACGATCTGCTGGTCGCTGAGCGGCCGCTCCCGATCTTCCTTCTCCACAAGTTCGGTAATCTGCATCTTGACCCGCCGAGCGGAGACCTCATCGCCGCTGTCGGTAGCAAGCGCAGCGGAGAAGAAATACTTGAGCTCAAACACGCCCCGAGGCGTCTGAACATACTTGCCCGACGTTGCACGGGACACCGTCGCCTCGTGGACCCCAACACGTTCCGCCACGTGCTGCCGCGTAAGGGGTTTCAGATGCTCCGCTCCATGATCAAAGAAGCCCTGCTGGCACTCGACGATGGTCTCCATCACCCGGACCATGGTACGGCGGCGCTGCTCGATGGCCTTGATGACCCACCGGGCAGAGTTAAGCTTCTCCAGAATGTACTCCCTGGTCTTGTTCCCGTCACCGCTGTCGGGACGGCTCAGATAGTCGGCGTAGGCCTGGTTTACGCGGAGACGCGGCACCGAGCGGTCGTTGAGGGACACGATGTAATCCTCTCCCACACGGTCGACAATGAGATCCGGGAGAATAGGCCTGGCGGCTTCGACGGAATACTCGAAACCGGGGTGGGGATTGAGCCGTGAGATGACATCCGCGGCGCCACGCACCTGTTCCAGCGATGTGTGGGTCCGCTTGGCGATTTCATTGTACCGTTTCTGCTTCAGGGCCTCAAGGTGCTCGGACACAACCTGCTCCGGCAGAGGATCCTCAACATTCATGGCGCGCAGCTGGATGAGAAGTGACTCCCCGAGATCGCGGGCCCCGACTCCCGACGGGTCGAAGGTCTGCACAATCCGCAGTACGCGCGCCACGTCGCCCGGTTCCACCCCAAGGGTCTCAGCGATCTCCTCGTTTTCAATAGTCAGGTACCCGCGATCATCGAGACTCCCGATGATAAAGGCCCCGATCTCGTAGTCCTCTGGGTCCGTGATGGCCAGGCGGAGCTGGCCCAGGAGATGATCCTGGAAGGACACGGTGTTCTGCCCCACCCGCTCCAGACGATCCTCCGGCGGCGCCTCCCTTTCGCCCCTCGGACCCTCATAGTCATCCTGCAGAAAGGCTTCCCAGTCGAACTCGTCGGGATTGGCGTCAGTGGTTTCGGTTTCCGCGTCCGGAGCGGAAGCCTCGTCGCCCTCCGTTGACTCAGATGCCTCAGGCCCGGGCTCCTCTTCCTGCTCCTCTTCCTCCTCCTCCTCCTCCTGCTCCTCCATCTCCTCCAGAAGAGGATTGGTCATCATCTCCTGCTTGAGAAGCTGTTCCAGTTCCAGGGCTGGAACCTGAAGGAGCTTCAACGCCTGTTGGATCTTGGCAGTGGGCACCAAGCGCAGTTGCAGTTTGTGTCTGAGTTCCAGCTTGAGATCCACATCTAGCTCCCGGTATTGCTACAGCGTGAATTGCTCCCCGAGATACACGCTCCTCGCCTGTTCGCTCGAAGCGAGTTCTGCGGCGGTACCAGAGAGAAGGATCTGACCTTCAAACATGATATACGATCGGTGCGTGATGGAGAGAGTCTCCCTCACATTGTGGTCCGTGATCAACACGCCCAGCCCCTTTTCCGCCAGCTGGCGGACAATTCCCTGGATGTCACTTACGGTGATAGGGTCGATTCCGGCAAAGGGCTCGTCCAGCAGCATGAAAGACGGTTGTGTCACCAGGGCCCGCGCGATCTCGAGACGCCTGGCTTCTCCCCCGGACAGGCGGAAAGCTTTCTGGCTCGCAAGGTGGGCAATTCCCAGCTCATCCAGCAATCCAGCCAGCCTCTCCTCTCGTTTCCCCCTGTCGCTCTCCTGTCTCTCCAGAACCGCCAGCACATTCTCCTCCACCGTCAATTTCCGGAAGACCGAGGACTCCTGCGACAGGTAGCCCACCCCCAAGCGAGCCCGGAGGAACATCGGGCAGCGAGTTACATCCTCCCCCCGCAGGAGAATCCGGCCTTCCTCCGGCCGGACCAGACCAACAATCATGTTGAAAGTCGTAGTCTTCCCGGCACCGTTGGGACCGA
>JAGLYR010000339.1 GCA_023132135.1 Candidatus Eiseniibacteriota bacterium | reverse complement strand
CGAACGGTTTTGGGGACGGCAGTGTTGGTGTCCTTCGACGGGCTCAGGACGAACGGTGTTTTGGGCCAGGCCAGGTCGCGCCCTCTCGCACTCGCCACGCAGGCTATTTGCCCGGCAGCATGCTCGCAGCACCCTTGATGATTTCGGCAAAGGCTTTCGAATCGTCTCGCTCCACTGCCCCGGTGAGGTCGCCCAGGGCGGCGGTGAGGGCCGAGTAGACTTCGCCCCTGAAGGGATTAAGATGCTGGATGGCGAAGTAGAGTTGCGGGTCTTCTTCCAGAATCGAGCGGGCCGTGGATGCCTGGCGTGCGAAGGTTGTGGACGCCACGCGCTCCATTTCCTTTGGGTCGAGTCCGGAGCGGGAGAGTGCGCTGGCAAAGAGCATTCCGGTCAGGTGCGCCAGTCCCAGTAGCCAGCCCATCACGCGGTCATGGTGATCGAAGGGCAGGCTGACCAGATCCAGGTAGGGGTGGGCCAGCAGGTCCAGGATCCTCGCGCGCTCGGCGGCTTCGTTGTTCACCACCGCATGGACCACCGTTAGGGGTTCGAAGATGTTCTTGCCGGGTCCGAACATGGGGTGGAGGGAGAGCACCGGCGTTCCGGCATGCCGGAGAGCGGCGAGGGCCTCCTTCAGATGATCCTTGATTGAGGCGATTTCAATGACAGGAATCGGCAGGGACGCTTCTGCCAGGGCAGAGAGCACATTGGGCGTGGTCTCCAGCGGGACCGAAACGAAGACGGCGTCAAAAGCGGCAAGATCGGGGATTTCCTCAAGGCTGGCGCAGTGGTTCTTGTTCCGGGCCCCCTTGCCCCATGCCGTGTCCAGGCCGACTGGATTGTGACCCATGCTTCCAAGAAAGTGGCATAGCCATTTTCCCATGGCTCCTGCGGCCCCAATGATCAGGATTTTCCTGCCCGCCCGCGCCCCTGCTTCGAGGCGGTCCCGATACTGCCGTTCAATGGAGCCCCGGATAATTGCGGCGAAAATGGCTTCCATCACCTCTGGTGAGGTTTCGCAGGTCTTGGCCGCCTCGCGCGCCCGCTGGAGTACGCGCTCTTGCACCTCGCGCACGACGACGGGTTGACCATCCTTTGCCTTGAGAGTGCCCACCTGTGCGGCCAGCTCGAAGCGGCGCCGCAGGTTCTCCAGCAACTCCAGGTCCAGCCCGGCGATCTCCTGGCGAAGGTGTTCGATGTCTGTACTCAAACTGATGCCCTCCTAGCCTGGATTATACATGAACCCCACACCGGGGTTCATGCATAATCCAGGCTAGATGGTTTCCAGATAGCGGCTGAGCTCCCAGTCGGTCACCTGTATTCTGTACTCCTCCCACTCGGCGCGCTTTGCTCTCATGAAAGCTCCGAAGGCGTGATCACCCAGAGCGGTCTTGATCACGTCGTCATTCTCCATCTCGTCCAGCGCCTCTTCGAGTGTCGCCGGGAGTCGACGTATCCCCATCTCGTCCAGCTTCCTGAGGCCGATTCTGTAGACATCCTCCTCGACAGGCTTGGGCGCTTCGAGGCCGCGCTCGATCCCGTCCAGACCCGCGGCCAACATCGCCGCGAAGGCCAGGTAGGGATTTGCACTGGGGTCGGGACACCGGAGCTCCACCCGCGTGGACGTCTCCCGGCCGGGAAAGTGGCTGGGGACCCGGATCAGGGCCGATCGATTGACGCGCGCCCAGCAAACATAGACGGGAGCTTCGTAACCGGGCGTGAGGCGCTTGTACGAATTCACCGTCGGCGCCACAACGGCGGCGAGTCCGCGCGCGTGGGTCAGCTGGCCGGCGACGAATCGGTACGCGGTTTCGGACAGATTGTATTGATCCTCGGAATCAAAAAAGGTGTTCTTGCCCTCCTTGTTGAAGAAGCTCTGGTGAACGTGCATTCCAGAACCGTTGATTCCGAAGAGCGGCTTGGGCATGAAGGTCGCGTAAAGGTTGTGGGACGCTGCGACGGCCCTGATCGTGTCCCGGAGAGTCATCACGTTGTCAGCGGAGGTCAGGGCTTCGCTGTAGAGGAAACCAATCTCGTGCTGCGCCGTAGCAACTTCGTGATGAGCCGTCTCCCCCTCGATCCCCAGGATTGCGGCCTTCTTCATGATATCGGCCCGGACGTTCGAGGCGAGATCGCCCAGAGGTGAGTCGAAGTAGCCGCCCACGTCATGGGGAACCGGTCGCAGGGGCGCATGGCCCGCCGTTCCCTCGTTGTTTTTCTTGAAAAGGAAGAACTCCAGCTCCGGACCCGTGTTGTACGTGTGGCCCAGCTTCGCGGCGCGCTCCATCACTCGCCGCAGGACCTGTCGAGGGTCGCCGGGAAAAGGATCTCCGTCGGGTTGATAGACGTCGCAGATCAGACGGGCATGTGGGGCGTCGGCCGGAGCCCATGGCTGGATGCTGTAGGTGCCGGCGTCCGGACGAAGCACCATGTCGGATTCGTGAATCCTGGCGAACCCTTCGATGGACGAGCCGTCAAACCAGATGCCGCGGTCTAAGGCCTCGTCAATCCTTGACGCCGGGATCGTGACGCATTTCAGGGTGCCGAGAACGTCGGTAAATTGCAGGTTGAGGAACTCCACGGCGTCTGCATGCACGCGCTCCATCAGTTCCTTGCGATCCATCGGGATTCTCCTCCTACGGAACACCGGCGGGAACAAGCGAATCAGCAGTGTCCACAGTCTACGATTGCAGATTGGATATGCTGGCACATTCGTGGGAAAGAAGCCACTTCTTTCGATAGAGCTCCCCGCTGGATGGACACGGTGTCGGGTGGAAGGGTAAGGATTCCGACTCCGGCAACTGGCCAGGTGTCACGCTTCGGACAGTGAG
>JAGLYR010000338.1 GCA_023132135.1 Candidatus Eiseniibacteriota bacterium | reverse complement strand
TACATGGCGTCGATAAATCCGTCACGGTTCAGGTCACGCATTAGAGGCGCCCGCACCGGGCTGGCCTCTGTGCCGGTCTTTCCGAACTTCATGGTCAACGAATTCAGAGTTGTCACATCGAAGCTGGCACTGCCCTGAACCGCCACATACAGCGTGTAGTTTCTGCTCAAATACACCCGATTCGGCACGCGGTTCGGATAGATGTCGATATTGATCGCTACGGTAGAAATGACTTCAACTGTAGTACAACCGATATCAGTCTCACCAAAGCTGTCGGTCACCTTCAGGCAGATCGGATACAGCGTGCCCGGAGTCGGCCCCGCCGTGAACGGCACGGTCTGTCCAACGCCGTCGTCGAACTGACCGTCGTTGTCCAGGTCCCACTCGTAGGACATGATAGAGTCACCTGGGTCGATGTCGAACGAGCCGGTCCCATCCAGTGTGATCGTCCCGCTCGGTGGAGCCGTGTAGGGCCCCCCGGGATCGCTGACCGGGGCGTGATTGCCTATCTCGACCGTCGTGTAGGCGAAGTCCTCGCCATCCCAGTGCGTGGGATCCGCCCCACACTGACCATCTGTTACCTTTAGGCCAATGACACCGGTGTATGGCGCGCTCCAAGTCCACGAGGGGTTGACGCCCACTGCGTCGTCAGCCTGACCGAAGCAGTCGTCGTCCAACGCGCCGAACAGACCATCGTTATCGAGATCCCACTCGTAAGTCAGGACTGGGCTATCCGAATCCGTGGACCCCGAGGCATCGAGATTCACAGGCACGCCGATGAACCCGAGGTACGGACCGTTCGCACAGGCGAGCGGATCGAGGCAAGGCGGATGGACAAAGATCGGACAGGTATGCGTACTGGTCTGCGGGCCACCCAGATTCGCCGGATTGTCGTCTGTCACACGCAAGGTCACTGGCCAATTACCCTGTGACGGAAAGCCTCCTGATACCGTTGCTGTAGGGCCGGTGACATCATACACACTGTCATTGTCCAGATCCCATTCGTACAGGACGATATTCCTTTTCGGATCGGGATGATAAGAGCATGTGCCGTCCAGAGGAATATCCTCGTTGAGGTCATACTCGTTTTCGCCGCATTCACAGATCTCGGCCTCCGGCGGGATGATAGTCACGCCCTTGAGCAGGACCAGGATTCGCCAGCCGGTGGACAGTGCATTGTAGACCTTGTTGCTTCCTACATTGTCATCCCACCTCCCGCTAGATTGCTGCGTGAGGACGCAGTAGGTGGCCAGTCCCTGATTCGCTTGTCCCGTAGGCGTATAGTACCAGTCGAATGTGTTCGCGGTCTGCCCCGGCACCGAACAATCGTACTCCGTCACCCGCGTAATATCCGGCTGCGGAATGCGCATTGCCTTCATGAGGCCATACATGCCGTATGAGTTTCCATGAAGCTTGGTATACCACCAGCTCGTACCCGTATCATTCCAGTGCCGGTAGTTGAAGCCGATGGCAGCCTGCACCTTAGGATCCGCCAGCAAGGCAGCTTCTTTCGCATCCCTTTCCGCTTGCGTGGCACTGGGAGTCAAATGAAGAAACTCGTGACAGATGATCCCAGCGGCCGTCTTCGTGATGTTCCTGTAATCATAGTTGTTGCCGTACCCGAAAGCACCGTGGTCGCTGTTGCATCCCAGATACTGGGTATGCGTAAGGAAGTAAGGCAGTTCATCGCGCACGAACTGCGGAACCGTGCAGCCCATGTTCTGTTCGGCCGCCAGCATGGCCAGCGGAGGCCACTGGTTGGTCGACATATCAGCCCCCCCATTAGGACCATACCGCCAGCCGCCACGAGTCGAGCCAACCCCGTCAGTCTGTCCAAAGGCAAAGAAGTCCACTGTGTCCTGGACAATAGCGGCGTACGTTCTGCCATGCACGCCGTCAACACCGACAGAGGCAACTCTGTTGGGGGCGCCGCTGCTGGCCAGCGCCACCGCGCATATTCCGGCGATATAGGTTTGATCGCTGCCGACGTAGATGCCGATCCCATTACCATTGGTATCCGGATCACCATATTGTTGCACAGGGATGTTCAACGTGCGGGCAGTGTTGAGTAGGTAGTTCATGCCTCTCTGCACGGTCTCAACGTAGGGGTCGTTGTCATAGTCTCCGTTAACCCGGCTGCCATGCAATTGGAAGGCGTCGACAGATGTCCCTGCCGCTGCTTCGTTGTTCGTGCTGGCTGGCCAGTAACCCCAGGGCTGACCGTAACCCGGGGCGCCGGCCGCGTAGGTGTTGCGGTTCATGGTCGTGTGGAGGTACCAGAGGCCCTGGTCGATGGCCATATCGATCCGGACATCCAGGTGCGCCGGATTCCCCAGGTCCGAACTCTGGCGAATAATGATGCGGTACGTACCCTGGCCCGTATTGGCACCGGCCCGCACGTACAGAGTCGCAATGAACAGTTGCCCGAGAGAACCCGAGTATGTATGCTTGACCCCGATATTGTATGGATTGCCTATGGCTGCCCAAGCAGTCGCGCCGCCGTCGCCGAAATCCCATCGGTATTCGGTTGCGCCGTTCCGAGCGATCCCTTTTAGAGTGATTTCCGCCCCGCTGTAGGTCGAATGTGGTATCGTCGCGTCCGCGGGTTTCCACGGCACACAGATCGCCTGCGGCTCACAGGCATTGCCTGTGCCGTCTCCGTCAGAGTCCTCCTGTCCGGGGTTCGGAGTAGTCGGGCAATTGTCAACGCCGTTGCAGACACCGTCGCCGTCGTCATCTTGGGCGGCGGAATCGGTCTCGCAAGCATTTCCCTGTCCGTCGCCGTCGCAGTCCACCTGGTCGGCGTTGGGGACGGCTGGGCAGTTATCGCAGGCATCGCCGACCCCGTCGCCATCGGCATCTTCTTGGGCGGGGTTGGGAGTAGACGGACAGTTGTCACAGGCGTTGCCCACGCCGTCTCCGTCGGAATCCTCCTGTCCGGGATTCGCCGTGTACGGACAGTTGTCCGCCGCATTTGGAACTCCGTCACCGTCGATGTCGGGGTCACTACAGTCAGGAACGCCATCGCCATCCGTGTCGGGAAGGGTCCTTGTAAAGGTGAACGTCCCCGGGAATTGATAGCCGTCGCCGTCACAAATGTCTCGATCCCCACAACCTCCCCCGGATAGATAGTCAACCAGGCAAAAAGTCTCGGTCCCGCTGTCGCTCCGGTCGATCTCAACCCGGATGAAGCCCAGAACTACGGGGTTCTCGGGATCAGCTTCTTGAGGTAATGTTTCAATAGTACCTGTGGTTTGCTTTCGTTCAAGAAGGCATCAGCTATCTCAAGGAGAATTCAGAATCTCTTATAAAGGTCTTAGGGTAATATAGGGCGGACAAAGAGTGCTTTGCCGCTCCTATGCAACCGTGGTCG
>JAGLYR010000337.1 GCA_023132135.1 Candidatus Eiseniibacteriota bacterium | reverse complement strand
AAGCTGCTTGAGGTGATCGACCGAGTGGAATTGGTCACCGGCAAGAAGGTCGAACGAATCACAGCGGACAAGGGCTATGCACATCCCGGGAACTATGGGGGATGCGAGGAGCGAGGCATTCAGGCGATCATACCTCCGGTGCGAATCGGCGGACCTCAGCGTCGTATGATGGCCCGTCGTTTCAGGTACGATGCGCTGCACAAGATTCTGCGCTGTCCCATGGGCAAGATTCTGCGGCCCTCCAGCCGGAAGAAGAATGGTTGGATCTATCGAGCACGGACGCGTGATTGCATGGGCTGCATGCACCAGGAGAATTGCGTATCGCCTGGGAGGAAAGCACGCACCGTGCCAATCGCGGATGGCCATGAGGCCTTGCTTCGAGCACGGCGAAGGTGGCCCGACCGGGACGAGGAGACACGCCGACTGTACGCCAGGCACCGCTGGCGCGCTGAAGGCAAACACGGCGAAGCCAAGACCCAACACGGACTCCGCAGAGCTGTCCGGCGAGGTCTGCCCAACGTGGCTATCCAGTCTTTCCTGACCGCCGCGGTGATGAATCTGAAGGCCCTAGCTGGCCTTCTATCTTGGCTTTTCTACCGGCTGTCGGGATCACAAGATGCCCTGGTGGAACTCCAGCCGTTTCCTAATCGAGATTTCGACCAGGATCGAGTGATCGGGGAATATCTCGACAGGGCGGCCTAGGGTGGGAACAGAACGGGGGTTTTTCAACGGCCCCACACAACACCGATTTCTTGCTAGCAGCGAGGGGGTGAAATCGCCGTCTACCGAACCAGCACAATCCTCTTGGACTGAAGGGTATCCTCAGTTTCAATCCGTACCAGATAGACACCCGGAGCCGCCCGCCGGCCTTTGTCATCGAGCCCCGTCCAGACGACATGCCGTACGCCATCCCCCAATTGCTCCCCGTTGACGAGGGTCTGCACCAGTCGGCCGGAAACATCGTAGACCTTCAGGCTGACCGGGCCGGGAGCCGGCAGGTCAAATGAGATAGTCGTCTGGGTCCGGAAGGGATTCCGGAGTTATGGGGACAGACTACGAGACTCTCAGTCCAGCGGGTCCCTTCCGAGTTCAGTAGTCTGTCCCCAAAATACCAAAATACGTCCCCAAAATACCCGCTCGCTTTGCGTCAGCCCACCGACAGTCTCAGCCGCCGTTCGCCGGATCGAAGAGAATCCCTCTTGCCAATCAGATATGGACAAATGGTGCCGGAAAGATGCACAATAGAATAAGCTAATAAAGCTAACTACGTCCCGGAAAGCCGGACGGAAAGCCGGAAAGCCCCCCCTGCCCTGGAGGTGTCCTATGAAACGGCTTTTCCTTCTCCCCGCAGTAGTCTGGATGATCATCGGGATTCCCGCCTTTGCCTCGAACGAGCAGAAATCCATTGGCTTCATCGAAAACCGTGGCCAGCTGGACCCGGCCGTTCGGTACAGCGCTTCCGGTGCCCACGGCGTAATTCGGGACAGACCCGAATTAGGATCTTGACTGGGCTGGGCGGTAAGGCTATGTTTGGGATCAGGTAGTCAGGCACAAGAGCGACTGGTGGGACTTCAACGTTTTGGAGTCTGGGGCATTTGCCGCCGGTCGCTTTCTTCGTTGTGGGACGGCAATCGGTGGCAGGGGTGTGGGGGAGAGGGGAGTTATGGGGATGCCGCGTGTGGCCCGGGTTGTGGTCCCGGATTGTCCACATCACGTGACTCAGCGGGGGAATCGCCGTGCTCCGGTCTTTGCGGACAAGGAGGACCGGAACGTCTACATTGG
>JAGLYR010000336.1 GCA_023132135.1 Candidatus Eiseniibacteriota bacterium | reverse complement strand
TTCTTGACGTGGTTCTCGGCCAGTCTGGCGATTTCCCAATCCAGGAACAGGAGGATCTGTGGCAGCATCTCGACAACCGTGGTCTCGATGCCGGCCAGCTGCAGCGCCTCGCAGGTCTCGATCCCGATCAGGCCGCCGCCGATCACGACGGCTTTCTTGACTTTGCCCTCATCCCGAATCCCCCGGAGGTAGTCGGCGTCTTCCATCGACTGGAGCGTTGTGACCCCGTCGAGATCCACACCCGGAAACGGCGGAACGGTCGGTGTCGCACCCGTGGCGATCACGAGCTTGTCATACTCGCGTGTAAACGTCTTTCCCGTAGCGACCTCCCGGCACTCGACAGTGTGCGCTTGCCGGTCGATTGACACAGCCTCGGTCTCGGTGAGCGCCGTGATGCCCTTGGCCTTCGTGAAAAAGTCGGGGTCTCTGACAACGCCGGTGGGTGTGCATATCAGCTTGTTCCGGTCGTCGAACTCCCCGCCGACATAGTATGGGTATCCGCAGGCAGCCATGGAGAGATCCGGCCCCTTCTGGATGATCGTTATTTCAGCCTGCCCGTCCAGACGGCGGGCCTTTGCCGCCGCCTTCGGTCCGGCGGCCGAGCCGCCGATGACAACGATTCTCTTCCTGGCCATCCTGCTCCCTCCCTGTTTCTACCCTCCAGGTATCTGTCTCCGCTTCTCCGCCTCTCTGTTTCTCTGCATGCATTGTGCACAGGGCCCGGAATGGGGTTCGCACACAATCCATCTGACTTTACTCTCTTACACAATCACCGTCCAGCCAAAAGCATTGATGTGTGGTCGGGTCCCGGGTAGAATAGCGGGCTAGGTAGAGAAACGGAGAGGCGGACAACAGTGCCGGCAAGACGGGCCCAGAAACCCAGCAGCAGTCCGGGATGGAGTTCCTCGACCCGGCTGCAACTGGTCGCGTACAGCGCACTGCTGGTGGCGACTCCTTTTCTTCTCGTGCGACAGTACCTTCAGAACGCCATCGGACAGATCACCCACTTCGCCTTCCATCTTTGCGGCAAAGAGATCCCGACAGTGCCCGCCGTGGCGCTCCTGCTGTTCACCGTCCTGTTGATCCGCTTCCGCTCACACCTGACGAAACCCAGAATACTGGCGGGTGTCGTTGCCTTGGCGGCGGTCGCGCTCGCGCAGCAGATCACCGATTTCTACGCGGGTTTCGCCTTCTACGATCTGCAACAGAACTGGCACTACATTGCATACGCTGTCTTCGCCTTCATGATGTATCGCGACCTGGCCCCGCGGCGTGTTGCCTTGGCCGGAATCCTCCTGACCGTGTATTTCTGGGCCATGTTGTTATCCTCCTTCGACGAGGCTTTTCAGAGGCACATGAGCGCGCGGGTCTTCGACGTCAGCGACATCGCCAAGGATGTTTGCGGATCGTTGACGGGGCTTGTGCTGATATTCGCGGGAGTCGTGGAATCCAGAGGCCTGCCGGCGACACATCGACAGCTTCGTCACAGGCAGCCGGGAGCGTATTTCCGGAACCCGGTTGCAGTTCTGGTCCTCTTGACAGCCCTGACGTTCCTGTTTCTGTTCTTCAGCTCCCTCCTCACCGAGTTTGCGTACTGGAAGCTCTCCGTGCTGTTGACGATCGGCGCTTTTCTGGTCTTCTCGCTGCTCTTCCACGCGAGCCGGTTCAAGTGGGGAAAATACAGCCTGCTGGGAATTGCCGTGGCCGCTGTCCTCGTTCAATCCTGCTTCTTCATTAAGTACCGCAACGACGGCATCGTCCACAACCGCCCGGGACTCACGGTGTACAAGGGCATTCCGGTCGTCTTCTTCGACCTCATGATTTTCCCCAACGGGATGTTCCGGCTGGTGGACAGGAAGACACACTTCAACTTTCTCGACAGAAGATCCCTGTTGAAACAGAGGGCGGATATCGTCGTTGTCGGAGCCGGCAGCAGCGGCCAGGGTGGCCGGGGTTTCCCCAGCGAGGCCCCCTCCCAGTTCGTCTACAATCGCTTCACGCAACGCGGGACACAGGTGATCATCCTGAGGAACTCCGAGGCGTGCCGCGTCTACAACAGGCTCAAGCAGGAGGGCAAGAGTGTTCTGCTTGTTCTTCATAACAGCTGACGGGCCGGGCGCGAGATAAGGCCGGCGAGGCGGACGGAAAGATGCAAACCCGATTTCACATGGCCATAACAGTGAGCCTGGCCGCTATCTGGCTGGTACTGATCGCCTTCGGCGTCATTTCCCGATCGTCTCCCGGGTGGCTCAAGGACCTTGCCCGT
This sequence comes from Candidatus Eiseniibacteriota bacterium, assembly GCA_023132135.1. Lineage (GTDB taxonomy): Bacteria > Arandabacterota > Arandabacteria > JAGLYR01 > JAGLYR01 > JAGLYR01. The sequence goes on along the minus strand of JAGLYR010000336.1, from coordinate 983 downwards.
GTCGGGACCAAGATCGAGTCCCAGGTGTTCGTAGACCAGGGAGACATCCACATGCGGGCAAGGAAATACCAGTCCGCCGTTGCCAGCTACCAGAGAGCGCTGGAGATCAAGCCGGACTACGTGGAGCCAAGGCTGAACCAGGCGATCGCGTATGCTCGTTCCGGGCAGCTGGACCTGGGGGTGCGAACCCTCAGGGAAGCACTTGAGACGGGGGTAACCCAGGCGGAGAAGGTCTACTACAACCTCGCCGACCTGCTTGTGAAGCAGGAAAAGTGGGATGAAGCAATCCAGTGCTACCGGGAGGCCCTGAATCTGGGGATCAACCCCGGGATCGCGTACCATAAGATGGGAACCGTGTACCTGGGCAGAAACGAGCACCAGAAAGCACGGGAGGCTCTCGAGAACAGCCTGGCTGCCGTGAGGGACGCGACTCTCCCCTACCTGGACATGCTCCAGAGCAGCCTGTCCGTCTACGAGGACGATCCGGTGAACCTGCGGGTTGTCGAAGAACAGATTGCAGCAGGCATACGGGAGGAAGATCTCGCTCTCTACGACATGGAGATCATTCGCCGGACCAACGAGACGAGCCCGCGAATCGCCCGGCTTCACAACCTGCTGGGTTTCGCCTGCGCAAGTCTCGAGGACTACGACGCGGCGATCGCGCATTTCGAGAGATCACTGGAAATACGGCCCGGGGATGCGAAAACGCAGAAGAACCTCGAAGCACTGCGTGGCTACGGAAACCAGCGTGAGATGCGGGTTAAACCCTGAGCCTTTTGGTCAACCATCGATCCAGGGCCGCAGCGAACTTCTTCCGCTCGGCGGGGCCCAGCTGAGATGGCCCTCCGAGCGTGAGGCCGCCCGAGCGCAGATCCTGCAACAGATCGCGGGTTGCGAGTCGCTCCCCAACATTGTCGTCCGTGTAGAGATCGCCTCGCGGATCCAGTCCGGTCGCCCCCTTGCGGACAATCTGCGCCGCCAGC
>JAGLYR010000335.1 GCA_023132135.1 Candidatus Eiseniibacteriota bacterium | reverse complement strand
CTATCCCTGGAACGTCATCAGGGTGCGGTACTCACTGTGGACCGAAAGGCCCCATGGGTTCTTGAGGCTCAGTGGGGCGAGGGCCACCCACCGAGGTTTCTCAAACTCTACGAAACCCTCCCCCCGGACCTGCAGTCCAATCCCTACCCGCTGGTTCTGCGCAGGTGTGATTGGGATCGGTTGGACCGCGCCAGAGTGGATGTGACCTGCCGCCCGTTGCGTCGTGGCAGCTGGTCCGTTGAGGGATTCCAGGTCGAGTTCCCGTCCCCCTTCGGGTTTTGGTCCCTCTCGCTTCCAGCGGCCGCCTCCATTGATCTGCGGGCTTACCCGGACGTACGGCTTCCCGGCCGGGACGACGAACTCCTGACGGTGACCGAATTCGCGGGACAGCTGCCGGTTCGGCGCCGGGGAGAGGGAACCGACTTCCGAGAGTTACGGGACTATGTTCCGGGCGATCCCATCAGATCGGTGGACTGGCGGGCCACCTCCCGGCGAGATCACCCGGTGGTGAAGGTGTTTCAGGAGGAGCAGGACCAACAGGTGCTTATCCTTCTGGACGGCGGCTATCGGTTGCACCAGCGGGAGGGCGACCGGGTGCAGTTCGAGTACGCGCTCCAGGCCGCCCTGCGGCTTGCCAGGGTTTCCCTGGCCCACCAGGACAGTGTGGGCCTCCACGCCTATGGTGAAGAAGAGTTATGGGTGGCGCCCGGTAAGGGAAGCGCCCAGTTCAAGGCGCTTCTGGACGCCGTCTACGATTTCCACAGCGCCCCTGTGCCCACCTCACCGGCGGCGGCCCTGGAGCATTGCCTGGCCAGGCTGAAGCGTCGGACTTTCCTGCTTCTCATCACCAATCTGCGGGAGGAGGATAAGGATACCCTCTCCTGGGTGCTGCCCCTGGTTTCCCGACGGCACTTGTTGATGACCGTCTCCCTCCGGGAGGAGGGGGCCGAGCCGCCTCGGAGTGTCGAGACCTTCGAGCAAGCCCTCTTGTACAGTGCGGCGGTGAGTTACCGGCAGACCAGGTTCCGTCGTCAGCGGCTCTGGGAGAAGCAGGGCGTGCTCACTCTGGATGCCCGCCCGGCGGATCTTTCAGCCCAACTGATCGACCGCTACCTCTCCCTTAAGCGCGGAGGAGTGCTCTAGGAACGCACCCGGCTCATGAAGTACGTATAGCCGAGACATAGTCGACACTCCTCAGGGAAGTCCGAGCGCCTCATACAGCACGTGAATCGGATCCACAATCCGGGTATCTGTAAAATTCGATATCTGCATTCTGCAGGAACCGCAGTCCGATATTATCGCATCCGGGTTGGTCTTCATGAGAGATTCCACAGCGATTCGGCCCAGAGTATCTGTTGTTTCCCGGTTCTTTTCCTTGAACCCGTAGCTGCCCGAAAATCCGCAACAGTTCTCGTCTTGTATGTGGATTTGAACACCGGGGATTTCGCTGAATATCCTATCGGCCGGGTAGGGGACCCCACGTCCCCTGAGATGGCAGGGAACATGATAGGATATTGCCTTCTCTACGGGTTTGAAATTGAACGCAATCTGCCCTTCGTCTCTGAGAAGGAGAAGATACTCGTACAGATTCCAGGTGTTCTCCGAGATCCGGACTCCTTCATCTGTCCCAAGAATTCCAGGATAATCGTTAATCAGTGTGTGGCCGCAGGATGTGCAGGAATAGATGATATCCCATCCTTCATCTACATATTTCGCGAGTTCTTTGCTGTTCCATGTAGCCAATGTCCGGGCTTTTTTCAGATCCCCGTTTCCGAGGGCCGGTAGACCGCAGCAGACTTGAGCGGGCACTACTACTCTGATGCCGAAGTGCTCCAGGACAGCCACTATCATTCTTCCTTCATCGGGCGCATTGGAGTTGAGATAGCATCCGTGGAAAAAAGCGGCCTTCCGCTGTTTGGGCGCAGCAGCAATCCGCTTATGAGCAGCAGATTGGCCATGGAAGCGCTGAAGCGTTCTGAATCTGAAACGGGGAAAAGGTATGTCGTTTCGTAGACCAATTAATTTGAAGAGTTTTCCGACGAGTACAGACGATGTGATCAGATTTGTAACAACGGAAAACATGGATCCCAGTCGTGCTATGTAGTGAAAATTCGAAAAGAGCACCTGCGGCAGAGTCCTTCCGTTTTCCTTGACGTAGCGAATCTGGGCTTTCAATATCAGTTTGGAAGGATCCACGCCGTAGGGGCACGCATAGTCACATCTCTTGCACTGGGTACAGTGGGTTATCCACTTGTCTACCGTTTCGATGCCGTCAAGCCTGAACCTTTCTGCGTCCGGTCCTGCCTGCTTTGGCCCGGGGTATTCAGGGTTAGCTTTGAACGCAGGGCAGTCTTCTACACAGATAGTACATCTGATGCAGTTTTCGAAGCTCTGCTTCATCCTATGTACCTCTCCGCGTGTTTTGCCGCGGCAACACCTGTGGAAATAGCCATGCCATGACCACATCCGTACTTCATGGTTTCCGAGTATGCCAGGACGCTCCCTGC
>JAGLYR010000334.1 GCA_023132135.1 Candidatus Eiseniibacteriota bacterium | reverse complement strand
CCACCCGGCTTGAAGCCGCGGCAGTGTAACCTCTCAATGAGCCCGGGGGGGGAGGCATGGGTAGGCAGGGCGCCGCAGACTTGGGCGACTGTTCGGCTGTACATTGCTCAGACGGGTACGGGTAGCCGGCTGGTGTGGCTATAGCTACGGTGGTGCGGTGCAGTCGTGTGCCAGGTTGACTCGGCCGGCTCATTGAGGTTCGCCACAATGTTCGCAGGGCATCGTGACGCCGTACGTGCAGCGGTTGCATCCGTGGCAGTGCCATTCGCGCCAGTCCCTGCACACACCGCAATCCGGGCAATGCCAGGTGCAACCCCCTGGGGGTCGGACCAGCCGGCGGCGGCTTCGTCCAACAGCTTCTTCGTGAGCCCGTCTCGAGTCACCGTCTCCCTGTGCCGGAGTCGCTCTCGCTCGACGGCCTCACGAAGAAGCCATAGAGTTTTTTCAGAAAAAGCTGGACACAGAAGTGCGTCTGTGGCTTCTTGTCCTACAAGATGGTCATTCCAGAAACTTCGGAGATCCCTACCAATATGGAAAAAGCATCTCCAGTTGTCCCGTTGGAGATCATCCAGCTTCAACAAAAGCAAATTCAAGCGCTTGAGGACAAGATCGCCCGATTGGAGAAAGAGAAATCCGAGGCCACGCCCAGGGCCAAGCTTCCAAAGGTCCCAGATATCCCCGACGAGGAGCGGACCCTTCTGGTGGTTGGCCTGTTGGAAATTATCCAGCTGCAACAAGAACAGATTCAGGCATTCAAGGACGAGATCGCCCGATTGAAAGGAGAGAAGTCCAGGCCCAAGATCAAGCCCTCGAAACTCGAACCAGGAAATGGAAACAAGGACGAGGGCAAGAAGGACAAGGACAAAGGGAAGCGTCCTGGCTCCGCGAAGCGAAGCAAGAAGGCCGAGCTCGAGATCCACGAGACGGTGGTTCTCAAGGCCGAGGGTGTCCCTTCGGGAAGCGAATTCAAGGGGTATGAGGACTACACGGTTCAAGGCATTGTGCTTGAGGCGCACAATGTTCTCTATCGCCGGGAGCGGTGGAAGACTCCAGAAGGTGAGATGGTCGCGCCGCTTCCACTACAGATCCAGAGCCTCGATGGTGGCCACTTCGACCACTCTCTCAACGGCTTCGTTCTCTACCAGTATCACCACGCACATGTGACCCAGCCCTTGCTTCTGGAACAACTGCGGGAGTTGGGGATCGACATCTCGGCGGGGCAAATCAACCGCATTATCACAGAAGGCCACGATGGTTTTCACGATGAGAAAGACGAGATTCTGTGCGCCGGGCTGGAGACATCGGGCTACGTGAACGTGGACGATACGGGTGCGCGGCACAAAGGCAAGAACGGCTACTGCACGCACATCGGCAACGAGTGGTTCGCCTGGTTCCAGAGCACCAGGAGCAAGAGTCGGATCAACTTCCTCGAGCTGTTGCGTGCTGGCCACGAGACTTACGTGCTCAACGCCGAGGCGATCGGATACATGCGTGCGAACAAGCTCCCAAAGGTGCAGCTCGAGCTCCTCGCAGACAACGATCAGGAGCGCTTCGCGAACCAGAAGGAATGGATGGCGGCCCTTGCAACACGGGGCATCACCAAGAAGCGGCATATCCGTATCGCCACCGAAGGCGCCTTGCTGGGAAGCGTCCTGGAGCACGGGATCAATCCAGAGATCGTCATCGTCAGTGACGATGCCGGCCAGTTCAACGTCCTGCTCCACAGCCTGTGCTGGGTCCATGCCGAGCGGCTCATCAACAAGCTGGTCGGCTTCAACGACGAGCAGCGGAAAGCCTTGGAGGCGACCCGGACGCAGATATGGGACTTCTATCAAGAGCTGAAGGCCTACCGGAAAAGTCCCTCACCATCGCGATCGGCTGTGCTCGGGGCGCGCTTCGATGAGATATTCACCACGCAAACCTGCTTCGCGACGCTCAACCAGGCGCTCGGGCGACTGCACAACAACAAGTCAGAGCTTCTGCTGGTGCTCGAACGTCCGGATATCCCGCTGCACAACAACCTCAGCGAGGGGGACATCCGCGAGTACGTAAAGAGGCGCAAGATCAGCGGAGGCACCCGCAGCGAGCTTGGTCGCCGTTGCCGAGACACCTTCGCAAGCCTGAAGAAGACCTGTCGGAAGCTGGGGATCTCCTTCTGGAAATTCATCAACGACCGGCTCCGCGGAACGGGCGTGATTGCGTCCCTATCAGAGCTCATTCGCCAACGATCGGCAGAAACGAGACCGCCGTAGAGTGGGCACCGCACTCGCTGGGTGCCCCGCTATATTCCCTGTGCGCTACTGTGGTCGCGACTTCAGCGCTTCAGAGATGGGAACCATTCGGGCGCTCATCGTCGACCATCCGACGGCGAACCGCGCCCGATTGTCTCGGCTCGTTTGCGTTGCCTTGGCTTGGCGCCGCCTGGATGGACGGCTCAAGGACATGAGCTGTCGCGTCGCCATGATCCGGATGCAGGAGCACGAACTGATCCAGCTACCACCGCCACAGAAGCGCAACAACAACGGCAAGCCCTATCGCCGTCGTACTCCCCAGGCAGAGCCCGAACCGTTCTCGCCCGTCTCTTCCGTCGGTGCGCTTCAGCGCCTGTGCCTGGAACTGGTCACTGACCGCGCTCAATCACACCTCTGGAACGAGTACATCGACCGCTACCATTACCTGGGCTACCAGCCGCTACCCGGTGCTCAGCTGCGCTACATGGCCCGAACGAATGACCAAGTTGTCGCCGTGTTCGGATTCGGTGCAGCGGCCTGGAAGACGGCTCCCCGCGACCGTTTTATCGGCTGGACAGCCCAGCAACGCAAACACCGACTCCATCTCGTCGTCAACAACGCCCGGTTTCTGATCCTGCCCTGGGTTCGCTGTCAAAATCTTGCCACACGGCTCCTCAGCATGGTGACGCGGAGACTCGGCGAAGACTGGCAACAACGCTACTGCTATCGACCCGTCTTGGTGGAGACGTTTGTAGAGACCCCTCGTTTTCGCGGAACCTGCTACAAGGCGGCGAACTGGATCTATCTCGGCGAGACCCAGGGCAGGGGAAAGCTCGACGT
>JAGLYR010000333.1 GCA_023132135.1 Candidatus Eiseniibacteriota bacterium | reverse complement strand
TGGATGGAGATGTAGAGCACGTCACTGCGGTTGTAGAAGAGCTCCTGGATACCCTGGCCGTGGTGCATGTCGGTATCCAGGATGGCGATGCGCGGGAACCGGGCTGTCATATGCTGGGCGGCGATGGCGGCGTTGTTCAGGTAACAGAAGCCGCCGGCGGCATCGCGGCGGGTGTGGTGGCCGGGTGGACGGCAGACCGCATAGGCGATACGCTCACCGGCCATGACGGCGTCGGCGGCAGCGAGGGCGGTCTGAGCCGACCAGTAGGTGGCTTCCCAGGTGTGGGCGCCAATCGGGCAACTGCCGTCGGCGAGGTAGCGGCCGGCCTCGGCGAGGATGCCGCGCATGGGGTTGGGGGAGCGGACAAAGATGTTGGACATCACCTCATCGCCCCAGTCCTCGAGTTCCATCCAGCGCCGGTGGGCGGATTCCAGGAAGCGCAGGTAGCCCAGATCATGGACCCGGGCAATCGGACCGGCGCCCTGGTCTGAGGGTTGCAGTACCGGCACACCCATCGTCTTCAGGCCTTCCAGGATTTTCTCTGTACGGGCCGGCACTTCCTGGGGCTGACGCATCTTGCCCCGGGAGAAAAAGGTCTTCGGGATGTGCTGGTCCTGAGAAGGGTGGAAGAATGCTTTCATTGTCCGGCCTCCTTGACCATTGGTTCTGCGAGTATACGCGTCATCACGGTGTGGTCAAGACCCTCGCGCAGCACCGCGGACACCACACCACGCAAGGGGTGGTTGGCGTGTCACGAGCCTGACTCTGCCACCACCAGCGGGCGGGCATGGGAGCCCGCCCCTACAAAAGAACGGCAGCCGGCGAGAATGCGAGCAACTGCCGCGGGCGGCCGTCGGCGGTGTGGCGTCCCAAAGTGCAAGGGCTATCCTCTCAAGAACCTCTCCATCCGTTCCTGGACCTGATTCAGGGTGTCCCACTTCTTGGCAAAGCAGAAGCGGACTTTGTCCCGGCCGTCCTGGGGATGATGGTAGAAGCTCGACCCCGGCACCACGGCCAGGCCGGCCTTTTCCACCAGGGCCATGGCGAAAGCCTCGTCATCCCCGCGGCCCAGTTCATCGATCCGGATCATCATGTAGTAGGCTCCCGCGGGCCGGAAGACCGGAACGGATAAATCCTCAAAGACCTTGAGCAGAAAATCCCTGCGCTCCCGGTAGAATTCCTGCAGCTCCAGGTAGTAGGAGCCGGGAAGACCCATCGCCACCACCGCCCCCATCTGGAAGGGGGTGGGGGCACAGACGACCATGTAGTCGTGACACTTGCGGATGGCCGACATGAGGTGGTGGTGGGCGATCACATAACCGACCCGCCACCCGGTGGCGCTGTAGCTCTTGGAGATGCCGCTGATGGTGACCGTCCGCTCCCACATCCCCGGCAGGCTGGCCATGTGGATGTGCTGGAGCCCGTCGTAGAGGATGTGCTCGTAGATCTCGTCGGTAATCACGATAGTCCCGTACTCCCGGCAGAATCCGGCAATCATCTCCATCTCCTCCCGGGAAAAGACCTTCCCGGAGGGGTTGCATGGCGTACTCAGGATCAGCGCCTTGGGCGTTCTCGAGAAGGCCTTCTTCAGTTCATCCGGGTCCAGGGCCCAGTTCGGGTCCCGCAATCGGACGAACTCCGGGATTCCCCCGCAAAGGGCCAATGCGGGCAGGTAGTTCTCGTAGAAGGGCTCGAAGACGATTACCCTTTCGCCGGGATTCACCAGGGCCATCACCGAAGCCACGATGGCTTCGCTGCAACCGCAAGTGATGGTGATCTCTGTCTCCGGGTCGGCCCTCAGGCCGGCGAAACGGGAGAATTTCCCGGCCACCGCCTCGCGGAGCGCCGGCAGCCCCCAGGTGATGGAATACTGGTTATTCCCCTGCTGGATGGCCCGCACGGCCTCCCTGACCACCTCGTCCGGCGGGTCCTTCTCCGGAAACCCCTGGGCCAGGTTGATCCCCTGGTATCGCTGGCATACCCGGGTCATCTTGCGGATGACAGATTCCTGAAACGACTCGGTTCTATCGGCAACATTCATGTTCAACTCCAGATTGATTCAGTAAGAACGGGCAGCTCACGGGCGCGTATTCATTCCTTCCTCACAACCCCTACACCCATCTATTCCCCCTGCTCCCTGCAGCCTTCCTCTATGTCGTACCCCTCTACCCCCAATACCTGAATCGCCTTTTCCAACTGCTCTTTCTTCACCAGGAGATAGTCCGTGTCATAGGTAGACAGGGCAAAGACGCTGATCCCTTCCCGAGCCAGGGGGCCGGTCAGGCACGCCAGGACCCCGGTCAAGTAAAGGTCCAGCGGCCCTTCGACCATCAGAACCTTCCATCCGCTCTCCTTCTTCGCTCCCGCGGCAACCCGGGCATCCGGGCAGACCACTGACAGTCCTGCT
>JAGLYR010000332.1 GCA_023132135.1 Candidatus Eiseniibacteriota bacterium | reverse complement strand
GATTCCTGAATAACCCAGGCTAGGTGTTCGCCGGCGCCACAGAGTGATCTTCGTGGAAGCGCCGGACCCGGTAGTCGAATCCTTCCATAAGATCCGGTGTGATCTTGGACACGCAGATGCGGATCCCGTCAGTGGATTTGCTCCCGGCCACCGAGAGTGGAATGGCGCTCAGCCCGTAGCACAGCATTTCGCGGAGGAGGTCCCCGGCCGTGAGCCCATTGTACCGGACGGTGAAGTAGAATCCGTCCGCCAGGGGCTTCCCAAGATCGTTGTCGTACACGAGACTGAATCCGCTGGAGAGCATAGTTTTCTTCATATGCTTCGCCCTGCCGGCATACTCCCTCACCTGCCCCACGAAGTCGTACTCCCCATCGCAGGCTTTCTCCATCAGGGCTGCCAGTCCATTCTGAGAGGACTGCGCCACCCCCGCCGTCATGGGATACATGGCGCCCTTCATGTACGCCTCGCCCACGAGGTCGCTCCCGAAGCGATGGGCGAGATTGGGATACCGCTTCTCCGCCAGAGCAGGCGACACGGCCGACACACCGATCCGCTGCCCGGCGTAGTTGAATGCCTTGGACCCGCTCAGAAGAATGATGAAGTTCTCGGCGTAGTGACCGACACACGGGGGGTACGGAGGTTGGCCCGGCTTGCTGTAGTCGTGCCGGAAGTCCATGCAGATGTACGCCAGATCCTCGATCCCGATCACTTCGTACCGGTCGAGCAATTCACCGATTCCCCGGGTCTCCCCATCCGTGAGAACGACCCAGGAGGGGTTGTTGGGCGTGGACCACAGAAGCCCGCCGACGTCTCCCCGGCGGAAACGCTCCTCGATGGCTGAGACCAGATTATCGCCTCGGTAGTCGAAGAGATCGACCGAATCCACATGGAGCCCGAGGAACCTCGCCTGGAGCCGGTTGACCGGGAAGCTGGGATCGATGTACAGGATCGTCTTGCGGTCGGGATGGAGCTCACCTGCGATGGCCTGGGACACGAAGCCTCCCTGCATTGCCCCGTTGGTAGCCACGCAGTACTGCCATGGAACATCCACATTGAGGAACATTTTCACGAACCGGGAAGTGGCTTTCCGCAACCGGTCCGTTCCCTCAAGCGGTGGATACTCGCTTCCCTTCCCTTCTTCGAAAATCTCCGCCTCGGCCTGGGAAGCGATGCTGCTCAGGGGCAGACCCGGGATTCCGATCTCCATCCGGATGTACTCGACACCCAGTTCCTCCTCCGCCACCTTGACGACCTTCGCCATCTCCCGGATGTTCACCCGGTCCATGTCGATGCGCTGCCCCTTGATGATCCGGTCCACTACTTCACGACTGAGAGGAAAGCCGGCTTCAGACACCTTCTCCCACCTTTCTGCGGTTCGCGGAGAGCTCCGCAAGATGACACTTGTCATTGTGAAGACCTAGAAGAAAGCTGCTCTGGTCATGTTCGAGGGCGCTCAGGGCCGCGTTGCCCAGCGAAAACCTGCGCCGGTAATCGGTCAAGTCAACGCCAAGGCACGCGCAGAGGATCAGCCGATGCACGGTCTTGTGGGAAACGATGAGGAATCTCTCGTGCTTCTCCTCTTCCAGAATTCTCCTCAGCGAGGCAAGTGCCCGCTCAGCCACCTCGATGCCCGTCTCCCCTCCAGGAGGCTTCACGGTTGCCGGGTCGCCTTCCCACTGGGCCCGAATGTCCGCGTACCCGGAGAGAATCCGCGCATGCGTCAGCCCTTCCCAGACTCCGTAGTGGATTTCCCGGAATCCTTCGTCCACTGTCACAGGGAGATTCAGGCGATCGCCGACAATCTGTGCCGTAAGGAGAGCGCGCTTGAGAGGACTGGAGTAGATGGCCTGAAGACGGGTTTCCTTCAGCCTTTCGGCAAGATGCTGCGCTTGCGCCTTGCCGGTTTCGTTGAGCTCCACATCAGTAGCCCCGCAGTAGCGGGAAACCCCATGGTTCCACTCCGTCTGGCCATGCCGTGCCAGGTAGATAATGCTCATGCTGCCCCTTCGACTCAGGCCACGGTACCTATAACATTCTAGCACGACCACGCCAAGGGGTCAAGTCCTTGCCCTTGCCCTTATTCCTGCCTCCCGGCCAGTTCCTCCATCCTCTCCAGGAACTCATTCGCCTCAATGAAGCCAACCACCCTCAGATCCATGACCTCCTGCCCGGAGGACGTCACGAAAACAAGGGTCGGCACACCCACGACTTCGAATCGCTCCTTCATGGACCGGGCCGCCGTATCGCCGGAACGAGTGAGGTCGACCCGCAACATGGCGAAATCGGAGGCGCGTTGCAGCACTCGGGAGTCGGTGAAGGTGTACTTCTCGAGCTCATGGCAGGGGATGCACCAGTCCGCCGTGAAATCGATGATCACCGGCTTTTGTCCCGAGACCGCCTCACTGTACAGCGAGTCCGTGTAGGGTTCCCATGCAACAGCGGGAAGTTCCTTCTTGGCCATGAGCATCCAGATGACCACGATGATTCCAACCAGCCCAATCCCGCGCTTCAACCACGAAAAGGCTCTGGACGTTGTTTGGGTGCGATCTATGAAACCCAGATAGATCGCACCGACCACAATGCAGAGGGGAAGAAGGTAGTGCACAACCACACTGGGGAGGATGGTTCTCAGGAAGTAGACCGCCATGACAATCAGCACGACTCCAAAGAACCTCTTGACCCAGCTCATCCACTCGCCCGACTTGGGCAGACTGCTGATGGAACTGGAGAACACGGCCAGAACGAGGAAGGGCAACCCAAGACCGCAGGAGAGGGCGAAGAACAGCCAGAAACCCAGGAAGAGATCTCCCACCTCGGCCACGTAGATCAAGAGCGCGGCGATCATGGCTCCAACACACGGAGCGGCCACGATGCCCACGGTGAACCCCATCACCAGTGCCCCCAAGCCGCCCCGGCGGGCGCCTCCGCCAACCCTCATCAGGGAGGTCGGAAGCCGGATTTCCCACAATCCGAACATACTGAGGGCGAGGGCCACGAGAATGGCCGCCACCACAATCAACACAACAGGGCTCTGGAGAGCCGCCCCGAAGAGTCCTCCGGTTGCTGCGGCAATGACCCCGAGAGCGGAATACATGATGGCGATACCCAGAAAATACATGAAGCCCAGCCACAGCCGGGCCGACATCCGTCCCTGGGCCTGTGCTCCGAAGTACCCGACGGTCAGTGGAATCATCGGGTAGACACAGGGAGTCAGATTGAGACCCAAACCCCAGACAAACACCATGAGCAAGACAAAGAGGAGACCCTCCTCCCGGATTTTACCGCCCAATCCGCTCTCGCCTTCGGCCCCAACCCGCGGCGCGTCCTCCGGGAAGCTCTCGAAGATCTCCGCGTGCGTGGAGGTCGAGGGAGATCCAGCCTCAACAATCTCCAGGGTAATCTCGAACTCCACCTCGGCAGGTGGGATACAGGCCTCATCGTTGCAAGCCTGGTAGCTGAGGATCGCATGAATCGTGGTCGGCCCCAGCTCCGCCGACTCCGAAACGCTGCCGGTGGAGCCCAGAACCACCCGTCCCTGGTACACGGCCAGGACCTCGTCGCTGAAATCCAGCCGGGTCATCACCGGGCGTGGATACACCGTCCGGCCAATGGTCACCCCCGGTGTCGCTTCGAGGAGAAGCTCCGTAGGGACCATGAAGTCTCCCGTGGGTACGTGCGCATTCACGTGCCATGGGGGAACAATCCGGACCTCCACCCCAATCTGAAAGCTGCTGCCCAAGGCGACCTTGTCCACGGAAACAAAGCCCTTGGCAGACAGGACTTCTTCCACCGGAAATTGGCCGTGGGCTGCCGTGCTCACCGCCGCAACCAGGGCGCACAGGCCCGCAACGACGATGACAAAACGGGAGCGATTCAAGGCTATTCCTCCTTGGCCTGGATTATGCAACAACCCGGGCTGCAACAGGCCATGACCAGAGTGATCCACGGGAAAACAACCGCTTTGCGGAGTCGGCCTCCTACGCACAAACGCGAAAACTCCGGGGCCGAATCCAGATAGTAAACCGGCTTGTGCCACTTGAGTCAAGCGATTTGGGGGCTTCCCGCCTGGAAGGTTGTCCATGGCATTGAGGGCCCCGCGGCACAAACACGGTGTCGGGTGGAAGGGTAACAAGCGACTGGGATTGGGGAATATTGCTGTCCGCCGATGCCGCTCTCCATGAATCGCCGGGGTCATAGCCTGGGTTATTCAGGA
>JAGLYR010000331.1 GCA_023132135.1 Candidatus Eiseniibacteriota bacterium | reverse complement strand
GGATTCTATATCTACAACAACATTTCCATCGCCTTTCGTACATTCGCCGGAGGCCTCCTCGCAGGAGTGGGGAGCTTGATTTTCTTCCTTTACAATGCCGTTTTTCTGGGGGCCGCTGCGGGGTATATCAGCGCCCTGGGATACCACCATACCTTCTTCCCCTTTGTGATTGGCCACAGCGCTTTCGAGATGACGGCCCTGGTGTTCTGTGCGGGCGCCGGCTGGAAATTGGGATTCAGTGTCCTGGCGCCCCCGAACCGGAAGGGCCGATTGGCCCATTTGAAGGACACCGGCCGCGCCATGATGCCTTTGATCTACGGCAGCGTACTGTTCCTGGTGGTGGCCGCGAGTTTGGAAGCCTTCTGGTCCTCTGCCCCCCTGGAGCCGTCACTCAAGTACGCCGTCGGCGGCGTCCTGTGGCTCTTGGTGCTTCTCTATTTCCTTCTGGCGGGGAGGTCCGAGTGACAATCGGCAACACCGCCCTCGTCCTGCGCCGCTGCGGGGGCTGGGAGGCAATGGACGCTGGGATTATCCTCTACCGGCGTTTTGCCGGGCATCTTTACCCTCGATTGGCCACCCTTTACATCCCGGTGGCTGTCGGTTTGGGGGTGTTCTTTCCCGAGCGGTTGATCTGGATCGCTTTCCTCATCGTATGGTGGCTCAAGCCCCTGTGGGGCCGCTTTGCCCTCCACCCCATCGCTACGGGTTTCTTCCGACCCGAGGTCACCAGGAGAGAGCTCCGGCGGGGTTTCATCCGCAGCCTCGCTTCCGGTCTCCTTGGTGATCTCACCTGGCGGCGCTTGTCCCCGTGGAGGAGCTTCACCGCCCCGGCTCGGGCACTGGAGGGCCTGAGGGGCAGTGCCGGCCGTCGGCGTCTGGCGGTACTTGGCCGGGACGGCCGGGGCTTCGCTTTTTCCCTGACAGCTATCCTCCTGTGTGTTGAGGTGGCTCTCCTCGTCGGTGAAACCGCCTTTTTTCTCCAGCTGCAATCACTTATGCCGGAATTGATCTGGTGGCACCCGGACCTCAGTACGCCCGGTGTGTGGCGAGTCCTCTATGGTCTCTTCGCCGCCCATGTTCTCTTGTTCGAACCACTCTACGTCGCCATGGGTTTCGGCCTCTACATCAACCGCCGGGTGGAGCTGGAGGGTTGGGATCTGGAAGTGGCCTTCCGGGCAGCCGGATCGCCCCCCCGAGGGGCCGGGTTCGAGTCCAACCACCTCCGGGGCGCCACAGTCTTTCTCCTTGCCCTCCTTCTTGTTTCTGGGGTGGTCCGACCTGCCATGGCCGATCAAGTGCCCGCGGAGACTCCGTTGGCGGAGTTGCGGGCTGTACTCGATTCCCCGGACTTCGGTTACCAGGAAGAGCGGACCGTCTTGCGATGGCGTGAAGACAACTGGGAGAATCTTGTCTCGACCGATGACGTCAATGGATTCCAGTTTGATCTGTTTGCCGTGATTCTCAAGTGGGCCCTCATCGTCGCCGGCGCGGCGGCCTTGCTCCACGTGCTCTGGCGGAACCGAAACCTATTCCATGCCATGAATTCCCCGGTGCGATCCCGCGACCGAATAGGAGCGCCACAACACACCGCCCGGCCGACCTGTCCTGACCACCCGGAGGCGGCCGAACAGCTCTTCGCCGACGGGGCTGTCAGGGAGGCCTGGGCTATGGTCTACAGGGGTCTGGTGGACGGTTGGAGCGATCGCTTCGGTACCAATTTCGGACCGCAGGCAACTGAGGGCGACTGTCTGCAGGCCGTCCGCGTAACCGCCGGGATGAACCCCGAGTCAACCGGCTGGATCGACGATTTCGAATGGGCGGTGCGTCATTGGCAGCGGGTAGCCTATGCCCACGATATCGGTGAGGAGAACGCCGCGGCCTTTGCCGGATCGGTTGCCCTCCTGCGCCGTCTCGTCGGGGGAGAGGCCGCCGGATGAAGATTTCCGTCGACCGCGGGCTATTGATTCTTGGGGTGGTTCTGATCCTCGGGGGTATTGCCTATGGTCTTGCGAATAATCTGGAGACGCAAACCACGATTATCACCCGGCAGGTATCGGCCGAGGTCCGCCGAGATCCCTACCAGGCCATGCGTCGTTGGGCCGAGGGGGAGGGGATAGCTGTCCTGGACAGTCCGGCCCCTCTCTTGAACGAGGTCCCCGCCGGTACTGCCTCCGTCATTCTGGATGCTGCCGAATACTACAGCCCGTTCTTCCGGAGTTCCCTGATTGCCTGGGTACATTCCGGCGGCCATCTGACTCTGGTCTTTCCACAGGAACTTACAGGGACATACCTCGCCGAGGAGGAGACCTGGAAGGCGCTGCTCAAGTTCGCGAACGTCAAGCTCGTCTGGGGGAACGGCAATCCAATCGGAAGCGATCAGTCCAGCCTTTCAGATCTCTATCGGCGACAGATCTCTCAGGGGAGCCTGGAACGTCCCGATGCCCCGCCCCTGGAGATCCACTATGCTATCTCTCATGATGTCCGGTTCATGACCCAGGGTGCGGCAGAGGTGACGGCCCGACTGGACGTACCCGGGACCGCCGCGGCCCTGCTCCAGGTCCGCTTGGGCGAAGGGACTGTTACCTTCACCGGCACCCCGCGATATCTGGAGAATGACTACATCGGCGAGTTGGATAACGGGCAGTGGACCTGGTTGCTGGTCGGCGGGGGAGGGGGCGACCTCCTTTTCCTGCTGGGCGGTTCCCGTCGAATGACCTTCGCAGAGTTCGTCCGCTACTGGTGGACTCTCCCTTTGGGCCTGCTTGTCTTCGTGCTTCTCTCGGTATGGCGGCTGGCAGTGCGGCGCGACGCCCTGTTGGATATCAGCCCCCCCGTCGGGAGCGATATCTCCCGGC
>JAGLYR010000330.1 GCA_023132135.1 Candidatus Eiseniibacteriota bacterium | reverse complement strand
CGCCCGGATCCAGAAACCCGTTGCCATTTCCCTTGCCGCCTGCATCCACCGCGTAGCCGTCCGGTTTCAGCAGGTGCATCTTGGGTGTGTACTCCAGACGCTTGACCCCGCGCCCGATACCGGACGCCCCGTACTTGATGTAGAAGAAGCCGTTCAGTCCCCAGTTCACACCCCAGCTGTTCTTGCAGATCCAGGCTCCCTGGCCATCACACTCGGTATCGTCCCACCCACAGATCATGACGCAATGGTTGGCCGAGTGCATCGGAACGTTGTCGTAGCAACCTTCCTGGTAGGAATTCAAGTCATCGAACGCCCATATGTCGGAGTTCACCGGACCGTAGTCATAGATGGCGTTCTTGATATCCAGGGTGCTCAGGCTCACGGAGTAGTAGCCGTCCAGAAACGTGACCACTTCGCAGTCGTCCTCCGTGCAGGGTATGTTGTGATTCGCCTGGTAGGGCATGCACTCTTCCAGGATCGCCCCATAGTCCCTGAGCTTGTTGAAGGCCTGGTAGGGCTGACCTCCGTTGCATCCCCAGCCGTAGGAGACGCAGGAGAGGATGTGCTGCTCGGAGAGATCCAACCGCTGGTCTTCGTAGATCAGAATCGCTGCTTCCAACGTTGCTATCGGCGCGTGAAGCCAGCAGGAACCGCAGTTGCCCTGCTGCTCCGCATACGTGCATTTCAACTGCGTCCGCCAGTCGAAAACCGCCGGCAGGCCTTTTTCCGACCTGGTCGAGGGATAGGGATCGGGCGGCGCCAGATCCTCGATGAAAGGGCTGAGACCCAGGCGCTGCTGCTTCTCCTGGTCCGTGAGATTGGACATTGATGTTGGACCCGCCGTCCAACAGAGACCCTTCTCCTCGATCATCTGCTGAATCAGGGGGATGCGGTCGTTTCCCTGTACATCCCAGTAGCCCTCCGGATACACCGGCGGACCCTCGGGATACTCCGGGCCGTCTTGAGCCAGGGCAAGATTGTTGAGAGCAAACCCGCCGACCATGATCGCTACCATTCCCCAGAGCATGCCCTTCTTCATTGTTGGATCTCCTCTCCACTCAGAACCACAATCAGTGTTCTGTCTCCTGCCCACGGCAAGGCACAAACACTACGGGGCGAACGAGGATGTCCGCCCCCTTCAATCGCAACACATTATACCACTTCAGCGTCCCGAAATCAAGTCCCTTCCTCGCAGTCACCCGCCCGCGGCGGTATTTGTTACAGATCTTGCGAGTAGGCAGCAGATTTGGTACCCTTTGGGCGAAAGACACCCCTATTCATGGAGGAGCGACATGAAGGATCTGAAGATCGAGGTGGCGGAGATCAGGAAGCGTTGTGGCGCCGGTCACAGGGTGGGAGACTGCTTCTACGTGCGGGGACAAGGACGGATCGAGATCCCGCAGGGAAAGACCATGTGCATGTTTGCCCTCCAGAGCCTGATTCCCTTCCTTATCGGTAAGCAGCGGGAAAACGAACTCCCCGGGGACGACTGGATCCGGGAGACCACGGACCTGTGCTGCCCCGACCCCGACGGCATTCTGTTCCGGGTGACGGCGGTATAGGCAACGCGGCGACAAGGAAAAGCAGAGCATAGTCCCGTCTAGCCTGCGGAACCCTGCCCTATTTCCTCGACACTCGACACTT
>JAGLYR010000033.1 GCA_023132135.1 Candidatus Eiseniibacteriota bacterium | reverse complement strand
AGGGACTACGCACTAGGGACTGGTTTTATTGCACGTAGCCCAGCTCCTTCAACCTCTCCTGCTGGAAGTCATTCAGCTCACCCGATGGCATCGAAGTCCCACTCGCGGGCGCCGTGGCCATTCGCGGCTGGAGCATTCGGACCAGGCGATCCCGGACTTCCGGGTACTCATTCGCCACGTTGGTGAGCTCCTGAGGGTCCGCGTCGACGTCGAAGAGACGGACGTAGTTCGTCCAGGGAGTCTTCTTATGGATAAGTTTCCACCGCCCCTCGCGAACAGAGTAGAGGAAGGGAGGACGCTCGGAGAAGACCGGCCGGTCTTCAGGGTGCGCACTGACTGTCCCGAAGAGATCGATCCCGCCGACGCTCTGCGGATTGGCAAGCCCGGCGACGGACAGGATAGAGGGCATGATGTCCGCGCCGGCTGCAGGATCCTCTCGACGGGTACCGGCCCGGGCCTGTCCGGGCAGCTTCACAACCAGCGGCACCCGGACCAGCTCGTCGAAGAGAGATTGCCCGTGGAACCAGCCGTGGTGTTCGAAGAACTCCTCGCCGTGGTCCGCCGTGACGACGATCAGTGTCCTGTCATAGGTCCCGCGCTCCTGGAGTCCCTTGAGAAATACGTCGATGCGGGAGTCGACGTACGCGATCTCGCCGTCGTAGAGGGCAATCATGTTTCGGCGCACCGGTGCGGGCAGGGCCGCGGCCGCCGGCTCCAGCGGATCCCAGTCCAGGAATCCCCCGGTGCTTCGGGCCAGTTCGATAGGAGGGGTCCGCAGATGGAGGCCGTCGTACTCCGGATCGAACAGCCGATCGTAGGGAGGCGGCGGTTCATAGGGCGGGCTGGGTTCCGACAGGTGGATAAAGGCGAAGAAGGGACACCCACGGTTTCGGTCCATCCATCTCTCGGCTTCACTGAACAACCGGTCGACCTGGAGGGGTGTGCGCCGGAGAACGTGCGCTGCAATCCCTTCCACGGTCGTTTGCATGCGGAAACACCAGAAAGGTTTGCGGGGCGGGTAGCGATCATGGAAACCTCGATCGTGGCTGGTTACCGAGTCCATCACGCGGTTGCCCAGGAAGGCGCCGCACACGTAGCCTGCGGCTGCCATGGATTCGGCCAGAGTTGTCAGCTCTGCAGGCAGCGGCGCGCCCCACTGCGCCGCCCGGTGAACAGCGGGCCCGACCCCGGTGAGGATGGAAACCACGGAGGGAACCGTCCCGCCGGAGGCGGCGAAGGCGTTCTCGAAGGAGATCGAGTCGTCCATCAAGTGGTCCAGGGCAAGGGTGGTCCTTCGCTCGTATCCATATCCTGAGACGTGATCTTTCCGGAGAGCATTGATTACAATGAGGACGACGTTTGGTCGTCCGGCCCGGGAGATGCCCGCGGGAGCTCGAGCGGCCGGGTGGCCGCCAATGGCCTGGATGGCGGCGAAGCCGCCGAGGGCAACGATGACGAGAATCGGAACCGCACTGAGAACCGGCGTGACGGGATGCAGTCGTTGGGCGACGCGGGCAAGGATTCCCTGCCGGGCACCAAGGAGCAGGCGGTGCAGGACCACGCCGACGCCGACGGCTCCGGCGGCGCAGGCGCCGTTGAGAACCAGCCGTGCCGACAGTCCCAGTGGAGTCATTCCGGTCCGGACGTTCAGACGGTACGCGACGACCAGCAAAAGGAAGAATGCGATGTGAAAGGCAAGAGCGGCGGAAAGGGTCCCGCTGGTTTTCCAGGATCTGCGAATCAGCCTGCCGGCTGCGAGGATGGCTCCAAGTACGAATCCAGTGACAGATCCGACCGCGGCGAAAACAGCGAGCGCGTACAGCAACTCCCGGAAGTTCTCAATGGAAAAGCCGGCATGGAGAGCGAGGTGCTCAACGATCCCGGCGAGCGCTCCGGCGGCAAGCCCGCTGCCTGACGCAAGGCCCACATGGCTCCATGATGAGGCCTCTTCTCTCCGGCTGGATTCCTGCAACACGGCAATCTCCTTCGTGGGGAATTGTAGTCACTCACGACCGCGGCCGTCAAGGGCGGCCGCCTCGGTGGACAGATTTTGCCCTTTACGTTTCATGTCCTACACCTTACGTTACTCGTTACCTGCCGAACATGGGGGGCCTGGATGAAGATTCTCTTTGTGGCAACCGAAATCCCCTCTCCGGAGGGCGGCGGCGGCCTCATCGCCAACTACTACCACCTGCGCGGTCTGATTGAGGCCGGCCACAGGGTTGTCCTGGTCTGCCTCGTCCCCGGAGGAGTTCCTGCAGATGCGCCCCGGATCGAAGGAGTCGAAAGAACGGTCCTTGTCCCCGGCGTGAGTCCGACAACAACGTGGCGATTCTTCTCAAACCTGTTCGAGAAAGAGCCGGTGCCTATCCGGAAGTACATGCGCGTGAAAGCCGGATCCGTGATTCGGTCTCTGGACGAGGAATACCGGTTCGATGTGGCCCATCTCGCCAGCCTGCACACGGCGCATCTTCTGGAGTCCCGCGGGACAGCCGCGCGGTATCCGGTTGTTCTGTACGAGCACAACATACAGTCCCGGGTGCACGAGCTCTTCTACCATATGCAGCGCCGTGCAGGCCGGCGGTGGTACGCCCGCCTGCAGTGGCGGAAGATGCTGAAGTACGAGGCCGAGGTCTGCGGGCGGCTCGATCGGGTGCTGACGTTTTCCGAAGCGGATGCGGATGCGCTCTCGGCGCTCTCTCCGCGTTCCCGCGTTTCGTGGCTACCGCTCTCGGTGGATGCGCTCTCTCTCTCGGAGATCTCCGCCGCGGAGGACATCGACCTGCTCTGGATCGGGTCTCTCCGCTGGCTGCCCAATGTCGATTCCCTCGAGTGGTTTGTGGACGAGATCCTTCCGCGGATTCTCCATTTCCGGCCCATGGCTACGGTTGCGATCGCCGGTTCCTCGCCCCCTCCGTGGCTGAAGAGTATTGCCCAACGGGGCCCGGGAATCCGGATTTTGGGGGAAGTCGAGAATGCCCACGATCTGATGGCCCGGTCTCGAATTGTCCTGGTTCCCCTCCGCATCGGGAGCGGCGTTCGGGTGAAGATCATAGAAGCCCTGGCGATGAAGCGCGCGGTCCTGAGCACGACGCTTGGGTGCGAAGGAATTGAAGTGGAACCGGGGAAGCACCTGGTCGTGGCTGATGAACCGGACGATTTTGCGCGCGAGGCCATCCGGTTGCTGGAGGATGAGAATCGCCGCCGGGAGCTGGGAGCCAGAGGCCAGGAACTCGTTCTTGCCCGCCACGATTACCGCAAAGTGGGCCAGGAGATGTCGGCGCTGTATCAATCCCTCGCAGGTTCCGCCCGGTAGGGAGACAAGACCCGGCATTCGCAGATTACACAGATGGGGGACGGGGCAGAGCGCGAAAGGGTTCCTCTGTGGTCCCCTGTTCCCCGGGTCGTGCTTCACCCGGGGCTAGCATTGAGTCGCCCCCTCCGGGGGCTTCAACCCCTCCAATGCCCTCGTTCTTGGTCACTCCTTCCTGAACCCCTTGACTGTTCCGACACACGACTCTCAATCGGCCTGACATTTCGCCGGAAAACGAGCTCGACATTTACTCAGTGTATTGAGTAAATTTACTCAGTGTATTGAGTAAACGGGTAACGCGTTGTGGGGTAACATGTTTCAACGTCCAATTCCTCTGACGTACCGCAGGTGAAGGATCGGGCAGGATGGCAAGCGAAGCGAAGTCCATCGCCAAAGCCAACGAATGTCTCAGCCGCTGTCTGGGCGAAGTCCCCGGGCGGTGTGTGTTCGTCAGTGTGGCCGACCAGCGCCTGCTGCTTCTCTCGCGTGGTGTCACCGAGACGGGATACCCGGTCTCCACAGCAAGGATCGGACTCAGTGCGAAGGAAGGATCCGGGGGAACCCCTCCGGGGGTGCACAGGATAGCGAAGAAGATCGGCGCTGGAGTGGCGGAGGGTACAGTCTTCAAGTCTAGAGTCCCGACCGGGGCAGTCTGGACTCCCGGGGTGGGAGAGGGGACGGAAGACGATCTGATCCTGACGAGGATCCTGACACTGGAGGGTCTGGAGGAGGGCGTCAACCGGGGGGAAGGCGTGGATTCCCTCGCGCGCTGCATCTACATCCACGGCACCAATCACGAGAGGGAAATCGGGACCCCGGTGTCCGGAGGCTGCATCCGCATGACCAACGCCGACATCCTTGATCTTTTCGACCGCGTGGAAGAAGGGGATCCCGTTGTCATCATCTAGCCTGGATTATTCATGAATCCCTGCTGCGAGGGGCGCAGGCTGTGTCTGGACTGCGTTG
>JAGLYR010000329.1 GCA_023132135.1 Candidatus Eiseniibacteriota bacterium | reverse complement strand
GGCAGGTGAAGAAGCGCCATCTTAGAAGGCAAGAGCAACGGTGTCGGAAGTACTGCGCGAGGCACAGAATCAAGATTCTGAGGATCTTCCGGGAAGAGGGATACCCGGGTTGGACGCTGGACCGCCCCAAGCTGGGGGAGATGCTCAAGTTCTGTTCTGAGAATGCAGCCAGGGTGGACATCGTGCTGGTCTTCGAGGTGAGCAGGTTATCTCGGGATTTCGACCACCACTATCGTGTTCGAGACGAGCTCTCGCGATACGATGTGAGAATCCGATCTGTGACCGAATTCATTGGAGGAGGTGTTATGGGACAACTGGCAGAACGAATCGCCGTGGTTCTAGCCGAGTGGCAGAAGGACTGCATGTCTGTCCGTGCGAAGGAAGGATGGGCGCGAAGGAGGGCACGGGAGAACCCCGACACCGCGGGCAACAACGGCGGGAAGCTAGGAGTGAATCCGAAGCGCAGGGTACGCCGATCGAGGGACAATCCGGACTTCCCTCTCCGGGGCCACCTAGACTGTCACGTATGTGACGCTTCGATGACAGGATCCCGCTCGACCGGCAGAGGTGGGTCATACCCGTACTACTTCTGTGGAAGAGGTTGTCCGAAGACTCGTGTGCGAAAGGAAGAGGTCGAGGGAGGTTTCCTGGATCTCCTGGACAACCTGCGGCTGAAGGCGGGAAAGAAGAAGGCATGGAGCGCAGAGATAACGGGAGAGCTGAAACGGAGTCCGTGCGAAGAGTGGCGCCGTGAGACCATTCTGGTGTGTATCCGAGACCGAAATCCCGAATGGGGTTGGATCTGGTATCTGGCACCCTTTCGTCTGAAGAAGTACTTGCAGGAAGCATTGTTCCCAGGAGGCCTGTCCCACAGGAAGGGCAGGTTCCTGATGCCCGAGGTGTGCTCGGATTTCGAGGTGCCGAGTATGCTGGCAGAGGTGAAACCGAAACCTGCTGCTAGGGAGCAATAGACCAGAGGCCTCGAGGCGAGATTCTAACGTTGACCAATCGCTTGAGAGGTGGCGAATACGGGGAAAGCATTCGCTGCTCAGAGGACAAGGAGCAGTGGAACTAGGGGAGGATTGGTGGTGGAACAGCTTCTGACCGTCCAGGAAATCGCGGACCTGTTCAAGGTCCCGCCGTCCTGGATCTATGACCGTACGAGACGCAGGGGTCCTGAGAGGATCCCACATGTGAAGCTGGGACGCTACGTACGATTCCGTAAGGAAGAAGTAGAGGGATTCATCGAGGACCACCGAGGACGCAAGTAGATGCAAGAAGAGCCAGCGTGGGTCTCAGGATTCTCCCGTCCGGGTCGGCGAAGTCCGGACGGGACTTCAGCGGCTCCGTATGTTATAATTACAGTAGCTGTTTGGGCCCCTGGTGGGGGAAGGAGGTAAAGAATGGCCAGGGGTTTCATTAAGAAGAGAGGCAAGAACTACACGGTCATCTACCCGCTCCGTGGAAAGCGGAAGTGGGAAGCGGTCGGTCCGAGCAAGAGAGAGGCCCAGCGAGTCCTGACAGAGCGGTTGGAGGCCATCAACAAGGGTACCTATCGGGATCTCCCCAAGGTCACCTTCCAGGAGTTCGCTGAGAAATGGCTTCGGGAGTATTGCAGGACGGCGATCAAGCCATCGACCCTGAGGGGGTATCAGAACTGGCTTCGGAAACATCTGATTCCTTTCTTTGGGTACATGAGACTGGCGGATATCACCCCGGAGGACGTACAGACGTACGTCTCGGAGAAGCTGGACGAGGGCAAGCTCAGTCCCAAGTCCATCAACAACTCTCTGGTCCCACTCAAGAAGATGCTGACGATTGCCGTGCGCTGGGGATACCTGCGGTCGAATCCTGCTCGGTACGTGGAGAAGCCCAGGGAAAATCATCAGGAGATGGACTTCCTCACTCCGGACGAGGTCCGGCTCTTCCTGGAGAATGTCAGCGAAGAGTTCTACCCATTCTTCCTGACAGCGGTCATGACCGGAATGCGGCGAGGAGAACTGCTTGGACTCCAGTGGGGAGACATTGACTGGGAGAACGGGATGATCCACGTTCGGCGGTCACTGTGGGGTGGTCGGTTCCAGACCCCGAAATCCAGAGGATCGCTCCGGGCTATCGTGATGTCCTCCACCCTCGCCCACACCCTCAAGAAATACAGGCTGAGATCGGCACCGAATGACAAGGATCTGGTCTTCGCCTCGAGGGCTGGAACCTTTCTCGACGGTGATAACCTCGTCAAGAGAGAGTTCCTACCGGCGCTGAGGCGTGCAGGACTTCGAAAGATCCGGTTCCATGATTTGCGGCACACGTACGTTACGATGCTCATTGCACAGGGGGAGAACGTGAAGTTCATCCAGTCTCAGGTGGGTCATGCGTCGATCCAAACGACGCTCGATCGATACGGCCATGTGATGCCCGAGACTAATGCATCGGTCGGCGAAAGGCTGGATGCGACTCTGGGTTTCTGTTGGTCAACTCGAAATGGTAGCAAAACGGTAGCAAAACCCCCGAAGACGACTCCCACCCTGAAAGTAGTCGTCCCCGGAACTCGAAGAGCCCCGGGGACTTAAGTTGGTAGCGGGGGCTGGATTTGAACCAGCGACCTTTGGGTTATGAGCCCAACGAGCTACCGGACTGCTCCACCCCGCATCTGATCACAACTACCGCATGAATATATGAACCACAGCCGGGGGTGTCAACAGCTTTTTGAGAAAGTCCGGTTTACCGGCTACTTGACCGCAAACGGGCTACTGGCCGTAAATGCTCCCGCCGTCATCCGGAGGAAGTATGTGCCCGTGGGAACCTTGTTTCCCGCGTCATCGGTATTATCCCAGGTCACAACATGCCGTCCATGTGCCCGGCGCTCGGAGATGATGCTCTTGATCAAATGTCCCGAGTTACTGCGAACGTCAAGTGTAACTTCCTCCATCATCGGCAGATCAAACACGAATGTCGTCTTCTGCCCGTATGAATCGGACCGGGCGTGGTGGAGATAATGCTGTGTGATGGCTCCGCAAGGATCCATCGCTGCCGTAGGGCTCAAGGGAGGAGTTCCGGACATCATTGTGCAACCTCGCCGTGGCAAATCCTGAGGGCCGCGCCCCGGTCCTGTCTGCCGGGGCGCTTGTTCCCGCATGATTGCGGCGCAAGGCCCGTGCCACAACGATCCCGCAAGCAGTAATGACAACACCGGACAGAACTTGCGAAAGCCCGGGCCAACTCAGACCCGCACCCCGGCAAGGCAATTTGCCGACCCGGCAGGATCCCGCGGAGCAAATCGCCACAGTCGGGCGGTGCCCTTCAGCCCCGGATCCCGCTGTTCATCATTTCTCCCTGGCATACGGCCACGCCATAATGCCGCCTTCCATGACCTTCACATTGCTCCAGCCGTTGGCCTCCAGGAAACACGCCGCCTCGTACCCGCGAAGGGAAATCTTGCAATACGCGATGATCTCCTTGTCCTTCTCCTGGGGCAGTTCCTTCAGACGTGTGCGCAATGCACCCAGAGGAATCAGAGTCTCACCGATTCCGAGCCGCATTTCTTCGAACTCGTCGGGGCCGCGCGTATCGATGAAGAAGACGTCCTCTCCCCCATCGATCTTCTTCTTTACCTCTACCGTCGAAATGCCCTTCATCCGGCCGAGCATCTTGTTTTCCAGCACATGCGCCGTAGCAATCAGAAGATCCAACGCCAGCGAGAAGGGCGGGGCGTACGGCAGATCAGCGTTGACCATGTCGCTCACAGTGGCCTTCTGCTGAATCGCAAATGCTGCCGTGGCAATTCGTTTGCTGACATCTCCCGGACCAACTCCCTGCACGCCGAGGATGCGCCCGGTCTCAGCATCCGCCACCATCTTGAGAACAACCAGTTTGCCGCCCATGAAGTTGGGCTTGTCGAGCCCGGAGCAGATCGTCGCGATGACATTACGCGATCCTTCTTTCCGCGCTTCGCCTTCGGAGAGGCCTGTCGAACCAGCCGTGTAGTCGAAGACCTTGCAGATACCGGTCTTGATAGTCCCTGGAAAGGTCGCCTTGTTGCCCAGGATAACGTTCTGCCCCGCCACACGCCCCTCCAGGTTTGCGAGGTCGCCGAGCGGAGCCAGGGTCTTCTCGCCTGTGATGAGATGTGTTGTCTCGACACAGTCGCCGGCAGCGTAGATGTCCGGGTCGGAGGTCTGCATGTGGCTGTTGACTTCAATGCCTCTGGTCTTGCCGATTCGAATGCCCGCCTCCTCCGCGAGACTGGTGTTGGGACGCACACCGATGGCGACAACAGCCAGTTCGCATTGCAGCTCGGTACCATCCTGGAGCTTGACGCCCGTGAGCTTCCCGTTTTCGCCGAGGAACTCCGCCAGAGCATTGCCCGTGATTACATTGGCCCCGTTGTTCTTGACGTGGTTCTCGGCCAGTC
>JAGLYR010000328.1 GCA_023132135.1 Candidatus Eiseniibacteriota bacterium | reverse complement strand
GGCACGTCCCTCATCTTCCGCCCGGAAGGCACTCCTGAGGTCGTCGTCGACTATGCCGCCGGGATCGTAACTTCCGGCTCCTTCTCCCGCACAGTGGAGAAGGAGGTCGGCATCTCAGACGTAACTCATGCACCTGAGATCTTCATCCCCGAAGATGTGCTCGCCGAGATCCTCAGCATGGACATCCGCTGGGATGAGCAGATTTACGAGTATACTTTCCATACGGATCAGAAGCTTCGAGTCTTCGAGCAGCTCTCCCGGTCCATGCCTTCGCTTCTACGGATGGGGGAATACACCATAGGTCTTGACATGCCCGGCAATCTTCCCCCCGCCCGGATTGCCCGCCTCGCGCCCCCGGACATCGACTTCGCCATGGTTAGAATGAGGAGCCGGGTACTCAACTCTGGCAACGATGCAAGATTCACCGACCGCATGTCCGTCCCGCAGCTCAATCTCTGGGCCCAACTCATGGGCGGCAACCTGGTAGCCTCCGTAAGGCAGGCCACGTACGGGTCGAACAGGAGCATCACGGCCGAGCGGGTTTCCTGGACCACCTGGCTTGATCAGACGGAGATCTCAGCCGGGGACAACCATTTCGGTGTTTCCGAGCTCGTGTTCCCATCCATTGATCTGGTCGGAATCCGGGTCAACGGGCTCATCGGCACGGTCACTCCCGGGGACGCCACCTCCGGCCCGACCGGGCGGCAGACCTTCCTGCCCTCACACATCTTTGAGGGCTACGTCCCTTTGGGGTCGGATGTTACACTCTTCATCAATGGCCGCGAGTTGGGATCACAGCTGAGCCGGCCTTTTGACGACGCCCCTCCCGGAATGGGCATATACCGATTCGAGGGTCTGAATCTCCTCACCAATCGGCTCAACGATATCCGCATCGTCAGCGTGGCCCCCGACGGGAGTGTGGAGGAAACCGAACGTGAAGTACTGGGATCCGATCTCCTTCTCTCCCAAGGGAAACTCGCCTACCTCGGCGGTGTGGGCGCCGGCCAGCTAACAGCAAGGGAACGGCGAAGCCCGCAGGGCATCTTCGCAGGAGGGCGGATGCTCTACGGAGCAACCCCGGATCTCACAATCGGCTTGTCCGGGGCATTCCAAGACCAGTTGTACCGGAATGACGTAGTCCTTTTCAATGCCTTCGGGAAGGAAATCAACTGGTTGCCGAGGCAGAGCCTTCACCTGGGTTCTCGCCTGGTGTGGCAGCCGATCGGGCGGATGTTGGTCACGGGCGAGGCTGCGCGCAGCAGCGACCCGGACGGCATCTGTTCGGACTGGGCTCTCAGGCTGGCCGGCGATTACCACCATCGCGACATCCACATCCGGCCCCGGGTGTTCTGGTACGGACCTTCCTTCTTCGAGGGACGGAACGCCGCGTTCAGAGACCGGGCCGGCGGCCGTATCAACTTCCTGTGGCACCAGAGTCCCGGCAACCGGCTGCAGCTCGGCGGGGCCTATGTTCGCGATAACCTCGACGGCAGGTTGCCGGGCACAATGGCTTTCCGAATAGCGCAGATCCGGTGGGTCTCCCAGACACTGGTCCCGCAATCGGACCTGACACTCGGCATCAATCAATCCTGGACAGAGACGGACCGCCACATACGCTCCTACATGCTTGGCTTGAACAGCGCACTGGCGCCGGATTGGACTCTGAGAAGCATGTTTCAGTTCGGTGATGATGTCGTCCGGAGGGATGCCGCACTTAATGACCTGCAATTCGGGACCTTCGGTGGAATGCGCCCCCTCACCTCCAGGTTCGACTTGACAAGGAGACTCGGAAGAAGCTGGCGACTCTCCTTTGCCCACAGGTTCTCCGGGTACCTGGAGCGTTCCTATATTGACCTGAGCCGCCGCCAGCTCGGGCGCCTGTCGTGGCAGTGGCGCCTTGCGCTCGGCTACGACTGGCATGACGATCATCCGGTTGTGGACAACCGGCTCGAGTACGTGCTGGACAGTACCAGTCGCAGCAGGATTGTGTTGGAGAACCGCTATTACTCGGAGAACTGGTCTCTCAGTCTCTGGTTTCAGGTCACGGGACTCTTCGGATTCGTTGACCGTCGTCCCTTCCTGGTCCGGGACACTCACCTCAATCCCGACGCCGGCGGCGTCAAGGGCAGGGTGTTCCTCGACCTGAACGCGAACGGTCTTCTCGACTCCGGCGAACCCGGGCTGCGAGACATAAGCGTAGTGAGCAGCACGCGCCGCCGCACTTCCTCCGGCAGGAACGGTGAGTACGTGATTGCCAACGCCTCTCCCAGCCACCACGTGCGTGTGAGCCTCGAGCCCGAAACCCTTCCGGCTATCTACACGCCGACCCAGGCCACGCAGGAAGCCTACATCCAGCCCGGAATGTTCACACAGGTGAATCTCGGCGTTGCGGCATTCGGCTCGATCTCTGGAAAGCTGGCCGTGCTCTCTCCGGAAAAAGCTCCCCAGGGCGTCAGGGGCGTGCGAATCCTGCTTCTCGATGGCGAAGGCAACATCACGGGCAGATCGATCACGGGCCGCGACGGGTCCTACTATCTTGGAGAGGTGGAGCCCGGAAAGTACTCCGTGGTGATCGACCGGAAGACACTTCCGCCCGGCTACGAGATAGAAGTGATCGCCCGCGAGGTTGAGGTGCTTTCGGCAGAGGAGCCGTACGATCTTGAGGATGTGGGTTTCCTCGGGCAGTACACCGGCACGCCGCCCGAGGCTGTCGAGGAGATCCAGGAAGAAGATGTCCGCTACAAGGTCTTCGACTAGCCTGCATTTCTCACCAGTT
>JAGLYR010000327.1 GCA_023132135.1 Candidatus Eiseniibacteriota bacterium | reverse complement strand
CCAGTGACAGGTGACAGGGTGACAAGTGACTGGGACTGGGGAATACTGCTGTCCGCCGCTTGCGCTCTCCATCAATCGCGATTGCTGTCGGTGGCAGCGACGTGATAAAGCGAGAGCTTGCGAGATCCCAACATGGTGCAAATGGAGAAGATCTGATGACAACGGATGGGGATGGAAACAGAAGGGCGAATCCGGCGAACCTCTGGATCGGTATTGCGGTTCTGGGCTCCCTGTGGGGCCTCTCGGAAGTGGTGCTCAACGATGCCGTCCGGGCCACCGGGCTTCCGTTCCGCGCTGGCATCCTGGCGGGTGTGGGGATGCTCCTTATGGGAATGGCCGTTGGATTCCTGAGAAGGCCTTGGGTTCTTCTAGGGATTCCTGTTGTGGCCGTGGTGCTCAAGCAGCTGGTGGTTCCCGTTCTGGGGGTCTCGGTCCTGTGCAAAGCCAATTCATGCCTCGGCGTTGGACTGCAGGCTGTGGTCCTTGCCGGCGTGGTCGGCCTTGCCGGGCGACGGCTGAGAAAAACCGGAGTCCGCGTGGCGAGCGGCGCAGGCGCCGCTCTCATCTCGGCAGTTCCTTTCTACTTCATTGGGCTCCGCGTAGCGCCATGCCCGTATCTTCTCTCGTTCGACCGTCCCGGAGGCTTCGCCGCTTTCATGGCGGTCGAAGGCATCTCGTGGGCTGTTTTTTCCGCTCTCCTGTTCCCGCTTGGATACCGTTTGGGGGCCGGAGCCAGGGATCCGCTGTCTGCTCTCGGGACAGCGAGGCCCGGACTCTACTACGCTGCATCCGTCGCCGCGGCCGCCGTCTGCTGGATTGTCGCCGGGTTCTTCATTGCCGGCGTGGGTCTCTGACAACCCTGAAAGCCTCGCCACGAAGCCGCGAAGAGCACGAAGCGCAGGGGATGGTCCCGGGGGGATCTCCCCCTTCGTGTTCTTCGCGGCTTCGTGGTGGGATCCTGGTCTTCGGTACGGTTTCGTGATCCTTTTGGCTTGCGCAGGGGGATTTCCGTGGCTATACTGCTGCTTCGGGCCGTGTTGAATCTGGCCCGCGGCAGAAAGCCGGTGGGAAATGCGGGTTTGGAGATGAGTTCTGTGGAACAGATTGCGGAAAACCTGGCCAGGCTGAAAGAACGCGTTGCGGCGGCTGCCAACAGAGCGGGAGTTCCCCACGAGAGTATCCGGATAGTAGCCGTGACGAAGATGACGTCTGTGGAAGCCATCCGCGGGGCCATCGATGCCGGCATCGAGGCTATCGGGGAAAACCGCGTGCAGGAGGCTTGGAGCAAGTTCCCGGAGATCGGCCGCGAGGTCGAGTGGCATCTGGTGGGGCATCTCCAGACCAACAAGGCGGCGAAGGCCGCTGAGCTTTTTGATGTGGTTCACTCGGTCGACCGTTTCAGGATGGCCGAGGCTCTCAGCCGGCACGCTGCCGAGCATGGTCGGACTCTGGAGGTTCTGATACAGGTGAACACCTCAGGGGAGAAGACCAAGTTCGGGGTGGCGCCGCAGGACACCGTTGCTCTGGCCGAGAAGGTCGGGCAGCTTCCTGCGATCCACGTCGGGGGCCTCATGACCATAGGCCCGTTTCGTCCCGACCCCGAACAGGCCCGCCCATCCTTCTACACGTTGAGAAAGATATCCGAAAAGATCGATTCGCTGGGATTCGATAACATAGAGATGAAGTGGCTCTCGATGGGAATGAGTGGAGATTTCGAGGTGGCCATCGAGGAAGGCGCTAACCTGATCCGCATCGGTACGTCCATCTTCGGCCCCCGCGAGTAGGGCCGGTATCGTCAGGAGAGATCCCAATGAAGATCACACCGCTGGATATCCGGAAGCAGGAGTTCAAGAAGGGATTCCGCGGGTACGACACGGTCGAAGTCCAGATGTTTCTCGATCTGGCGGCGGAGGAGCTGGAGTCTGTGGTTCGAGACCGGGCCGACCTTGCCGAACGGACGAAACGGCTCGAGGCGGAGTTGGGCGAATACAGGGAGAAGGAACGGCTCCTCCAGAGCGCTCTCATCGCTGCTGAGCGCGTGGCGACAGAGACGCGGGAGAATGCGCACCGCGAGGGGGAGCTGGCCATCAAGGATGCCGAGCTGTGCGCGGAACGACTGATGGGGGACGCGCAGGAGGCGGTTGTCCGGCTGCGGGCGGATCTTGCAGAGCTGCAGATGAAGCGGAGTGTTTTCCTGGCGAAGATGAAGAGCTTCCTCCAATCGCAGCTTGACATCCTGGAAGCCGAAATGGAGGATGGGCGGACCCAACCCGTGGAAGAAGTCCGGCATGAAAGCTGAGGCCCCGGTGGAACCGGCGGAAGACGGCCGGGGGGCCCGGTTCTGGGTGCGCGTGGTGCCCGGAGCATCGAGGGATGCGATCATGGGATGGCAGACGGACGGGAAACTGCGGATTCGGATTTCGGCTCCCGCGGAACGAGGCCGGGCCAACAAAGCGCTGGTCCGGCTTCTGGCCAGAGCGTTGGGAGTCCGGAGTTCGGCCCTTACAGTGGTTTCCGGGACGAGCTCGAGAGAGAAGAGACTCTATGTGGAGGGGGTTTCACCCGAGAGGGTGTCGGCCCTGGGGAGTGCAAACGGTGACCCTTAGTGCGCAGATTGAAGAGGCAACAGCGTACCTGAAGAGCAAGTGCGCATTCAGCCCGGACATAGCCATCGTGACAGGTACGGGGCTCGGGGCACTGGCCGGCGAAGTGAAGAGCGAAGCGATCGTGCCGTACGGGGAGATTCCCCACTTCCCGGTTTCCTCCGCTCCGACTCATGCGGGGGAGCTGATTCTGGGTGAGCTGGGTGGGAAAAAGGTGGCTGTCCTTTCCGGGCGGGCCCACTACTACGAAGGCTACACAATGGAACAGGTGGCCTTCCCGATCCGGGTGGTTCGGGGTCTCGGCGCGCGCGTCCTCGTCCTGTCCAACGCTGTCGGAGGGATGAATCCCATGCTCAATCGGGGAGACATCATGATCATCACGGATCACATCAACCTCATGGGGGACAATCCACTGATCGGACCGAACGACGACAGTCTGGGTCCCCGGTTTCCCGACATGGTGGAGGCCTACAACCGGAAGCTCATTGCACTGGCGGAAGACGTGGCTCTGGAGGAGAAGATTCGAGTGCGGAAAGGCGTCTATGTCGCCGTAGCCGGCCCCAATCTCGAAACGGCGGCGGAGTACCGGTTCCTGAGAACAATTGGAGCCGACGCCGTGGGGATGTCCATTGTGCCGGAGACCATCGTGGCCGTTCATGGAGGGATGAGGGTTCTGGGCCTCTCGGTGGTGACGGACAAAGCACTGCCGGATGCCCTGGGTCCTGCCGACATCGATGAGATCCTGCGGGTTGCGGCCCAGGCGGAGCCTCGTTTGACCCGGCTTGTGAGTCGAGTCGTGGAGCTGACGGATGTTGGGGAGACGGCAACGGCGTAGCAGAACGCAGGAAACGTGAGATGCAAAGAGAGGCGAGTGGGAAGTGAATGCGCGAGAACTGAAACGCTTCGAGAAAAAGCTGCTCGATGAGCGGGGGAAGCTACT
Source organism: Candidatus Eiseniibacteriota bacterium (assembly GCA_023132135.1). Classification (GTDB taxonomy): domain Bacteria; phylum Arandabacterota; class Arandabacteria; order JAGLYR01; family JAGLYR01; genus JAGLYR01. Next base: position 3,766 of record JAGLYR010000327.1, on the reverse strand, counting down.
CAAGCAACTGGGGAGCCGCGCGGAGTTCCTCTTCCACAAAACACAGAAGGATTCCGCGGGCGACCTGTCCGCGTATAGCTATCACATGGCCGACCTGGGCACCGACGCCATGGAGCGCGAGAAAGAGTTCTTGATGGCGTCGGTCGAGGGAAAGATGGTGCAGGAAATCGACGATGCCCTGAGAAGAGTGCACTCGAAAACATATGGCAAGTGTGAGCTTTGCGAGGGAAAGATCTCGAAGGAGCGTCTGGACATCGTGCCGAACGCTCGGTTGTGCATCCAGTGCCAGGAAAAGGAAGACGAACGGGAGGGTGTGTCCTGAACGCCTGGTTTGGGGAAGATGTGGCCCTTGGGGAGGGACGCAGCTTCGCATCGCTCATTCCTCCGGGACTGATTGCCCTGGGTGTGGTGGCGCTGGATCAGGCGGCAAAGATCCTGGTTGATGTCACCCTGTCGGCGGGCGCGACGGTTCCTCTTATCGGCAACCACCTCCAGCTTGTCTACGTCCGGAATTCCGGCGCGGCCTTCGGTCTCCTGAGGGACAGCGGCGTTCCCTTCGTCCTGGTTTCCATCGCGGCGTCCGTCCTCGTTCTCCTCTATCTGTTGCTCATTTCACCGCGGCGAGTTCTGGGACGGCGCGCCTTGGCGCTCATATTGGGCGGCGCCGTCGGGAACATGACAGACAGGATTCTCCGCTCCGGTGAAGTCGTGGATTTCATAGACATGGGGATTACTCCCCGGTTGCGATGGCCCACATTCAACGTTGCCGACATCGCGGTCACGCTGGGTGTGGTCCTTCTCGTCGTTGAGTTCCTATGGGACACTCGGCCAAAGAAAGACGTCTCCTGCGGGTGAGCAACTCGGAGGAAGGACAGAGACTGGACCGGTGGCTGGCCGCGCGCGGGACCGGCCTGAGCCGTGTCCGGATCCAACGTCTGATTGAATCCGGCCAGGTCCGGGTCAATGGCAAGGTTGCCGTCAAGCGCCTTGCTGTCAGGACCGGGGACGAAGTCGAAATGTGGTGGTCGGCGCTCACTGCGCCGGAGTTGGCCCCGGAGAACATCCCGCTCGACATCATCTTCGAGGACGAACAGGTTCTCGTAGTCAGCAAATCCCCCGGGATGGTGGTTCACCCGGTGCGGGCAGAGGACTCGGGAACTCTCGTCCACGCCCTTCGAGCCCACACGAGTTGTCTTTCGACTCTGGGCGGGAGCGAGAGGCCTGGAATCGTCCATCGTCTCGACAAGGGAACCTCGGGAATCCTGGTCGTCGCCAAGACAGACGAAGCGCACCTGGCGCTTACTCGGCAGTTCAAGGCCCGGGCGATCGAGAAGCGGTACCGGGCCGTGGTGTGGGGGTCTATGCCTTTGGACGCGGGCGACATTTCGGCCCCCTTGGGTCGGCACCGTCGGCAACGGAAAAAGATGATGGTGCGGTGTGATGGGGGACGGGAGGCGGACACGGCGTACGAGGTTGAGGAGCGTCTGCCGCATGTGAACGTGGTCCGGCTCAAACCGGGGAGTGGTCGCACCCACCAGCTTCGGGTGCACGCGGCTTACATCGGGCACCCCATCTTTGGAGATGCGGCGTACGGCGGTCGGCGTATTCCCGGACGTGTCTCGCCGCGGTACAGGCGGCTCATTTCCGGGTTGCTGCATGAGTGTCCGAGGCAGGCTCTTCATGCGGAATTCCTGGCTTTTGACCATCCCGGGGATGGCCGGCGCTGCCGATTTTGCGCGCCCCTGCCGGAAGACATCGGTCGGGTGATAGCGGGATTCAGGGAACTGGGGGGAGGGGATTCCTGATGAGTGAGGAGCAGGCGAGCCGGAGGAAGGTTGTGCGCCTGACGTTCCCGGCCGAGTTTGAGTTCCTTGCTCTCCTGAACGTGGCAGTCGAAGAAACACTGCGCGCTGCGGGGGCCGATGAGGAAATCGCCAACGCTGTGGCCAATGCCGTGATGGAGGCCGGGACCAATGCGGTCCAGTACGGGCGGCCGGAAAGCGAGGTCGAGATCGAGTTTCACCTTGGGGTCGGGGAGATCGAAATAGTCGTTTCCGACCGGGGTCCGGGCTTTGATCCTGAGCGGGTCTCCGATCTGGAGGAGGCGGCCGGGTCCATGGCGCTTCGCGGGCGAGGCATTTCGATCATGAAAGCGCTGATGGATGAGGTGATCTTTGAGCCGCGTGAGGATGGAGGAACCAGCGTCAGAATGTCGAAGAATCTGCATCTTTAGCCGTGGGGGATGTGTGGGGCGGCGACTTGGAATTGACTATGGCACGAAGCGGATTGGGCTTGCGCTGTCCGATGAGCTGGGACTGACGGCCCGCCCGTACGACACGATCGCCGCCGTCTCGTGGAAGCAGGCCGTCCGGAGAATAGGGGACGTTGTCGCCGGCGAAGATGTGGAGGAGATTGTTCTCGGAGATCCGATCAGCCTCAAGGGGCACCAGGGCACCTTGACCGGCGAAGTCCATAGATTCCGGCAGTTCCTGGAGGACAACCTGCGTGTGCCTGTGGTCCTTTGGGACGAGAGGTTGAGCTCGCGGGCCGCCGACCGGATACTGCGAGAGGTGGGGGGCGGGGCAAAGGGAACTCGCGACCGGGTGGCCGCTGCGTGGATTCTGCAGGGCTACCTGGACCGCCGCGCCGGTGAGCGGGACGGGGCGTAGAGGCAGCCGCAGATTACGCAGATGGCGAAGATTGAGCAACAGAGAGCGGGAACGGCAGGGTACTGATCCATGCGACGACCCCAAACAAAATGGCTGGTTATTGCGGGTGTACTGGCGGTTGCGGCCGCCATGGTTGCGTTCGCGATCGAGTTCTACTCGCCGAAGGATCGGAATGCAGATCCAGTGCAGTTCGAGGTTACCCCGGGAATGTCGCTGGTTCAGGTGGCAGCGCGGCTCTCCGAGGAAGGACTCATCCGATCTCGCCGGGTGTTTGTGCTGGGTGGGCGTCTGGGTCGCGTGGAGACGCAGATCAAGACCGGCAGGTTCCGTATTTCGGCGACTCAGTCCGCAGCGGGGATCCTCCGAACCCTCCAGGAGGGCCACGTCGCCCTTGCACGACTGACGGTTCGGGAAGGTCTTACTGTCGAGCAAACAGCAACTGCAGTGATGGAACAGATAGGGATCCCCGCCGAGGATTTCCTCAACTACGTGGATTCCCTGGATGCGTCAAGCCTGCTTGGATTCCCCACCGACGGGATGGAAGGTTTTCTCTTTCCGAACACCTACTTCGTTTCCGACGGCGCCGGCCCGGCGGAAATTGTCCGTGCGATGGTGAAGGCTTTCCATGAGGCCGTGGGCGATTCGTTCCCGCGAAGGGCCTGGGTCGCAGGCCTTTCTCCTGCAGAGGTCGTGACTCTGGCCTCGGTGATTGAGAAGGAGACCCGGGTTCCTGAGGAACGTCCCCGGATCTCGGCTGTCTTCCACAACAGGCTGCGGAGAGGATGGCGCCTTGAAGCGGATCCCACGGTCCGGTACGCGCTCAAGCGGTGGAAGGGTTTCATTTCCTACAAGGATCTTGAGGTTGAGTCGCCCTACAACACATACCGGGTGTGGGGTCTGCCACCCGGGCCAATAGCGTCTCCGGGAGTTGCTTCCATCGAAGCGGCGATGAATCCTGACCCTGCGGTGATAGATCTCTATTTCGTTGCGCGGGGGGATGGCTCGCACCAGTTCTCCCGGACCCTCAAAGCTCATCTCCGGGCCAAAGCAGCGGCCAGGGACTAGCTTGGATTATTCATGAATCCCTGCTGCGATGG
>JAGLYR010000326.1 GCA_023132135.1 Candidatus Eiseniibacteriota bacterium | reverse complement strand
CCGAAGGATATGAACTCCACACCGGCCTGGATGATTCATGAGTCGTCCGGCTACCTGTACCGACTCTTGATCCAACCCCAGGTCTTCGTGTCGGTGGCCACCAGCGGATCCGGGCTTCCAACCCGAGCCTGGAACGAGAGCTGATCACCGGTCGGCGGACTGCCCGACCAGGTCATCGTGACCTCGCCGGTGAGCGTGAAGCCGTCCAGCAACGCCGCGCCGCTGATGCGAAGAATGTCCAGACCGTCCGCTCCCGTGGCGACACAGGAATCCGCAACACTCTCCCCACCCAGGTAAAGACCGGAGATGGAAACCGATGTGTTCTCACCCACCGCCGCGGCGCGGAGGAAGATTTCTACAAACAGGAGGTCCGGCGAGTACGAGAGCGTGTTGCCCCCGAGAACGAGCCGGGCCTCATTCAGGACCTTGTCGTATGAGAGAGTGAACTCCTCTGTCGCGCTCGTCTCCCAGGCATACTGCGCTGTCACATCCGGGGCCGTCGTGTTCTGCCCCAAGCCAAGCTCGTAGACCTCCCCGCTTCCCCCATCTCCAATCCGTCCTTCCGCGATAAAGGCCACGCTCTCCTCCGGCAGCATGTCCTGCAATTCCTCATCGCTTCCCAGATGGCTGGTCACGATAGTCGCAGCCACAGATGTCGGCAGGATCAATCCCAACATTGCCAAGCCGAGAATCCGGAAAATCCGTGTCATCGCTCATTTCCCCCTGATCGCGCATGATTTACCAAGGCACTCCAAATCCTCTCTATAGTCCGTATAGCTTGTATCGGACGATTCAATCCGGAGCTTTTGCATTTTGTGAAGATTGCTTCAGGGCAATGGAGGAAAATGGTAGAATCTGATTCGGGCCAGGAGGGTGTCAATGATGACCAATCCCAAGTTCCAGATTCATCGCGGTAAAGATCAGCAGTTCTACTTCCGCCTCATTGCCCGAAACGGCCGGGTTGTCCTGAGAAGCGAGGGCTACGCCTCCAGGTCGTCCTGCGAAAAAGGAATCCGGGCCGTCAAGGCGAATGTCGCAAAGGTCGAACGGTTTCACCGGAAGGGATCTTCCGACGGGCAGTTCTATTTCACGCTGACTGCAGCCAACGGCGAGATCATCGGCGTCAGCGAGAGGTACACCACCAAGCGGGGCCGGGATGATGGAATTCAGGCGGTGAGAAGAGCCGTGCAGAGGCAGTGAGGGGCCCCGCAAATGCGGGGCCCCGGGATAAGAATCGCTTTGGAGAAGTCTACCTGTACAGGCCCTTGACCGCTCCCCAGCTGGTCTCCTTGGTGGCGGAGGGGCCGCCCGGCGGGTAGAAACCGTCGACCGTCATGATGTATCCCCAGCCGCAGGGAACATTGCCGTTCTCGTAGAAATCCGGGCCCACCCACAACCAGTACTTGCCGGGCTCGAGGGTGTCGGTCAGGCACACGGGCTCACAGGCCGGTCCCCAGGCAATGCGGGAGGTATCATACGAGTTGCAGTAGTCAAAGACCTCAACGATGAGGATCTGCGGCGCGAACTGGGCGACAACGCAGAGGGTGAGCTCCGTCGCCTCCGTCAGGATGATCTCGTACCAGTCCGTGTCGCGGTAGCCACTACCGCTGTAATCGTACGCACTCGTACCACACACAACGATGGAACCGTCGCAGTCGGGCTGGAGGGTCTGGAACACCGGAGGGTCGGAGTTACAACCACCGTTCCAGACGTCATTGAGAAGGTCAAAGCATTCGGGTTCCTGTTCCAGGATCGCGCCTTCCGGGCATACGAGATCACAGGGCGGGTCGGGAGGCACGCACTCGGAGACATCGAGAATGTATTCCCCGCAGTCTCCACCGTAGCCGTCGACAACAATGTAATACGTCTGGCCGCCCGCGAGTTGGAGACACTGGATGCACGACAAGTATGGGGAGCTATAGTTGGGCCCATCACAGGCATCGTCGTTACAGGCAACGGCCATTCCAGCGGCATCGTAAACGTAGACTTTGGTATCGTAGTACGAGTTGCAGAGTGAGATGTCGACCTCGATGTCACTGGGAGGTTTCATGAAGTAGACAACGTCGGGTGATGTGGAATCGGTGTACGGACAGGCTTCATCATAGTTATCCAGGAACTGGCAGGTGTTGCCCGAGTCGGTGAACGGAAGCCCCGGGATGGCGGTTGCATTGGCCATGTCTTCCCCACCCACACGACGGCCCGCATAGTCGGGATAGCCGTGCTCCATGGCATCCTTCAGCGCCCTGAGGGCACTGGAATCGACCTTGTTCGAAGTCAAGGGAGTGCCGGCGAAGGCCGCGGCGGTGAGTCCCAGGAAAGCAATGACTGTCAGCAGTGAAACGATTCTCATTTCTACCTCCGGATTTCAAGTACGTGGGTGGACTTCCTCTTTTCCAGCACCAACGACGGGGCATCCCTCCTTCCTGAAACTGAGCTAGGCAGCGCCGTGGCAGAATGCACGGTCGCCCGGGCAGAATGCACGATCCCCGATTCACGACAAAAACTGCGAATCGATGAGCAGACAAAGGGTTATCGCGCTGTGGTCGTGCAGTTGGTGTTACTGGGGGAAGGGATACAGCAGGTTTGATGCCAGTGCCACCCGTCACTGGGCCGGGGCCAATGCCCGGCCCGTGTGACGTGGGCGAGTAACAAGCGACAGGGTGTCGAGGAAACAGGGCAGTATTCCGCCGGCTAATTGTTATCCCCGTTAGCCTTCACGACATACTTCACAATCATCCGCTCTGCGGCCAGAAAGCCGAGACCGATGAAGAGCGGAATCATGCCGTAGACACCTTCATAGAAACCGTTCCGCGTGGTCAGGGAAACCATGACGCCAATCCCGACGAAGAACGTTATCGCACCCAGAATCATAAGCAGCGCGCGGACTGCGCGGAAATCGCTGGGCTTCTTCTCCTCCTGGGTCCCATACAGCTCCGGAGGGATCTCGAGTCCCTTCTCGGCAAGGAACATCCGTTCTCTGTGCTGCCGGTCCTTCGCCCTGGACTTGAGGACCATCGCAACAATAGCCACTGCGAAAGCCGCCAGAATAGCGAAGATCGGAATAAAGACCGCTATCACCCCTTCTTGCACGACGACTCCTCCTTGTTCGATGAGCGCTCCGGATTGCACCCGATCTCGGGCCTCTCCCCAGCGCCCCCGGGTTGTCCGTTCCACCCCGCATAGACGCCACCCCCGGGTCAATTGTTTCACCCGGAATCCGCTTTCGTTCCATCTACCGGCGAAACATTCTCATCGCCGCGGGCGTCTACTCAGATGGAAGCAGAGAGACCAGCGCATCCAGGCCCTTGCGGGATTCACGGATAATGTCTAGAATTGACGCTGGAGCGCTTGACCGCCCCTTCGGAGTCAAGGTGAATGAGCGCCTGTCCCGGGAACAGACAATGGACCACGAGAAACCCCTGGTTGAGCAGAGCGATGAAGAACTCGTCCTCCGCTGCCTGGAACACGACCACGGCGCCTTCACGGAGCTCGTCGACCGGTACAAGCACAGGATCCACCGGCTGGTCCGGCGGATGGTGGGAAGCCCCGATGACGAGGACCTCACCCAGGAGGTTTTCCTTCGGGTGTACCGGGCTCTTCCCCGCTTCCGAAGCGGCAGCCGGTTCAGCACCTGGATCTACAAGATCGCTCATAATCTCTGCCTCTCGGAGCTCCGCAAGCGCGGCCGGCGAGGTCGGCATCTCTCTTTCGAGGAAGAGGGCGAAGAGAAAGTCCACTGGCTCCTGTCGGACACCCGGGAGAACCTGGAGGAGCAGATTGAACGGAGGGACGTTTCCCGGCGCGTTCAGGAACTGGTGGAGCAATTGCCGGTACGGTACCGCACGGTTCTGACACTGTTCTACGTCCACCAGACCCGGTACGAGGAGATTGCCGAGATCATGAATCTTCCCATGGGCACGGTCAAGACGCACATTCGCCGGGCCAGAGCGCGCCTCAGGAACCTGGTGCTGGCCCACCCGGACCTGGCGGGCCTTGTGGGTGAACGTGCCCCGGAAACGGTGGCTGACGGAGGGCAGTCCGGATGAAATGCTCCGATTACGTCCAGTGGATTGCTCAGGAAGTGGATGGGACCCTCCCCGGGTCTCATGAGCGGGAGCTGCAGGCACATCTCTCGGGCTGCAGTCGTTGCCGGGCCGAGCTCCTTTTGCAGAGAAGAATCCTTGAAGCCCTGGCGCAGGAGGTCCCCTCGGAACTCCCGGCAGACTTCACCCGGCGTGTGTCCGAAAAAGCCCTGGCGCGGGCTCGAGTGGAAAAGCGCTCCCGTTGGTTCGCCAGTCTCGCGCCGGCGTTCGCGTTCGCAGTGGGAATCGCCCTCCTGTGGATGTTGAGAGCGGATCTTGCCCGGGTGCTTCTCCCTGCGACGGACGCCCTGGCCGACACTCTCGCCGCTCCCGTCATATGGATGGGCCACGCGATCCTGGGAGGCCTTGCGCGGATCTCCGATTTCCCCAGCGAACACCTGCAGGTTTTCGAGCGGGTTTCCGGTCCTCTTGTGACCACTCTCACCGTGACGATTCTCAGCGCGATCCCGGCCCTTTGGGCTTTCTTGCGGGCTATTGCCTTCCTGAAGGAATAGAAACAGCGGATCTGGCTAGGGAGTCAGGCGATCCAGAATCCGCCGGGCGAAGCCGGACAGCGACGGATCGCGAGCGCCCATGATCACCACAACATCGCCCGCCTTCGCCTCCGCGGCGATCAGATCCACCAGAGCATCCCGCTTCTCCGCGTACACGGCAGGAATCCCCAAGGCCGCCACCTCCTCGACAATATCCTTCGAAGAGACGTCTCTGTTCACCGTTCCCCCGGCGTAGAAGATCTCGGGCATCCACAACCGGTCGTCGCGCCGCAGGCTCAGGGCCAGCGTATCCACGAGTTCCTCACGCATGAAACGGACGGGGCCGTACCCGTGGGGCTGGAAGACAGCGAGAATCCGGTCGCCCCGATCCCGCGCAGTGGTCAACGCAGCCCGGATCTTGTCCGGGTTGTGCGCAAAGTCATCCACCACCTCGACGCCACGAACGCGCCCGACCACCTGAAAGCGCCGTTCCACACCCCGGAACCGGGTCAGTGCCTCGGAGGCAGCTTCCAGGTCGACTCCGGATGCCCGGCACGCGGCAACGGCAGCGATGGCGTTGCGGACATTGTGAAGGCCGGGAACCGAGAGACAAAACTCGACGCCCTCGACGAGGAACCGGGAACCCTCGGGGACAACATCGACGGCTTCGGCCCGGAAATCACACCCGGGCCCCAGCCCAAACACAACCGCGCCGGCGCGGAACGGCTCGAGGTTTTCATCCTCCCCCACCAGGAACGGGCCACGTGTCTGATCCCTGAAACCCTCGAAGTACCCGACCAGCGTCTCCAGTTCCTTGTGATCGCGATGGAGATTGAGGAGAACCCCGATCCACGACTCGTACCGGATCAAACTCCCATCACTTTCGTCTGCCTCGATGACCAGGAGATCGGATTCCCCCACCCAGGCGTTTCCCGGATGTCCTTCCTTCTGGAGGGAGATGAGATTCCCACCGGTGATCAAGGACGGATCCTGGCCCGCGGAGCGGAGAATCTCGAAGATCATGGCGGTGACGGTCGATTTCCCGCTCGTGCCCGCGACCGACGTCGTGTGCTTTTCCGATACGAACCGGGCCAGAAGCTCGGAACGGTGAAGAATGGGGATGCTGCGCTGGCGGGCTACATGGATGTCCGGGATGGAGTTCTCCACCGCGCCGGACACGATCACGGCATCGCACTCTGTGGTCAATCCCGACCCGTCCTGGGGAACGATCTCAATGCCCAGCGATTCGAGACGTTCTCGTGTCTGCAGATTCCGCCCCGCATCAAAGGAACGATCGCTTCCCTGTGCCGAGCCCCCTCTCATCACGTGATACTGGGCCAGGGCGCTCACGCCGCTTCCCCCCACACCGACGAAGTGAAGATGAAGCGACGCGCCGTAGTTCTCGTTAGCCTGCATTATGCACAACTTCTCCGGTCTGACGTTGCAACTATCTTGCCTGCATGTGGTTCGTGCCCCAAACGAG
>JAGLYR010000325.1 GCA_023132135.1 Candidatus Eiseniibacteriota bacterium | reverse complement strand
TAGCGGCCGGATATCCTGTGCTGTGCGGCGTCAAGATCTACCCCAGCTATTACGCTCGGGCAATCGCGGGGTTGTGTCCTCGGGAAAACCGAGAAGATAAGTAAGATCTGCTCCTTTCGGTCCCCCAGTGACCTTCACCCCGAGAACTAGACCACGGTTAAGATGAAAATCGACCTAGATGGCGATTACGAGAGGTAAGACCGATCATACTTCAAGGCTGGAGAGCCTGAGGGACTCGAACCCGCTATCTCTTACAGGAAGAGGGATTCCGCTGCTTGTTGCCTCTAGAGGACTACTTTCGAACTCCCCGGACCGAATCTTCAGCTCAGTAGGAGTCAGCCCCTCTCTGAATTATCCGCTCTTGCGGTGGCTAAGGTGACTGCGTGGCCTCGCGAAGCTTGCCGGTGATCTCCTCTCCTTGTGTCTGTAGGGTCTTCGTGCCACTTATTCCCTCCTTCCGATCCTTACAAACGCTAGTCTAGAACCTCGATCGGATTTCGTGGAGTAGACCAGGAATCGGAAATCGTTTAGAGTAACTCTAGAAGTGGACCGACCAAGTGGGGTGGGGCAGCGCAAGAGGCATGGATAGCCGCCATTCTCTGAGGAGGTAATGCTATGGTTTCAGATCGCAGGGCGGGAGAGCGGGGGGCATGGCTGACAGCATATCTGGTGTACATCGCTCTTAGCAATGCTTGGGGCACCTTTCGATCGCTCGACATCTATTGGGATCTTGTTTCTCACAGGGCGCCCAACGTCCCGCACTGGCCGTTTCTTGCGCTCGGGATTCTATCGAGTTTCGCCATCATCGGTGTCGTAGGGCTATGGCTGTGGAAGAGGTGGGGTCTCTTTCTCTATCTGGTTTGTTGGGCCTCGGCTCTGGGCATGAACATCTTCCTCGGCGTCCCTTTCTGGACGTACCTCCTGGGCCTGGTGAACGTGGCGCTTCTCTACGTGTTTCTACGGCCAAAGTGGGATCTTTTGCAATAGGAGCGAAATCGTGCGATTGGGTCCGGAGCCATGGAAGACAATGACTACGGACTTGCCCGCCTGTACGCAATGTCGTTGACATACGATTCCGTCAGTAGCTAACAGTCGAGGGAAAATGTCAGTCCGATGAAAGGACTGACTTTGAACCAGAGGGAGCAAGCGAGACTGGAGGCGTTGAATCGGATGCTGGAGGGACAACTACGAGTGAACGAGGCGGCGGTGGTGCTTGGGGTGAGCGAGCGTCATGCATGGCGAATGTTGGCGGCGTACCGGAGGAGAGGCGCCGCTGCCGTTGCTCATGGTAACCGAGGACGTCGACCAGCGAATGCAACGGCAGAAGATGTCAGAGAACAGGTGATTGAACTGGCCCGTACGCGGTACATCGGGGTCAACCACACACATCTCACAGAACTGCTGGCGGAGAGAGAAGGCCTTGCACTGGGACGAACGACTGTGAGAAACATCCTGATGAGCGTGGGGATGGACAGTCCACGGCGACGGCGACCCTCTCGTCATCGGGTACGCCGAAGGCGCCTCCCACAAGAGGGGATGCTCGTGCAGATCGACGGCAGCGTCCATGATTGGTTGGAAGGTAGAGGACCGAGAATGACGTTGTTGTTGGCGGTTGATGATGCCACCGGGACGGTTCCCGTAGCGCTGTTTCGCGACCGGGAGGATAGTCATGGCTACTTCTGTCTGCTGTGGACGATGATTGAGCGCAAGGGGATTTCGTTGGCCTTGTACAGTGATCGCCACGGAGTTTTCCGGCATGTGCACCATTCGCCGAAGACCAAGGGGGAGGAACGCAGAAGCGACACGAAGACAACTCAGTTTGGTCGAGCGATGCAGGAGCTTGGGGTAGTCCAGGTGTTTGCCAGGAGTCCGCAAGCGAAGGGGAGGGTGGAGCGAGTAGCCGGGACGTTTCAGGATCGATTGGTGAGTGAGCTTCGCTTGGATGGAGCGAGCACTCTGGAGGATGCGAATCGCGTCCTGCGAGAATATCTGCCCCGCTACAACAAACGGTTTTCAGTACCAGCAGCTCAAGAGGGGAGTGCGTATCGGCCGCTGCCGCCCGAGCTGGAGTTGTCAGAGGTTCTGTGCTTCAAACACCATCACAAGGTCGCTCGGGACAACACGGTGAAGTACAACTGGCAAACGCTGCAACTGCTTCCCGGAGATGACCGGCGAAGCTACGCGGGGATTGTGGTCGAAGTACGGGAGCAACTGGATGGTCAGCTCTTGCTGGTCTACCAAGGACGGAACATCCCGACCCAGGAGGCACCTCCTCGCAGGAGCAAGCTACGGGACGCCAACGCGAATCAGGTGCGTCAGTGGTCCCACGCCGGGGCACAGTTCATGGAGCGTGTAGCTGAATTCCTGCCCGAAGATCACGAATCCCTTGCACCAACGGCGGTTCAGCCGCGAAGACCGACTCCGCGGATGCACGCCTACTGGGAGGCGGTACAAGAGGCGAAAAGCCGAGGTCTCTCGATCCGTGCAATCGCCAGAGAGCTGGGCATCTCTC
>JAGLYR010000324.1 GCA_023132135.1 Candidatus Eiseniibacteriota bacterium | reverse complement strand
AGGAACCCGCCGGCATCGAGATAGCGGCCGAGCCCCGCCGCTTCCGCCGACGAGAAGCTCACACGCCCGTGACCCGTCATGTAGAGAAACGGGTAGCGGAAGAGATCCTCGTCGAGGATCTCCACGGCAATATCCTTGCCGGCCGCGGGAATCCCGGCACGCTCCCGGACGGCTGCCAGTAAATTCGGCAACGACGACGGGTTGGAGTACCAGTCGCCCCCACCGCGGTACTTCAGGCGCGCCACGACAAACAGATCTTCGTCCGCGGCGGGCGAACCGCACGCCCACAGCACAAAGAACAGGCCCGCCAGCACTCCGCTCAGCATCCTGATACGCGATGGCCTTTCTGTCGTACCCATGGCCGGCACCACTCCCGCACAGGCCGGGAACCACAGGGGATGGTCCGAATTGCCACTGCCTACATCACAATCCGAAGGACCAAAGGTTCCCGAGAACGCCCAAAATTGAAGCCGCGCAGTTCACTCACGCGGCGAGCCCGTCCACGCCATCTGCCCGCCTACAGTGTAGCGGGGAGCAGGGGCATTGTCAAGACGCGGAGGCACCCAAACCGGAAGGCCCCTGCTACCATTTCCTGGCTTCGATGCTGGAGATGGCCCAGCTGCCATTGAGAGGTGTTAAATCGATGATCACGCGGGCTTCGCGGTCGATCCCGCCCGAACCCTTGTAGTACCAGTGACCGACGGCGCGGGGTGGATCGTCCCCGGAGGGATCGTACTTGTACCTGGTGAAGAGGAAGGAGTCGGTCCGAGCGAATTCGAAGAGATCCGCCAGCAGGTACTTCGCCTGCGAGCAGTCGAAGTTGCCGTCCCGTGGGCCAATTCTGTGGAAGCTCAGGCGGATTTCGTCGGGTGAGAGACGCACAATCAGCGAATCGGCCTCCCCTTCCTTCCAGAAGGTCTCAAGGCCGGCGAAGACCTCTATCGGTGTGGGTGGGGAATCCTCGGGGGCTTCGGTCTCCTGCACCGCGGCCGACACCGGACACACCCCGAGCACCGGAAGAAAACTCAGAGCAGCGAACATCACCATACCCAGGAGCGGACGCACGGGAATCATGGAATCCCCAGGGAAATGCAGGCTAGCGCTTGCGGCCGGGTTTGCCTCTGCCAGCGAGACGGATCTGCCACTCGTAGAGAATCGGACTTGCCACAAAGATGGAAGAGTAGGTGCCGATGATCACACCCACAATGATAGCGAAAGCAAAGTCGTGAATGACCTCTCCTCCCAGACAGAAGAGGAAGATCACGGCCGTGAGCGTGGTAGCCGACGTAATGACCGTCCGCCCAAGCGTCCGGTTGATACTCCGGTTCATTACCGAGGCGAAGGTCTCCCGGTGAAACACGCGCATGTTCTCACGAATCCGATCAAACACAACGATGGTGTCGTTGAGGGAATAGCCGACGATGGTGAGGAAAGCGGCCAGCACCGGCAGCGTGACTTCCTTCCCCAGGATGGAAAAAACACCCAGGGTTATGAGTACATCGTGGAAGAGCGCCACGATGGCCGCCGTCCCCGAGGCAAGCTGAAATCGCCAGGACATGTAAAGGAGAATCCCCACCAACGAAAACAGAATGGCCCAGATCCCCTGCTGGCGCAGTTCGCGTCCCACCTTCGGTCCGACTTCCTCCTGACGGCGGGTCTCCATCTCATTTCCCGAAAACGCATCCTGGAGAGCCTGCTTCACGATCTCCGGCGTGCTCGTTCCACCCTCCGCGCGCTCCGCGACGCGGATCAGAACCTCACTGCCCCCGGCAAAGGACTGGATCACGGCAGTCCCGTAACCCACGACACTCAGCGCGCTGCGAACTTCTTCCACGCCCACGGGGCTCTCGAACCTCACTTGCAGCAGCGTGCCGCCCGCGAAATCGATCCCGTACTCCGGCCCGCCGTGAGCCAGCAGGGAGATGAGTGATACTGCGAGAAGAGTGGCCGAGATCCACCATCCGATCTTTCTCGCGCCGACGAAATCGATGTTGGTGCCCTTGATCAGTTCCATCTATCGCCCCTCTATTGCTATATGCTCAACGACTTGAGTTCGTACCTGTTTGTGATGGCGTCGAAGACCATCCGCGTGACCAGAATAGCGGTGAACATGCTCGCTAGAAGTCCGATGCTCAGCGTCACGGCAAACCCCTTGACCGTGGCGGTTCCGAAATACAGCAGCACCATCGCCGTGATCAGCGTGGTCACGTTGGCATCGACGATAGTAATAAAGGCCCGCGAGTATCCCCGCTCGATCGCAGCCCTGATGGGCTTGTTCAGTTTCAGCTCCTCCCGAATCCGCTCGAAGATGAGAACATTGGCATCCACAGCCAGTCCCACCACGAGCACAATTCCCGCGATGCCCGGCAGGGTCAGTGTTGCCCCCAGCATCGCCATGGCGCCGAGGATCAGAATCAGGTTCAGGGTGAGCGCCATGTCGGCGATGATCCCGCTGGCTTTATAGTAGGCCACCATGAAGAGCAACACAGCAAGGCCGCCTATGAGGACAGACTGAACGCCCTTGCGGATCGAATCGCTCCCAAGACTGGGCCCTACCGTCCGTTCTTCGAGGAAGCGCAGGGGAGCCGGGAGTTTCCCGGCCCGGAGCACAATGGCCAGATCCCGGGCCTCTGCATCGGTAAAGCTGCCCTGAATGACGGCATCGCCGGGAATGCGGGTCCGGATCACAGGAGCCGAGAAGACCTTGTTGTCGAGAACGATGGCCAGCTGGCGGCCGATGTTCGCGCCGGTCACGCGGGTGAACTTGGCGGAACCCCTCCGGGTCATCTCGAGAGTGACCTGCAGATGGGTCGGATCACGGGGATTGGCAGTGGGAATCGCGTTGGACACAGCGTTTCCCGTGAGTTCCGGATCCTCGCTTACCAAAAACAGTTCCTTGAACCGCCCCTCCGCTCCGGTTTCGAATTCGCTCGCCCACAGGAATTCCAGATCGTCCGGGATCACGGTACCGACCTTCCGGTTTGCGAGGACCGCCCGGAGCTGCCGAACATCGCCCTCCATCACGAGAGCCCGCTCCGACCCTCCACCCATAGGCACAAAATGCACCAGCGAGCTGGCCACCGGGGGCGCTATCTCTCCGGTTTCGAGCGTATCGGCTGCCGCCTCCGGCGACTCATCCTGTTCGCTCTCCACCTCCGCCAACTGCGTCGTGTCCGGTGCAGCCGCATCCTCAAGCACCAAAGCTTCCAGATCCAATCCCTTGGCGACCTTGTCGATCTTGAAAAGGAGATCCCGGAACAGATCCAGCGACTGCACCAGCTGGAACTCGAGCAGCGCCGTTTGCCCGATCAGCTTCTTCGCCCGCCCCTCATCCGTCAGACCCGGCAGCTCAATGATGATACGGTCGCCGCCGCCCCGCTGGATCGAGGGCTCCCGGACTCCAAACTGGTCGATGCGATTGCTGATGATCTCCATCGCCCGATCCACCGCGTCCCGGGCTTCGTCCTCGGAGAGATCGGATTTGTCCACCTCCAGGACGAGATGCATTCCTCCCTTGAGATCCAAACCCAGGTGGATGGCCCCATCTTCGAGTCTGGCCAGCGCCTCCGGATCCATCCCCGCCCTATCCTCTTCCGAGAGAGCCACAAGCCTGAAGGTGGGATAGAGGCTCCACCCCGCCAATCCCAGAACCACGATCAAAAGAACAATTTTCCAACGCGCAACCTTTCGCATTCACTCAACTCCTGACCTATGCCCTTATGCCCTGCCTGCGAATCCTCGTCTATGAATCCTCAACCAGCGTAACCCCCAATGCTCGACGCCGTCAACGGGCGGACTGAGAACCGGGGGCACCGAATTTGCAAGTATACCCTTCCCGGACTCCGTGTCAATTGAAAACCTCAGCGACCCTGGATGAGACGGGCCATTTCCGCTACGGCCTGATGGATTCCTACCAGGACTGCCCGGGCAATGATAGAATGACCAATGTTCAGCTCGCGCACTTCCGGGATTCGAGCAACCGGCCCCACGTTCCGGTAATCCAGACCGTGTCCCGCTGCCACGCCCAGGCCAATCTTCCGACCCAGCGCGGCGGCGTTCGCAATTCTGTCCAGCTCCCCCCGTTGTTCCTTTGCCGTTGTGGCATTCGCATAGTGACCTGTGTGAAGCTCCACCATGTGCGCGTTGAGCTTGGACGAGAGTTTGACAACGGACATCTCCGGCGTAATGAACAGGCTCACGATGATCCCGGCGCGCCGGAGAATATCTATGATTTCCCCCAATCGCTCACGCTGTCCCTCGACGTCCAGGCCTCCCTCGGTAGTAACTTCTTCCCTCTTTTCGGGCACCAGAGTCACCAGATCCGGCTTGACGCGCTGTGCGAGATCCACCATCTCATCAATGGGCGCCATCTCGAGATTCAGCTGGGTCTCCACTACGTGACGCAGAATCTTGAGATCCCGATCCTGCGCATGGCGGCGGTCCTCCCGGACATGAATCACGATTCCCTCCGCGCCCGCCATCTCTGCCAGTATAGCCGCCCGAACCGGGTCGGGCTCCGTGGCCCGCCTCGCCTGGCGCACTGTCGCCACATGATCCACATTCACACACAGCCTTGGCATCCCAGCTACCTCCTCGCAATCCGGATAGTGACCAGATCCTGGACGGGCACGATTCGAATTCCCTCGGCTTCCATCTCTGGAAGAACTTCCCGGAGCGCTTCAAGGGTGTTCGGATGCGGATGTCCGATTCCCACCGCCCTGCCGCGGGCCAGTGCTCTGCGGCCCAGCCGCCGGATCGCGTTCTTGATGGACTCCAGATCCTCCGGGTCATTGTCAATAAAAAGGTCGTTGGTCACGCAGGGCACACCGTACCGGGCGGCGACTTTGGATCCCACCGAGCGGGGAGTGGTCAGGCTGTCGAGAAAGAACAACCCTCTCTTCGATGCCTCCTCCAGCAAAATCCTCATCACGACCAGATCCTCGGTGGCCGCCGAACCCATGTGGTTGCTGAACCCGCCGACTCCCGGGAAAAACGCAAGGTTTTCATCAAGAACCCGCAGGATCTCGGACGCGCCCATCTCGATTAGAATGGCTCCCGGCCCGGGGTCCTTCCTGGGATAGCCGTGGGGTTCCATGGGAAGATGAAGGATAGTGTGGCGCCCCACAGCACCGGCTCTCTCGGACACTGACCTGGAAAAGGGAACCCCCGGCAGAATCGCCAACGTAATAGGGTAGGGAAGCTCTATGAATGCTTCCACGGTGGAATCGAAGAAGTACCCGAAATCATCAATCACCACGGCCAGCCGGGGATCCGGGGGTTCAGGCGGGCGAACGTCGGTGGAACCCTCCAGAAGAAGACATCCGAACACGGCGGACCCGCTGCCCAGGACCATCCGCACTCCTGTTCCCCCCGTCCGCCTGCTCCGGAACTCCGTTGCCTCCCACACCCGCCCGCTCCAACGCTCCACGGCTTCGGAAACCGCCAGGTTCGTGCGGATCAGATTCCACCCGGCGGGTAGATCAACGGCCCATTCCCACCGGTGAGGTTGCCCCTCCAAGGTTCCCCTGCGGATTTTCCGGGCCTCGACACCCAGATGCACCAGCGCCGCCTCCAGGCTGTCCTTGAGCGCCGAACTTGTCAGGGGGAGAGGTATTGCAGCGACTTCCTCCCGGGGATCCGGCGTGCGAATCTCCGGTTTCAGACCCAGCCACCAGCCAACCGCGAGCGTGGCCACCGCCACGATCCCACCCGCAATCGCCCACGGCAATACGGACCGTCTCCGTTTCTTCTTCGTCTTTTTCCGGGAGGATTTGCCTACCACGATTGGTCTCCGAAAAGGGTACGACGACGGGAGTATAGGTCGCGGGGGAAGGGGTGTCAAGATCCGTGGTGAGCAGAAAGAAGGGCGACCCACCGGGCCGCCCCTATGATCCAACGTTTTTCCCCGAGCACTCAGTGCTCAGCACCTGCACATCCCTATCTCATTTGCCGTTTCAGGTTCCCCCAGCTGGTGGATTCATCGGATTTCTTCTTGTGTTCGTTGCCCAGGTCCTCGATCTTCCAGATGGTCCAGCTGTCTTCGTACAGCGGGTCCGGCAGAAGATATATGTGTGCCCGCCCATCCACCCAGTGGTCGATCTCCTGGTCTTGCTTGTCCTCGACAACATGCATATCCACGCCAAACAGACCCCAGTAGACAACGATAACCGAGTCCTCGGTCACCGGGTGATACCCTACCCACAACTCGCCCGAGTCCGGGTCTGTCACCATGTTGGTGAAGGTTACCCGGATGTCAATGACGCTCTCCAGGCCGAACATCTCCTCAGTAACCTGAACATCCTCCACCTTGGCGATCCACTCTCTCCAATCCCAAGAGGGATCGTTGCGGTCATCTTCGGAGAACACGAAACTGTAGTCGGGATGCAGAGACTCGTCGTACTTCTCGATCTCCCGGTCCTCGTGGCCCTTGGCAAAGAACGCCATCAGGTTGTTCCAGGTCGTGCGATCATAGGTCTGCACGGGCCCCGGGGGAGGCTTGTCCTGCTCATCGGGGCTGAAGGGATTCCAGCAACCTGCAATCCCGACAGCAAAGGAAACGATGACGATCAGGGCCAGATTCGTTCGGATCTCTCTCCAGAGCATAGCTTCACAACCTCCTGGCCTCAAACACGAGTCCATTCATGCTATATTATACCAATTCCGGGCCCGGAGTTCAACCGGATTCGGCAGCCGTTCTCACATTCCTGCCGATCTTCGCCAACGGCATCCGGCCCTGCACCAACACAACTCCAAGCCCCGACAGAAGTTGCTCCCATTGTCCGGGGACCAGGGTATCCACATCCGCCCTTTGGAAAAATGCACGCGGGGAGGTCGTCGGCCCCCCCAGATGAGGCGGAATGCAAGAACCCGGAGATTGAGATTCCTTTGCCCATCTCCTGGATCCCCGGGGTTCTGCTGTGAAAGTACTCCATGACAGGCGGCATGGACCCCGGTTCTGCGCTGCAGGTTCATCGAATGCGCACAATCCATGCCTGACCGGGGACAGGAGCGTTGCGGGATCGGACGTGGTCGGTTCCGGCTACAGCGCCCTGGCCTGGCCGCGGAGCCACCCCCAGGTGTGAACGGT
>JAGLYR010000323.1 GCA_023132135.1 Candidatus Eiseniibacteriota bacterium | reverse complement strand
ACGCAGTCCAGGCACATCCTGCGACACTCGCAGCAGGGATTCCTGAATAACACAGGCTATTCTTTGGCCATGGCCGCGAGCCTCTCGTACCTCCCCATGAAATCCTTTTCCAGGGCAGCGTGCAGTTTCTCGGCCTCCTCGGGGAAGGACTTCGTCAGAGTCGCGTACCGGACCTCGCCCATCAGGTACTCCCTCAGGCGGCCATCGGGTTCCTTGGAATCCAGCTGGAAGGGGTTCTTGCCCTGATCGGCCAGCAGCGGATTGAACCGGTACAGAGGCCAGTAGCCCGACTGGACGGCCAGCTTCTGCTCCTCCTGGCTCTTCGCCATTCCCGCCTTGATGCCGTGGCTGATGCACGGGCAGTAGGCGATGATGAGGGAGGGGCCAGGGTACTGCTCGGCCTCGGTGAAAGCCTTGACTGTTTGGTTCTTGTTGGCTCCCATGGCCACGGAGGCGACGTACGCATAGCCGTATGTCATGGCCATGAGTCCCAGATCCTTCTTTTTCGTCTTTTTCCCGGAGGAAGCGAACTTGGCGACGGATCCGATGGGTGTGGCTTTGGATGCCTGACCGCCGGTGTTGGAGTAGAGCTCGGTGTCCAGAACCAGCAAGTTCACGTCCTCACCCATGGCCAGTACGTGGTCCACTCCGCCATAGCCGATGTCGTATGCCCAGCCGTCCCCGCCGATAACCCACTGGGACTGTTTGGTGAAGAGGTTTATGCGATCGTAGATCTGCTTCAGGATTCCCTCGGTCGGTTTTCCCAGGGCTTCCCGGACCTTCGCGCTCCACTGCCCGGACTTCTCGCCGTCCATCCAGTCGGCCAGCCAGCCCTCGAAAGCCTGGCGCAGTTCGCCGGGAATGTCGGCCCCGCCGGCGTCCTTCACCAGAGCGGCGAGTTCCTTCCTCCGCTGGGTTGTTCCCAGGAACATTCCGTAGCCATACTCGGCATTGTCTTCGAAAAGGGAGTTGGCCCACGCCGGTCCGTGCCCTTTGTCATTGGTTGTGAACGGACAGATCGGAGCACTGCCGCCCCAAATGGACGAACATCCCGTGGCATTGGCCACCATCATCCGGTCGCCGAAGAGCTGGGTTATGAGCTTCACGTAGGGTGTCTCGCCGCAACCCTGGCACGCGCCCGAGTATTCCAACAGCGGTTGCTGGAACTGGGAACCCTTCACGGTCCACTTCGACACCAGATCCTCCCGGACGGGAAGACCCGCGGCGAAGTCGAAGTTGGGAACCTGCGCGTCGCTCTGGGTTTCGAGCCGGCGCATGACGAGTGCGCCTTCCTTGGCCGGGCAGATGTCTGCGCAGTTGCCGCATCCAACGCAGTCGAGGGGACTCACCTGGATGCGGTACTGGTAGCCGGCCAGTTCCTTGCCCCGGGCAGACACGGCCTCGAATGCCTGCGGCGCCTTCTTCATCTCCTCGTCGGTCACGAGGTAAGGCCGGATCGCGGCGTGCGGGCAGACGAATGCGCACTGGTTGCACTGGATGCAGTTGTCCTTGATCCACTCGGGGATGTCGATGGCTATGCCGCGCTTCTCGTACCGGGATGTTCCCGTTGGGAAAATCCCGCAGAGCGGCATGCGGCTGACGGGAAGTGCGTCGCCCTGCTGGGTCAGGATTGGCCGGGCGACGGAGGCGACGAACTGCGGTTCGTCCCGCCTCTTTTCCGGTTCAATCTCGGCTTCGGCCCAGGACTCAGGATACCGGACCTCCTGGATGGCGCCCAGCGTAGCATCCACGGCTTCCCAGTTCATCTCGACGATCTTGCGGCCCTTGGAACCGTAGGTCTTCTCGATGGCCTTCTTGAGAAGCCGGACCGCCTCATCCACCGGCAGTACCTTGGCCATCTTGAAGAAGGCGGTCTGCATGATCATGTTGATCCGCTCGCCCAGTCCCGCCTGCTCGGCAATGCTGACTGCATCGATGTTGTAGAACTTGAGGTTTTTCCGGGCGATCTCCTGCTTCATCCTGCCGGGGAGGTTAGCCTCCAGCACTTCCAGATCCGTCCAGGTGGAGTTCAGGACAAATATGCCACCTTCCCGAATCCCGTCGAGGATGTTGTACACGTTGACGTAGGACGATTTGTGACAAGCGACGTAGTCGGCGGTCTGGATTCTGTAGGTGGAGCGAATCGGCGACTTCCCGAATCGGAGATGGGAAATGGTGAGACCGCCCGATTTCTTGGAATCGTACGCGAAGTAGCCCTGGGCGTAGAGATCCGTATTGTCGTCGATGATCTTGATTGTATTCTTGTTGGCGCCCACGGTTCCGTCGGCACCGAGTCCCCAGAACTTGCAGCACACGAGACCCGGCGGCGAAGTCGGGATCTTCTCTCCTAACGGCAGCGACAGGTTCGTGACATCATCCTCTATTCCAACGGTGAACCTGCGGCGCGGTTGGTCCTCCCCGAGTTCGTCGTACACGGCCTTGCACATGTCCGGGGTGAACTCCTTCTGCCCGAGTCCGTATCTACCTCCGACGACTGTGTGGTCGGCTCCGTTCTCCCGAAGCGTGGCGACCACATCCAGATAGAGGGGATCGGCGAAAGCCCCCGCCTCCCTGGTCCTGTCCAGCACGGCGATGCGCCGGACGCTGCCGGGGAGTGCCTGCATGAAGTGCGCGGCCGACCAGGGGCGGTACACGCGGACCTTGATCAATCCCACTTTCTCTCCCTGGTTCTGCAGGTACTCCACGGTCTCGTGGGCGGTCTCCGCCCCGGAACCCATCATGATGACGACGCGTTCGGCGTCGGGGGCGCCGACATAGTCGAACATGCGGTAGTGACGGCCGAAGGCTTTGCCGAACTGCTTCATCGTTTCTTCGATGATCTTCGGCGCGGCGTCGTAGTAGCGGTTGGCGGCCTCCGTAATCTGGAAAAAGATGTCCGGGTTCTGCGCCGTTCCGCGCATCTGGGGATTCTCGGGGTTCATCGCCCGGGCACGGAAGCTGGCTATGGCCTCGTGGTCCACCAGCTTGGCCATCTCTTCGTAAGGAATGGTGTGGATTTTCTGGATCTCGTGAGATGTCCGGAATCCATCGAAGAAGGAAATGAAGGGTATGGAGGTCTTGATGGCGGAGAGATGAGTGATCGTGGCGAGGTCCATCACTTCCTGGACGGATCCGCACGCCACCAGCCCGAAACCGGTTTCCCTCACTGCCATGACGTCGGAATGGTCCCCGAAAATGGAAAGAGCCTGTCCGGCAACAGCGCGCGCCGAAACGTGAAGCACGGCCGGCAGGAGTTCCCCGGAAATCTTGTACATGTTGGGGATCATCAGGAGAAGACCCTGGGAGGCGGTGAAGGTGGTCGTGAGCGCTCCGGCTGCGAGGGAACCATGGAGTGCCCCGGCGGCTCCCGCCTCCGACTGCATCTCCACAACCCTCATGACCTGCCCGAACATGTTCTTCCGGCCATGCGCCGCCCAGTCGTCGGCGACCTCTCCCATCACAGACGATGGTGTGATCGGGTAAATGGCCGCCACCTCACTGAACGCATACGCAACGTAGGCAGCGGTCGTGTTCCCGTCCATGCTTTCCATGCGTCGGCTGTCCTTGGGTTCCGAAGCCCCGGTTTCCGCCGGACCGCTCTCCTTCTTCGCCTTATCCGAGTATCCTACTGCCATCTGACCAGTCCCCCCGCGTGGCATTCTGCCCGGACCATCCAACAGTGTCGGACAGGCCTCTGCTCCCGTGAGCGTTTCGTCGATAGTGCTCCAACCCTCGGCGAACAACCTTCGGGAAAGAATTCCCGGGCCGGAGGAGCACTCAGTCAAACACATTAGTATAGCTGAGAATCGGCCTTCAATGCAAGCTTCTTTAGT
>JAGLYR010000322.1 GCA_023132135.1 Candidatus Eiseniibacteriota bacterium | reverse complement strand
AATGGGGTGACCTAGGGATTCGGTGACCCCATCTATTTCGGCCTTGATTTCTTCCTCTAAATCAGGATACAGGTGTACCAGAACTACCTGTGGCAGGTAATCCTTAAGCTTCCGAAAAGTGGTCAGCTCCTGCTCCAGAAGGGAGGGGGTAAGGTGTCCCTTTTCTCTGGCAAAGGCCTCGTATCTGTTTGAGCCGATAACCTCAATAACCAGCAGCCTTGGCGATACCTGCTGCCAGCATTCCAGTCCCGGCCCGGTGTCCCCGGTATAGAACAGTGTCTTACCATCCACTGAGGTAACCTGGTAGCCAAGCGTTACTACCGAGTGATTTGATTTGGTGGTCAGGACACTGTAGCCTTCAATTTGATAGGTCTGGTACGGTTCCACTGTAATGAACTTGACGGTGGGGTTCGGCTCGGGTTCTTTCAGAAAGTCAGGATAGAGCCTGCCATTCAGCAGGCAATCGGTGAGAGCCTGATAAACTGCCGATGAAGAGTAGACATCGATGCTGGCATTGTGGAGGTAAAAATTCATTGCCAGACACGGGATATCCCTAATGTGGTCATAGTGCTGGTGGGTAAGCAGGACTGCCTTAATCTTTAGCTGTTCCGGCAGCGACAAGCTACCGGTCAGCCCACCGGCATCCAGTGCCAGAGTGTCATCTACTAGCAAACTGGTGAGCCGTGTGCTTCGTGATTCGCAGTTGTGGGCACCGAGAACCTTGACATTCATTGCTGAATTACTAGAGCCATTTCTTACGGCGGAAGAAATAGAACATACCACCGATAATACCTGCCATGATAAGCACAATGTAAATGAACGAGTGGCTGGAATTCTGGAATGGCAAGCCAATGTTCATCCCCCAGATACTGGCGATCAAAGTAGTCGGGAGAAGAATGGTAGAAATGATGGTCAGTAGTCGTATAATCGTATTGGTACGGTTGGTCATCAGGGAGTCATGGGTATCGTTAAGTCCTTCGATCAGCTCCTTATATTCATCCAGGGCATCCCATATCCTGTCCAGGTGGTCAACCGTATCGCCGAAATAGACCGATAGGTCCATCTTGGTAAAGCGGCGGACGTTAGGCTCCAGGCTGCCGATAACCGCCCTCATTGGCCAGATGATACGGCGGAAGGAGATGATATCACGCCGGAGAACGGAGATTTCCTTGATTTGACTGCGCCGTGTGTTGGAAAAAACCTCGTCTTCCACATCCTCAATATTGTCCAGCATCTTATTTGATATCGGGATGCAGTAGTCAACCAGACGGTCAATAATACGGTAGAGAAGATAGCCGGAGCCCTCATTGAAGTTCTCCTGCCGTGATTCTTCATCAATCTCGCATTCCTTAAAGAGCTTCACCAGGGGCTTAAGCTCTCCCTTATGCAGCGTAATCAGGTAGTTGGGACCGATAAACACCGATAGCTGGCTAGCCCTGGTTACCCGTGCCTCTTTGTGGAATACCGGAAAGAGGAAGACCAGGAACAGGTAGTCCTTATACTTATCAATCTTGGGCCGCTGTATCCGGCTGAGGCAGTCATCCAAATCCAGGGGGTGAAAGGGATAGTTCTGTGCCAGGTACTCGGTCTCCTTCTCCGTGGGGTGCTCGATGTTGATCCAGGTTAGCTCCCCCCAGGTGAGCGACTGCAGGTTTAGCTTTTCCTCTTTTTTGAGCTGAGAGACAGTCATCGCAGTTCACCCCTCTAATGCTAGCTATATTCTACCATAATTGTTGTTGGATAGCACCTGAACTGGGACACTAAACGGGGCACTGTGTGGCATTGTTGGCGCCGCGTACAGACCATCACTGCGGGCTGACTGAATTTGCGCGGTAGCTTGAGATTTGCTAAACTTCACTTAAAGAAGATGGGCCGTTAGCTCAGTTGGTAGAGCATCGCCCTTTTAAGGCGAGGGTCGCAGGTTCGAATCCTGCACGGCTCATACTCATTCCCCGCTGTCCCGAATCCGGGGCAGCGGGGACGCGAACAAACAAAAATCCCCGTCGCCTGCTTGCGGCAACGGGGATTTCCTGTCGCGGGATTGGGCCGGAGAGACCAGTAGCACTCCAGTCTGTCCCCCGGGAGTGTTCTACTGAAGCATCACGGGTTCCTCGGCGGCCTCCGCGTCATCATTAGCCGACTTCGGTGTCTGCGTCACGTCCTCCGGCACATCGGGGGGCGTAGGCGTAGGATTGGTCACGTTGTCCGAGCTGCCACCGCAACCGACGAGGAAGGCAACGAACGCCACCAATCCCACCGCAAGCAGGTAGCGTCTGAATTCCTTCATCAAGGCACTCTCCTTTGTGGTTAGGTGCAGTGGAAGGCGTACCCCAGGAGAGACGATCATAACGCAGTCCTGCTGAAGTCTACTGTCGCCCCGCTTGGCTTCCACTGCAACGTGTTCGGACAGCATGTGTACGCAACGAGCGTGCCAGAAAAGCCGGCGCACTCGAAGGATCCCCTCCCCATCTTGTAGCGAGGACCGTGTAATATATTGTGCAATAATCAGTTAAGGGATATTTGCGCGCATGGCGCAGGGCGGGAAGACGGGGACTTTCGGGCCATTTTGGGAGAGATCGCCCCTCCGGAACGGGGGGCGGGTGGAAGCAAATTGCCAGATTGAGGGAAATCTGGTGCTAGCGAAATTGCAGATTGCGAGGATCCGCCGATGAATTCATCAGCGGACCCGGAGAGAAACCCGGGACCACGGATGTCCGTAACAGACGAATCGGCGCGCAGGGCCATCCCCGAGTGAGCGGTCTCGAGCCACGGCAGGCCGACTCAAGGTCCCCATCCCGTCCGATTTGGTGGGATAGGTGACGCCGTCCACGGTCCCGGAGATCAGCACTCGTTCTGCGAAATCCTCACCGCTCCCTGCGGTCTGCCGAATGGTCCCGATCCCGGGAGCGTCCCAGGATTCCCCGGTCCCCTCGTAGCTGCCCACGGCCGCCGGATTGTAGAGCACCGTGGTGTCCATGACGGAAACGACTTTGTAGGCGACGCGCTGGCGGCTTCGGGTCTTCAGAACGTCGTGGAAGGTCCCGGCCGGAACTGTCAGGCTATCGAGCACGGCCAGGTAGGTAGTCCAGCTTCGAATCCAGATCACCTGCATCCACTCTTCGTCGGCAAACACAAGGCTGGATCCACCGCTGTCGAAGACCTCGTTGATGCGAGGGTTGTTGTCTGGCGCCACCTTCATCTTCGGTCTCATGGAATAGAGCGGTTCCCAGGTGCCACCCCCATAGACCTTGATGCCGTAGACGTACCGGCCGTCCGTGTATGTTCGTGTGTCTCCCAGATCCTGGAAGATATAGTCCACCTCTTCCTGCATGACCCGGACGCTGACTTCGATCTGCTCTCCCGTGTCGGCCTGGGTCGTGGCCTGGTACGTCACGTAGTAATCTTCCCAGCCGGCTGGTCCATACAGAGACAGGTCCACTTCCTCGCCCGGCACGGGTCCGGCCGGTCCATCGTCGCCGCCTGAGCAACCGCCCAGGCCCGCGAGCAATCCCATCGCGATTGCGAGAATGGCAGTCCTCATTATCGCCGCCATAGCAGAGTATCTCCTCTCAGGGGGAAGGCATACCGATCGCCTCCACCTTACAGGAGATTGCGGGGAGTGTCAACGGAGCTACCGCGCTTGTATCGGATACTCCCTTGCGTCGGCGATTGCCCGGACGAGTGTCTTCTCGTAGTCGAAGCGCCCGTCCACCTCCATAACCCTGATTATCCCAAGACCGGGGGCCCGCCAGACGTGAAAGATCCGCTCATCGTGATTCTCATACACGACAGCGGTGGTATCTGCCGCCACGGTCTGTTTTGTATGGATGCGGACTCTCTCGCTGGTCTTCAGGACATCCTGGAAGGTTCCTGCCGGAACTGTCAGGCTGTTCTCGATCGCTAGGTACGTGGTCCAGGTTCGATAGGATTGCACCTGCCGGTATTCCACGTCGTACATTTCGAATCGGGTGAACAGGCTGGACGTCCCGGAATCGAAGACACTGTTGATCCGTGGATTCTCGTCCGGGGCCAGCTGTCTCTTGGGCTGGAAGTAGTAGAGGGGGCCCCACCGGCCGGCCACACATGTCTTGATGGCGTACTCGTAGTTCCCGCACCTGTAGATCCGGACGTCGGGCTCGTTTCCTCCTTCCCCGTCTTCTTCCAGCACGCAACAATCCACCAGAACCTGCCCCCCGGTTTCGGGGTTCACGTCGTAGACTGCCTCGGTGCCTCGGTACGTAGTGCACACTTCGATGCTTTCCCGGCCCCTGTCGAGGGAATAGGTGGTTGAGTACCCCTCAAAGCCGGCGGGTGCGTAGATGGAGAGATCAATCTCCTCTCCCAGCTCGGGAGCGGAAGGTCCTTCCTCTCCGCCGCAGCCCAGGAAGGCCGCCAGGGGGACCACTGCAGCAATCAGCACCAGGACGGGTATTCTTCCTCTTTCCAGTGCCATGGCCATGATCTCCTACGCAGGGGAGGTTGGAACCGAACTGCCCGGTCCGAGATTTTCCTGGCCCGCATTTCTCACCAGGTTTCCTCGCGAGGCGTCGTAGCTGCCTGTGATGCCAAGGAATGCGAGCGAGGGGACCGGAAGCGTACTGGTCAGTACGTTGAGGATCACCAAGCGAGTATGACGCAGTCAGCATAGGCAGATCCGACGCCGCAGCAGATTCCTGGTGAAAAATACGGGCTAGAGGCTTGCAACAGGGGTATTCACAGGGTGACCGCAGGGGAGTCAAGAAACTGACAGGATCTTGGCGGCTAGGCCGATCCTCTCAACACATGTTATGACGAAGGAAGAGTGGTTTATGTTTCACATTTTATTGCGGTGAGAAATGCGGGCTAAGACGATTCTCCCCTTCGTGTTCTTCGTGGACTTCGTGGTTCAAGCTTCTCTGGAAACGAGGGCAGGGGCACGCGGCCGCATGCCCCTGCGTTTGCTCATACCTACTCGGTCCTACTCGGTGAACCCCTTCTTGAGACTACCCCATGTGGTCCGGCCGCTGGAGGTCGGGCCGCAGTCCGGCCAGCCCGCGCACGTGTTGTGACACGTGGCACTGCCGTCACACGTGTAGTTGCCCTGCATTGTGTAGGGGCTACAGTCGGGGGCTCCGGTACACGTCGGAGAAACCCCGTCGCAGGTCATGTCCGGCTCGTCGCACGTGGAATTCCAACACGTGAGGGTTCCGTTGCAGGTCACCTCGCCGTGGCACGTGTACTGCGAGTCGCACGTGTAGAAGCGCGAGCACGTTTCCGTGTCGTCGCAGGTGGCCATGCTGGCTTCGCAGGTCGGGGACCCGGCATCGTACGTCAGTTCCCAGCAGTTCGGATCATCCCGATCGCACGTGGCCGACGGGAACATCGTCTCCGCACCGCAGCCTGGCCAACCCATGCACGTGTTGTGGCAGGTCGGTGTGCCGTCGCAGGTGTAGTTCCCCTGCATCGTGTAGGGGATACAAGCCGCGTCACAGGTCGGCGTCTCGTCACACGTCATCTCCGGCTCGTCACACGTTGAATTCCAACACGTGAGGGTTCCGTTGCAGGTCGCCTCGCCGTGGCACGTGTACTGCGAGTCGCACGTGTAGAACCTGGAACACGTTTCCGTCGCGTCGCAGGTGGCCATGCCGGCTTCACAGGTTGGGGACCCGGCATCGTAGGTCAGTTCCCAGCATTCCGTCTGATCGCGGTCACAGGTGGGCTCGCCGTACATGGTGGGTTGCTTGTTCGCCGCCTGGGCTTCTCCCACCGTAGTCGCAGCCATTTCCTGCGTTATGCCCTCAAGGCGAGCTATCGCCTCGGAGAGCAACGCGGTGAAAGCTGGAGAACCTGCATGGTTATCCGGCTGGGACCCGCCCGTGAAACAGGCGTAGCCCACGATTGCCAACGTGATTGCTGAGGTCAGAACAACAGCTTTGCGCATTTATCTCACCTCCCTCCCGGCTCAAGTTGAGCAGAAAACCCGCTGTTCACACCTACTTCGGGGGAGGGAGGGAAAACTAACAGGAAAAAGCGCCGGTCACACGGGACATGCCCGAGGTGACCTCAGGCTTTCGCGCGTGTGGCCAGAGAGGCGAGATACGAAAGCCGAAAGCCGAGATGCGAAAAGCGAGAACCGAAAGCCGGAGGGTCAAGAGCCAAACCAGTAACAAAGGCGGGCTTCTCGCCTCGGTCGGTTCTCGGCTTTCGGCTCTCGAGTTCCAGTATTCGACCCGCCCCCATAAGGGCTTGACAGTCTGTGTTTCCCCGACTATTATGCAGGATCGACATCTGAATCCTCCCCATCGTCTAGCCTGGTCCAGGACACCGTCGGCCACACGGGACATGCCCGAGGTGACCTCGGGCTTTCGCGCGTGTGGCCAGAGAGGCGAGATGCGAAAGCCGAAAGCCGAGATGCGAAAACCGAGAACCGAAAACCGGAGGGTCAAGAGCCAAACCAATAACAAAGGCTGGCTTCTCGCCTCGGTCGGTTCTCGGCTTTCGGCTCTCGAGTTCCAGTATTCAAACCTGTGTCGCCGCATAGGGGGTTGACAGTTCGTGCCTGGGTGAGTAGTCTGCAGGATTGACATCTGAATCCTCCCCATCGTCTAGCCTGGTCCAGGACACCGTCGGCCACACGGGACATGCCCGAGGTGACCTCGGGCTTTCGCGCGTGTGGCCAGAGAGGTGAGATGCGAAAGCCGAAAGCCGAGATGCGAAAAGCGAGAACCGAAAGCCGGAGGGTCAAAGACCAAACCAGAAGCAAAGGCTGGCTTCTCGCCTCGGTCGGTTCTCGGCTTCCGGCTCTCGAGTTCCAGTATTCAAACCTGTGTGGCCGCATAGGGGGTTGACAGTTCGTGCCTGGGTGAGTAGTCTGCAGGATTGACATCTGAATCCTCCCCATCGTCTAGCCTGGTCTAGGACACCGCCCTTTCACGGCGGCGACACGGGTTCAAATCCCGTTGGGGAGGCGGCAAATTCCACAGCCCGGGGGAATCCCCGGGCTTTCTACTTTGCCGCCAGAGGGGTGAAGAATGACGGGAGAAGGGTGAAACGGCGAGAGCCCAAACCAATAACAAGCCGACCTTCACCCCGGCCACCCCTCTCCCCTCACCCTTCCAGCTCTTCCCCTCGGTCACCTCTCTCCTATCTCCTTTCGCCCTTGAACTGCTTTTGCACTCGCCCGGGGGAGAAGGGACCATGCCCAATGCCTTTCATCCTCGAGAATCTCAACGTCTACCAGAAAGCCGTCGCCTTCGCTGATCGGATCTCCGGTCTCACGGAGTCCTTCCCCAAGGGGAAGGACTACCTCGCCGACCAACTGAACCGGGCATCTCTCTCGATTCCAGCCAACATCGCCGAAGGCAACGGTCGCTTCCTTCCGAAGGACCGCCGCAACTTCTTCGTCATCGCACGAGGCTCAGCGCAGGAGTGCCTGTCCCTGCTGGAGGTTGCCAAGCGCAGGAACCTGATCACAGAGGAAGAGCACGCGGAGTTGGTTGAGGATCTGGAAATCATTGTGAAGATGATCTCTGGACTCATCCGGCGGGAAAATGAGAAGAAGTGAGAGGCCCTATGCCGATGCAGGGCCTTGAGAAGAGCAGGTCGTCCTCCCCACAGTCGAATGTGACATCCTGCAGGGAAATGGGTGGCTGACCTGTTCCCGCAGACCCCTGTTCCCGCAGTGACGAACTTGAAGGACGGAATCCCCTGTAGAATATAGAGTTATTCTAATTAGGGCTCTGTCCCGAAAAGCGCCGAAAAGCGAAAAGCACGAAAAGCAGAGTTATTCGCAGGGGGCCTCGCGATGAAAGAGGAAGGCTACAGCGCGGGGGGCAATAGTCCGTGCTGCTTTACGTAATCAACGATCTCCTTGGCCGCCAGAGATGTCCCCAGCCCGTTCCAGTGCGTGTTTTCTGGGCTGATCCATAGATCGGAGGGATTGTATGGCGCATAGGTGTCGAAGAGATCGATGACGCGGATCCGGCTCTCGTCGAGGAAGTCCTTGGTTTCTCTCCGCAACTCCGCGTACGGATAGCTCTCATCCAGATGGGTGAGGGTTGGTATCATCACGAAGATCAAGGCCATATCGCTCTGGAGACACTCCTCCCGAATCTGAAGAGCCGCTTTCTTGAAGGCGACCCAACCCGGTTTGGAATCATCCAGATTGAAGTAGTCGGCGGGAAGCACGAACTTGGGCACACCGATTGACGCCACCAGCTTGTCCTTGTACAGGTAGTACAGGTACGCGCAAAACTTAGACCTCGTCCTCAAGAATTCCTTGATTCGCAGCCGGCGGTCGGGCTTCGTCGCGATCCCACCTCCACTGTCCCGCCTCCTGCTGAGAAGGTCGTTTGTGAAGAAGAAGACTATGACCAGATCCGGACAGCATACGGGGGCAAGATGGATCAGCTGCTCGAGTTCATCGGTCGTGTTGTAACCGTTCACGCCCGCATTGATAACCTCCACCGTTCCAACCTCGGTACTGAGAATCTCCTCCAACTTGACCGTCACTAGAGCCTCATAGACAAGGCCGTCTCCCCAGACGAAGGAGTCTCCCAGGGCAAGAACGCGCCTCAGATCCTCGCGTGTCTCAGGTGCCACCTCTCTGTTCATCCTCAGGCCCAGACCGTTGATCCTGTACTCGACCTCTTCAGAGACAACTTGCCGATTGGCCTCTTCCAGTACCAGTCCGACATGAGGGCCCTTGACTTCGTAGTGCCAGAGCAATCTTGTCGCGATCTCAAGGATGGAGAAGAAGATCACGACGGAAACAGCGGACAGAGCTACGTTGGACACAGTCCGTCTCAGTCGTCCCATAGGGCATCTCCCATCGGAACCACTAGCGTAGCAGAGAAACACGGGTGTTTCAATGTTGTCTTGTTCCGAAGAATTTCCCCGTTTTTCCCCAAGTACCTCAGCCTCGGGAGCGTGCCGAAGCCCCTCGTCATTCCCGCGAACACTATCTAAATCATGCACCCCGGCCCTTTGCCGGAGTCAGAATCCTTGACCTTCGAACCGGCAGCTTGGGGACGGCTCTGGGGACGTAGTTAGCTTTATTAGCTTATTCCGCCCTTTGTCTTGAGATAGACGTTCACTCTTATCAGACCCTGTAGCCGAGCGGGTGTCAGCTTGCCCGATCGCTTTGCGTCAGCCCGCCGACGGTCTCAGCCGCCGTTCGTCGGATCGAAGAGAATCCCGCTTGCCAATCAGACATGGACAGATGGTGCCCGAAAGATCCACAATAAGCTAACAAAGCTAACTACGTCCCCGAAAGTCCCATATTCCTCGTTCATCTCTACCTCGTGCCAGAGAGATCGCAAGGCATTCCTTTTGGATTGCGACCGGACACGAGTCTGATACCAGATAGTCGCCACCACGCCGGCGGCACCTCCGAATACTGCCCCTAGCAAGACGGTTACCACTACCCACCTCCACTCCTGAGAATTGCGTTAGTCCGGCATTGTAACGAACTGCACGAACTTCGTCCCAAATGGTGCCAGCCGTCCCCCCAGATGCTCAACACCGCCAGCGGCCATCATAGGCTTCAGTGCTTCGGCCACGCCTCCGAGAATGCCGCGGCCATCAAGGCTACTTACGGCTGCGGTGATCATGTCTTCTGACATATCGGGGAAGGCCCTTCTGATCAGGCTCATGAGCGAGGTCGTCATCATCGCAGGTTTGATGGGATTCCCAAGGGCAACGTTTGTTCCTTCAGGATCGGAGAACAGTCTAAGGAGCTTCGCTTCGAGGACAGTCAGATCATTAGCCACTCTCAGGAAGAACTCCTTCTCGTCAGCGCTGGTTTCTCTATCCAGGAGGGAGTTGACCAGAAAGGCTCTTAGTATCTCCAGTTTCTCCTCCTGGTACTGCTCCTCGACGGCCCGGTACGTCTTCAGAAACAGGTGGGCAAATTCATCGGTGGTGATGTAATCGGTGTCGATGCGATCCTGGATCTTATCTAGGTCTTTTGCCAGCGCCTCGGTGAATCGAATGAGTCGCTGTTCTTTCCTCCTGGGGATGTAATCACCCATGAGAGAACTGATCGTTCCCCCCACGATAGGAACCGCGGCGAAAAGACCCTTGATAACGTTGACGACATGATCCCCTCTAGGCGTGCTACCAAGAGCCTGGCGGACCTCTCCCACGACCATTTCTATCGGAGCCTCGTCGTTTCTCTTCTTCTGATTCCCCATCTTTACACTCCCCGATCATCCTGTGGCACAAACCATCAATGATAGCATGTTACACTTGAAAATGGGCACCTTCAACCTCTCAGTGACGCGGGGATGACTTCCTAGATATGCTCTGCACAACGAAGCCGTTTGTTGCAGTTTCCCTCCCTAATGTAATCTGGCCTAGTCTCTGTACTCACCACTGCTAATTACACTGGTTCCATATCTTCCCGATCTATGCCCTCTCATCGGTTCCATTCCCCTTCGGGAGTTATGAAAAGGGTCCGGAGCTACACTATTCGCCGCCTTCCGCAGCTTCTTCTGCAGCTTCCTCTACAGAGTCCCAGGGATCGCTGTCTGGGGCCGAGAATCCTGCTTTCCGCAGAGAGTCCATGGCTTGTAACCATTCCGCGAAATGGTTCCAAGTCAGCGTCGAGTGGGAGGCCACACACCGCGGGGCCCGGGGGACACCCCGGGCTTTCGCGCGTGTGGCCAGAGAGGTGAGAGGAGAGAACCGAGAACCGAAAACCGAGAGCCGAAAGCCGGAGGGTCAAGGGCCAAACCAAGAACAAAGGCTGGCTTCTCGCCTCGGTCGGCTCTCGTGTTTTCTTAGTATTCCTACAAACGGGGGAGAAGGGACCATGCGCATTGTCCTCCATCAACGGAAGTCCCGACCTGATCGCTCCCCACGGCGGATATCGCAGCCTGAAGTCCTACCAGAACGCCGAGATCGTCTACGACGCGACCGTGGCGTTTTGTGATCGTTTCATCAGTCGGCGTTCGCGCACTCATGACCAGATGGTCCAGGCCGCGCGGAGCGGGAAACAGAATATCGCAGAAGGGAGCATGGCGTCGGGTACATCCCGCAAGTTCGAACTCAAGCTGGTTGGTGTAGCGCGCGCCAGCCTGGAAGAACTCCTGCTCGACTACGAGGATTTCCTGCGCCAGCGCGGTTTGCCGTTGTGGGACAAGGATTGCCAGCGGGCCTTAGAGGTTAGGCGGTTAGCTTTCCAGGAGCATAGGTCCTATAAGACCTATAGGACCTATATTGAAGGCTCTTGCCCTGAAACTGCCGCCAATTCGATGGTTTGCCTGATCCACCAGACCAACTTCCTGCTGGACCAGCAGCTGCGGCAGATAGAGCGGCGGTTTCTTGAGGAAGGAGGGTTCACAGAGCGGATGTATCGCGCGCGTTCGGCGAGAAAGAGAGGCAGCGGCCGTTCTGGGTAGACTGCCGTTGACAGAATAGGTCCCATAAGACCCATAGGGCCTACAGGTCCTGCCCCTCGCGCAAGGAACTTGACGGAAGCACGGAAGACCGTGTATGGTCCCCGGGATGACCAAAGACGAGAACACAACCCCCAAACGCAATTTGATCTCCGGCTTCCTGTCCACCGTCGAGCGCGCGGGAAACGCCTTGCCACACCCGGCAACCCTCTTCGCCCTGTTCGCGTTGGGCATTATTGTGTTGTCGAGGGTTTTTGCCGAACTGGGTCTGTCG
Organism: Candidatus Eiseniibacteriota bacterium; assembly: GCA_023132135.1. Classification (GTDB taxonomy): domain Bacteria; phylum Arandabacterota; class Arandabacteria; order JAGLYR01; family JAGLYR01; genus JAGLYR01. The sequence goes on along the minus strand of JAGLYR010000322.1, from coordinate 3,518 downwards.
GCGGTGAACCCCAGGGATGGCGCGTTGATTCAACCCGTGAGCCTGCTCTCGCGCGACGGGTTGCACTGGATTCTTGAGCACCTTATCGTGAACTTCACCGGCTTTGCGCCGCTGGGCACGGTGCTCGTGGCCATGCTTGGAATCGGCGTTGCCGAAAGCAGCGGGTTGATCGCAACATCTCTCCGGCTGCTCGTTCACGCTGCACCGCGACGACTCCTGACCTTCGTGATTGTCCTGTCCGGCGTTATGTCCAACATGGCCAGCGACGTGGGCTATGTGTTGCTCCTGCCCCTGGGCGCCATCATTTTCCTGTCCGTCGGGCGTCATCCCATCGCGGGCCTCGCTGCCGCGTTCGCCGGCGTGTCCGGAGGGTTCAGCGCCAATCTACTCTTGGGGACGATAGACCCGTTGCTGGCCGGCCTTACCCAGGAGGCCGCCCAGATTGTTGATCCCGGCTACCGGATCACCCCGGCCTGCAACTACTACTTCATGTTCGTGTCCACTTTCATGATCGCCGGCGCTGGAACGTGGGTAACCGAGAAGGTGGTCGTGCCGCGCCTGGGCGAGTACGAGCACAAGGGTGCGGAGGCGGAGCTCCAGGGGTTGACCGGTGCGGAGAAGCGGGGTCTGGTCTCCGCCCTGCTGATCAGCATTGTCCTGGCCGTGGTCCTGCTGATGGGTCTGGTTCCGGCGAATGGTTTCCTGCGCAACGCCGAGACGGGCAGCGTTCTCCATTCTCCCTTCATGCACGGGATTGTCGGCGTCATCTTCATCGGGGGATTGCTGGCAGGGCTCGCCTATGGCCTGGCGGCCGGGACCTTCAGAAACGATGCCGACGTGGTCAAGGGCATGCGTTTGTCAATGGAGACGATGAGCCTCTTCATGGTGCTGGTGTTCTTCGCCGCCCAGTTCGTGGCATTCTTCAAGTACTCCAACCTGGGACTTGTCCTCGCCATCAAGGGGGCGGAAGTGCTGAAAGCCTCGGGCTTGGGCGCGATCCCGCTGATGCTCAGCTTCATCGTTATGTCGGCGACGATTAACCTCTTGATGGGAAGTGCCTCGGCCAAGTGGGCATTTGTTGCACCCGTGTTCGTGCCGATGTTCATGTTCCTGGGATACACGCCGGAGCTGGTGCAGGGTGCCTACCGGATCGGGGACAGTGCCAGCAACATTATCTCACCCATGATGTCGTTCTTTGCTCTGATAGTTGCCTTTGTTCAGAAGTACGACCCCAAGGCGGGCATTGGCACCGTGATCGCCACGATGCTCCCGTATTCGGTCGTTTTCATGGTGGCGTGGATGCTGCTGCTGACGGTCTGGATGCTGCTGGGGCTGCCGCTGGGACCGGGCGCGGGACTGTATCTGGCCCAATGACGGCATTGCCCATTGTCGCTTGACTATCGAGTCGAAATCGGGCATCCTCGGAGAGTTGTATCGGGAAACGAACGTTTGCCTGCATGATCCCCGAATCACAGAACAGGGAGTTGGTAACACCCATGGAGAACCGCGAGAACCACGACCAGAACGCGAAACACGAGGAGCGGCCGCAGGAAGAGCTCCCGAAGATTGAAGATCTCCCGCAGACGGAGGAATCCGGGCCCGCCGAGGAGATAAAGTCGGTTGAGGAGACAAAGCCGGCTGAGGAGCCCGAATCCGCTGAGGAGCCCGAATCCGCCGAGGAGACGAAGCCTCCCGAGGAATCGAAGCCTGCCGAGGAGATAAAGTCGGTTGAGGAGACAAAGCCGGCTGAGGAGCCCGAATCTGCCGAGGAAACCAGGGATGACTTTGCCAAGCTTCTGGATGAGAGCAGTGTGCCGTCTTCGGCCGAGGTGAGTGCCGGGGATCGCGTCCGGGGTAGAATCATCTCCATCGGGGAAGTGGATGCTTTCGTGGATTTCGGTGGACGGTCCGAGGCCTCGATCACGGCCGCGGAACTCCTGGATGACGACGGAGAAGCCCGCTACAAGGTTGGCGACGACATCGAAGCGATCGTCGCTTCTGTTGATGATGGGATTCTCCTCACCCTGAGCGGCCGCTCGGTTTCTCTCTCTCTGGAGAACCTCCGCGAGGCGTTTCAGAACAGGATTCCGGTGGAGGGTTTGGTCAAACAGATCAACCGGGGTGGGTTTGAGGTCAGCGTCAGCGGCGTGCGCGGTTTTTGCCCCCTGTCGCAAATCGATTCGAAGTACGTCGAATCCCCCACGGAGTTCATAAGTCAGAAGCTGTCCTTCCGGATCATCGAGTGGCAGGCCGGGGGCAAGAATCTGGTTCTCTCGCGACGAGCTGTCCTGGAGGAGCAGGACGAGAAACGACGGGAGGAACTGCGCGCCAAGATTGTCGAGGGTGCGGAACTGGACGGTGTCATCACACGAGTTCAGCCGTTCGGGGTCTTTGTTGATATCGGGGGAATCGAAGGGCTCGTGCATGTATCCCAGCTCTCCCACGGCCGTGTCGAGAGACCCGCCGACCACTTTGGTTCGGGCCAGAAGGTCAAGGTCAAGGTTCTGAAGATAGAGAATCTGGGTGAGTCCAAGGAGCGGATCGGCCTCTCCATCAAGGAACTGCTACCGGATCCATGGGAAGCTGAGGCGGCGCAGTTCAGCGAGGGATCCGTAGTGAAGGGCAAAGTCGTCGGTCTGGCCAATTTCGGCGCTTTCGTGGAACTCGCGCCGGGACTCGACGGCCTTGTTCATCTCTCCGAGCTCTCCCGGAAACGGATCAGCCATCCCCGAGAGGTTGTGTCTGAGGGGCACGAGATCGAGGTTCAGATCAAGGAGATCGACCGCACCCGGCGGCGGATTTCGCTGTCTCTCCGGCACCTGGACGAAGCCGAAGAAACCGTGGCAGAGGGGGACAGCCCCAGGGTGGGGGATTTGGTGGAAGGTATCGTCGCCAACACGAAGCCGTTTGGAGTGTTCGTGGACATCACATCGTCGAGTGGTCGGTTGAGCGGACTGATTCCCGCGGCGGAAACGGGAGAGTCCAGAGATGCAAATCTGCACAGGAAGTTCCCCAAGGGCCGGAAGGTGAAGGCCGAGATCGTCAACATTGATGATCGGGGCCGGATTCGCCTCAGCATGAGTTCGCTGGACTCGCGAAAGGAAAAGGAAGGCTTCGAATCCTACAAGGCCGGTACGACGTCGAGCCAGCACTCAGGAACGAGTCTGTCGATCTTCTCGGATATTCTGAAAAAGGTGAAGGACCAAGCGGAGCAGACCAAACCGGACAAGAGCTAACTTGGATTATGCATGAACCCCAGCCCGGGGTTCATACATAATCCAGGCTAGTTCTCGGAACAGCACATCGTAAGGGCGACCCGGTGGGTCGCCCTTTTCCTTGCCCCAACCTCCAACTCAATCCCGCAAACAGACAGCCGGCGAAAAACGCGGCGTAGAAACTTTCCGGGCTTGTTGAGCAAAACTGGTTTGCTTCTTGCGAAGCCTCTTGGTCGCGGCTTGGCAGACGAGGCGGGTGAGGGAGGTTAGCGGAATGAACCGATATGCACTTGGTCTGACTGC
>JAGLYR010000321.1 GCA_023132135.1 Candidatus Eiseniibacteriota bacterium | reverse complement strand
CTCCGGGGGCTTCAACCCCTCCAATGAGAAATGCAGTCTACTTGAGGGTAGCTTGACCCGTGTTCTTCCCGTGAGTATGATATAGGAAATCTGAGCGGAGCTTCGCTATGCGAAAGTATCTCTGGGTTATGATCCTTCCGGTTTTCCTCCTCGCGGGGGCAGGGTCCGCGCGAGGCAGTGGAACGGCCATCCGGATTTCGGATCGCGAGCCCGCAATAGAACTTCTTGTCCACAAGGACGACAGCCTGACCTTCCGGGTCACCGTAGGGGAACTGATCGCTCTGGACGTGGATACCAAGGGTGGACTCTTCACTCGCCTGGTGTTGCCCGGATTCCACTCCTCCCGGGATACGGGCAAACCCGCGCTGCCCATGATCAACCGTCTTATAGAGATTCCTCTGGGGGCGGACGTTGCGGTCGAGGTTCGCGGGTTCGAAACAACACATATCCAGCTCTCCGAGGTCGGCGTGGTGCGGCGCCTCATGCCCGCTCAACCCAGCGTGTTCAAGGATCAGAACCCGGAGGAGCTGGTTTTCCATTTCGACGAGGCGGCCTATGGGCAGGACACGGACTACGATCTCGGGCTGGCCCGGGTCGTGGATATCGGCTGGATGAGGGGCGTTCGACTCGGTCGTCTGGAGGTTGCTCCGGTGAGCTACAACCCCGCATCCGGAGCACTCACGGTTCGCGAGAACATCGAGATCTCGGTCACCTTCACGGGCTCGGATCGCAAGGCGGATGCTAACCTGAAGGCGGCCACGTACAGTCCGTTTTTCGAATCGGTCTACCGCATGGTGGCCGGTTACAAGGGGACCCACGAGGATCACCCGGATCTCCTGAACGGGCCGGTCACATACGTGATTGTCTCCGATCCCATGTTCGAGACCCAACTTGCGCCCTTTGTCCAGTGGCAGAAGGAAAGAGGGTTCCACGTCATCGAGGCATACACCGACGATCCCGATGTGGGGAGCTCGACCGCTTCAATTCAGAGCTATCTCCACGATCTCTACAACGGCGGGACCCCGGAAGACCCATCGCCGACGTTTGTGTTGTTTGTCGGAGATGACAGCGAGATCCCTGCCTTCAGTTCGGGCGGTCATGTCACGGACCTGCCGTACTGCGATGTGACCGGCGACAATATTCCCGAGATGTACTCGGGGCGCTTCTCGGCCAGGAATAGCTCGGAGCTGCAACCCCAGATCGACAAGACCCTGGAGTACGAGAAATTCGAGATGCCCGATCCGTCATACCTGGGCGAGGCTGTGATGATTGCAGGGTACGATGGCTTCTACGGGGACACCCACGCCAACGGGCAGATCAACTACGCGACCATCCATTACTTCAATGAAGCCCACGGGATCCTGAGCAATACCTATCTCTACCCCGCGTCGGGTGGTCAGGCGAGCGCCATCATTCAGGACGTGAGCGACGGGTGTTGCTATGTGAACTACACGGCCCACGGCAGTGCGACGTCATGGTCGAATCCCGGGTTCGACATGAACGACGTGAGCGGCCTGGGAAACAACCACCGGTACTGCTTTGTCGTCGGGAACGCGTGCATGACGGCCAGCTTCGGATCTCCGACGTGTTTCGGCGAGCACTGGCTCCGTGTGGTGGACCAAGGGGCGATCGGCTACATCGGCGCGACCGACGCCACGCTCTGGGATGAGGACCACTACTGGTCCGTCGGAGTCGGTGATGTGGTCGGGTCCGGCGCGAGCTATGATGAGACCGGTCTCGGGGCCTATGACGGATTGTTCCACGACCACGGTGAGGAGTTCGGCGAGTGGTACGTCACGGCGGCCGCCCACATCTTCTGCGGGAACCTGGCGGTACAGGAATCGGGCAGCCCTCGCGCGGACTACTACTGGGAAGTGTATCACCTGATGGGGGATCCCGCCCTCTTGCCGTATTTCGGGGTGCCGGACGAGAATGACGTTACACTGCCGGAGAGCATCCATCCAGCCGCTACCGAGGTGCTGGTGAGCGCTGAACCCAAGAGTTATGTAGGTATTTCCCAGGGCGGCGAGATTCTGGGAAGCGGTCTCGTGGGGCCCACCGGGAGCGCTGCAATACCGATTTCTCCCCCCGGTGGCAAGGGAAATGTTCTGGTTGTTGCGACCTGCCAGAACAAGGCGCCCAACCTGCAGGAGATACCCGTGACGACAGAAACGGGGGAGTGCCTGTCGCTCTCCTCTGGAGAACTTGGTTTTGGTGGCGTGGTGCAGGGCACCTACCCCGCGAAATCGACGATGCTCTGGAACTGGTGTCCGGTTGGGCAGGACTGGGCAGTGACAGACAAACCCGCCTGGGTGGATGTGGATCCTTCCTCGGGAACGCTGACCCCGGCTCCCGGGGCAAAGAGCATCCTGGT
>JAGLYR010000320.1 GCA_023132135.1 Candidatus Eiseniibacteriota bacterium | reverse complement strand
GTGGCGACAGCGCGTGGGTCGGGACGGCTACGGAGTTCAGTCCCGCCGAGGATCTGGAAGACAACGCCGTTTACTTCTGGAAGGTAACCGCTCGGGACCGGGCGGGCGAGACGACAGTGAGCACTGTCTGGAAATTCGCAGCGGACACCCAACCGCCGGTCTTCACATTCGTTCTTTTTCAGAATCCATTTCTGGAGAGATACCTGGATTTCTATGCGGTGCCGTCGGAGTCTCTTTCTGCCGACCCGGTGGTGGATCTGAGGTGGAGTGATTTCGAGGCGATTGCCCCGATGGATCCCCTCGGCACTGTTGCACAGATCTACCACGTGGATGCTCAGGTTCCCCCGGAGGTCTGCGGATGGGCCCGGGTGACAGGGTATGACAAAGCCTACGTGAGAGGAACCGACAGCCTGGCCTTCTGCAGCTTGGTGGTCGAGAAGGGTTCCCCCGCGAAGATCGCTTCGCCCGACGGCCGGGCCGAGCTCATGTTCCCCGAAGGCGCAGTCGGCAGAGATCTTTTTGTCACTGTGGTGCCGAGGAGGGCCGTTGATGTCCCGGCCCTGACGAAACATCTGGACCTCGATCTCTATCCTGAGGATCTCTCCTGGAATCTCGGCACCGGTGGCAGAAGGGGAATTGGCGGTGCCTTCAGCTTCCTTCCTGCCCGGGAGAAGCTGGCGGCGGACGCGACCCTGACCTTTGGGTATTGCCGTGAGGATCTCGAAGGAGAACCGGCTTGGAAACTGGGGATTTACAGGCTGGAGGCGGAAGGTTGGGTGCTCGTTGAAGGAAGCGAGTGGGCCGGATTGTCAAGGGTGTCTGCGTCTGTGCGCGAACTTGGAGTGTACCAGCTACAGATGGATCCCGAGCGGACCATGCCGAGACCCGGAAGCTCCGCCCTCTGCGCTAATCATCCGAACCCCTTCAATCCCAGTACCACCATCGGGTACCGGATGGCTTCGGAAGCACGGGTGACACTGAATATTTATGGAGTCGACGGGCGTCTCATCAGGCAACTTGTCCACAGGATAGAACCCGCCGGCTGGCATTCGGTGCTGTGGGATGGAACGGACGACCGGGGACTGCCGGTGGCGAGCGGAGTCTACTTCTGCCGAATGGCGGGAGACGGGTTCGCGGATATCCACAAGCTTGTTCTTCTGAAGTGAGAGGGCCGGATAGAGGGGCACGCAACGATGAACATGAGAGTAACCAGGACGGCAGTTCCGCTGGGCATGGTATTGCTCCTGCTTTCCACGAACTGTGATTCCGTCTTTGCCCCGGACGATGGGAAGCTCCGCGGCCGGGTCGTGAACGACACAGGCGAAGCTGTGGTGGGCGCGAGAGTCGAGACAGATCCCTTCCGTGGGTACGAGATCACCGGCCCCGGCGGCGAGTTCGCGTTCAACGGACTGGCGGCGGACAGTTACACGCTCCTGGTCAGCCAACCCGGTTATGATAATGGTTCCGGGCGCGCTTCCCTTCCCAAGTCCGGCGGGCTGTCCTGCGCCACACCGGAAGGAGCGGCGGCCAACATCGTGCTTACTCTGGAGGGATGGGGCTCCTACGATGAAGCGGATCTAGGGAGGGCGGCCTCGCAGTTCCTTGTGGCGGTGGAGGAGAATCCGGCGTGCGCGGATGCTCGCAACGGACTCGGTTGGACATACGCCCGGTTCGATTCCCTGGAGAGCGCGGTGGAAAGCTTCGAAGCTGCGTTGGCGCTGGACGGGGAGTTCCTCGATGCGTTCACCGGTCTGGCCCTGGTCAGTTCGGCCCTCAACGAACATGATGAAGCCATTGCTGCAGCGATAGCGGTTCTCGATGCCGCTGGAGACGCGTACGTCTTCCGGCGGGATGAGAGCATCACTTCCGCCGACCTTCGACTCGTCCTCGCACAGAGCTACTTCTACACAAGTCAATACGCCCTTGCCCAGGAGCAGGTGGACCTTCTCGACCCGGGCAACGGTCTCGATTCCGGTGAGCCCGATACATGGTGGGTGGAGGGCGTTCACTATCCGACCTATGAAGAGGCTCTGCTGGCGGAAATCCAGATCATAGGATGATCAGGAGATCAGTCATGCGACCAACCCTTACAAACCGGTGGTTCTTTGCCTGGCTGCTACTTCTGCTGGCGCCTGGATGCGGGGAAGAGAACGGTGGAACGAAACCAACTCCGCTACCGGTCCCGCGGACGTGGCGGGTTCCGGCCGACGCTCCCACCATCCAGGCGGGCGTGAACCTGGCCTCACCGGGGGATACCGTCCTCGTGTCCGCGGGGACGTACCTTGACTGCACCCAGCTGGACCTGGCGGGCAATCCCTGCTGCATAATCATGAAATCCGGCGTGTGTTTGCGGGGCGACACAGCGGACCCTGCTGAGGTCGTTGTCGATGCCCGGTCCGCCGGTCGGGTAATCTACTGTAACGGGGTGGACAGCACGGCCAGCATTGAGGGACTCACGCTCAGGGGCGGGAGCATGCCCGGCGACAAGGATACGCCGGGAGAGAACTTCGGCGGTGGGATGTACTGCTACGAGTCGTCCGTCAGGATCACTGACTGCGCGGTTTCCGACAACGTCTCAGCGGTCGGCGGTGGGATGTACTGCGTGTCATCTTCTCCGATCCTTACCGGCTGCCGTTTTTCCGGCAACACCGCCTACGAGACTGGGGGCGGTGGTGGGATCGCCTGCATCTCCTCCAGTCCTGTGCTGGTCGACTGTTTGTTTTTCGACAATCATGCCTTTGTCGGTGGAGGGATGCACGTCTCCGGATCGTCGGCCCCAACCCTCTCTCACTGCTCGTTCTTGGACAATCGGGCGGACTACGCGTGCGGCATCTATTGTGTCGAGTCCTCCATGGATCTCTCCTATAGCACCTTCTGCGGAAACGGCGGTGCGGAATGCGGCGGCGGCGCTCTCTTTGGGCTGTGTTCTCCCAACCTGAGCCACTGCACCTTCGTCGGCAACTCGGCCGAGGACGGCGGAGCGATGTATTTCGACGCGGGATCGGCGACGATCACAACAACCATCATCGCTTTTAATCACGGAGGCTGCCCGATCCACTGCGAGGACGAGGCGAGTATCCCGTCCTTGACCTGCTGCGACCTTTACGATAACGACGGCGGCGATTGGGCAGGATATATCGCCGAACAGCGTCACGGCTATGGCAACATCTCGCAGGATCCCCTCTTCTGTGATGCGGACAACCGCGATTTTCACCTGCGCAGTGATTCCCCCTGCTCGCCGAATATCATCTGCGACCTCATCGGGGCGTGGGAAGTCTCCTGTCCTGATTAGCCTGCATTTCTCACCAGTTTTCTGCTACGGTACCGGTCCATGGGCTGCGAGGTACCTTTTCCCTCGTCGCTTCCTCAACGTAGCCACGGCTACGCCTTCGGGAGCGACTCAGTCCAAAGGCACCTCTCGCCACATGGCCCGGCCCCT
>JAGLYR010000032.1 GCA_023132135.1 Candidatus Eiseniibacteriota bacterium | reverse complement strand
GGGAGAGAAGGTGAGGGACTGGGTAGTGGAGCAGATCGGCAGCCTGGATTATTCCTGAATCCCCGCTCGCTACGGGATTCCTGAATAACCCAGGCTACAATGGCAGGCTGGAGGGACGGCTTCCACGCCGTCCGCATCGAGGGACCTTGGAAAAGGGCACTTAAAGCCCCCGGAGGGGGCGGCTCAGTGTTAGCCCCGGGTGAAGCGAAGCGGAACCCGGGGGGACAGAGCGACAACGCCCATCCCTGTCGCGCACTTGCCCCCTCGCCCACTCTCGCACTCGCCTCGTCGCCTTTTTGCCGAGAATCCGCTTCAGAGGATGTTCCTCCGGGTCGAATTTCAATATGGGAGGTAACGCTCATGCAGGGTAGGATTCTCATAGTCGATGACGAACAGGCGATCCGGCGGTTGCTCAAGGATATTCTCGAGGAGAGAGGGCATTCGTGTGTCGAAGCGGAGAACGCGGAGCGGGCGCGAGAACGCCTGGCCGGGGAATCGTTCGATCTTGTCCTCTCGGATATCAACATGCCCGGCGAGTCCGGCCTGGACCTGGTCCGCTTTGTCCTCGACACGTACGAGGAAACCGCCGCAGTTCTTGTGAGTGTGAGGAACAAGCCGGAGATGATCGAGGCCGCGCTGGAGATGGGCGTGTACGGCTACATTGTGAAACCCTTCGGGGTGGAGGAGGTGCTGATCAATGTTGCCGCCGTACTCCATCGCCGCAAGCTCATGATTGAGAAGCGCCACCATCAGGAGAATCTGGAGCAGATCGTAGAGGAGCGGACGGCGGCACTGCGGGAGAGCGAAGAGCGGTTCCGCCAGATTGCAGATACTGTGGAGGATGTCTTCTGGGTGGGAGGAGGGGGGGAGTTCCGGGGGATCTACTACCTGAGCCCGGCGTTCGAGAAGATCTGGGGACGCAGGCCGGAGGAAGTGTACGCAGACGAGGAAGTCCTCTGGGAGAGTCTCCACAGGGATGACAGGGGAGGATTCGAACGTGCGTTCGAGGAGTACCTCAGGACCGGCGAGAAGTTGCGCGCGGAGTTCAGGATCAACAGACCCGACGGTTCCGTCCGCTGGATCCTGGCGAGGGGATTTGCCGTCAGGAACGACGAAGGCGAAATCTATCGCACAGTGGGAGTGCTTCAGGATATCACGGAGAAGAGGGTCCTCGAGAGCCAGCTGATACAGGCCCAAAAGCTGGAATCCATCGGCCAGATGGCCGCGGGCATCGCCCACGAGATCAACACCCCCACCCAATACGTGGGTGACAACACCCGCTTTCTGCAAGAAGCCTTCGAGGGCCTGTGCCGGGTCCTGGAGGAACTGCGGGGAGTACTCGATGCGGCGAAGTCCGGAGATGTTCCAGCGGAGCGGATCGAGCGAGCCGAGAGCGTACTGGAAGACACGGATCTCGACTACCTGCTGGAAGAAGCGCCCCGCGCTTTCCAGCAGACACTGGATGGAATTGGGCGGGTTGCCAGGATTGTGCGGGCGATGAAGGAATTCTCCCACCCCGGAGGTGAGGGAATGCAGGCCACGGACATCAACAAGGCCATCGAGAGTACGGTGACCGTGGCCCGGAACGAGTGGAAGTACGTGGCGGATCTCGATCTGAAACTGGATCCCTCGTTGCCGCCGGTGCCCTGCATGCCCGGAGAGTTCAACCAGGTGATTCTGAACCTGGTTGTGAATGCCGCCCAGGCGATCGACGAGTTCCTGGGCGAGAATCCCGAGGCGAAGGGCGAGATTGTCATTGAGACGCGTCAGGATGGGGATTGGGTGGAAGTGCGGGTCGCCGACACGGGGGGTGGGATTCCCGAGGAGGTCCAGTCCCGGGTCTTCAACCCGTTCTTCACGACCAAGGAAGTGGGCAAGGGGTCGGGCCAGGGGCTGGCCATTGCCCGCTCAGTGATCGTGGACAAGCACAGGGGTACTCTGAGTTTGGAAACCGAGGAAGGAAAAGGCGCAACCTTCATCATCCGGCTGCCTCTCGACGGCGGCGAAGAAAGGGAAGCAGAGAGTTCCCATGAAACGACGGATCTTGTTCGTAGATGACGACTCAAGAGTCCTGAACGGCGTCAGGAGAATGCTCCGGGATGTCTCGGGGCTTTGGGAGTTGGAGTATGCGACCAGTGCCGCCGAGGCCATGGACCTTCTTGGCAAAAAACCTTTCGATGCGGCCGTTCTGGATGTGATGATGCCCGGCAAGAACGGGCTTGATCTGCTGGCTGACATGAAGGCCCGTCCGGAGCTGTCGGACATTGAAGTCGTTGTCCTCACGGGTCTCGAAGACCAGGACCTGAAACGACGGGCGCTCAACCTCGGGGCCGTCGATCTGCTGAACAAGCCCGTGGCGCAGGAAGACCTGGTCGCCCGGCTCAGCAATGCCCTGCGCGTTAAATCCAGCCGGGATGAGCTCCTGCAACAGAACCTGCTTCTGGAACAGCAACTCCTTCAGAGCCAGAAGATGGAGATGGTCGGAACCCTGGCCGCGGGGGTTGCCCACGACATCAACAACATCCTGGCGATCATCCTCGGCAGCAGTGACCTGCTGGCCTGCTACCTGGACACGAACGACAAGGCCCGGGAAAAGGTGCAAACTATCCAGAAGTCCTGCGATCACGCGAGAACCCTGGTGCGGCAGGTCGTGGCCCTCAGCCAGGGGGAGACCGGGGAGCGAGCCGCCTGCGATCTTGGGAAAATCGTTGACGATTGCATCGGGCTCCTGAGGGCTTCGGCTCCCAGGGGTGTGGAAGTGAGATGGTCGGATTCAGAAACAACGGGCCGGCTGGTCGAGGCCGATGCGGGCCAGATCCGGCAGGTCGTGATGAACCTGGGGGTCAACGCTCTTCAAGCTGTGAGCCGCGGAGGGGCGGTCGAGATTTCTCTCGGGGACATCGAACCAGAGGGAGACGCCATCCCCGGCGGCGGCACCGTGCGTCCGGGCCCGTGTGTGGAGCTGCGCGTGGCTGACAGTGGAAGAGGAATTGACCCGCAGATTATGGAACGCATTTTCAAACCCCTCTACACAACCCGGGGTTTGGAGGGAGGAACCGGGCTGGGGCTGTCCATTGTCCGGCGAATTGTCCGGGATCATGGGGGGGAGGTCGCGGTCGAGAGCAGCCTGGGTGTGGGGACGGTTTTCTCGGTCTGCCTGCCCGCCTGCGGCGCCGGGGAAACTGCAGAGGAGCGCCCCGCGCCCGCGAGCAGGCCCGTCGATGAAGACGGGGTTTCCGCGCCCCCTGCTGCCCTGGCGCGGGCCAACAATGAACTGGCGGCAAGGGTCGAGCAGCAGGCGGCCGAGCTGGCGAGGCTGAATGGGCAGCTCCGCAGGGTCACTCTTGAGCAGGAGAAGGCGGAAGAGACTCCCCGCCCTGACATCGCAGAGAGCAGGGCGCGCGAGCACCAGATTGTCCAGTCCCAGAAGCTGGAATCCATCGGCCAGCTGGCGGCCGGCATTGCCCACGAAATCAACACACCGACACAGTACGTTGGTGACAACGTGCGCTTCCTCGACGAGGCGTTCAGAGATCTGGAAACACTTCTGGCGAAGGGTGATCAACTGGTCAAAGCCGTCAAGGCCGGGGAAAAGTCCGAGGGTCTCATTCAGGAGATGGAGAGCCTGGCCGAAGACGCGGACGTGGAGTACCTCACGGAGGAAATCCCGAGAGCCATCAGCCAGGCCCTGGAAGGGATTGACCGCGTCGCGCACATCGTGAGAGCCATGAAGGAGTTCTCACACCCGGGTACGGACGGGCACGTGCCGACGGACGTCAACAAGGCAATCGAGAGCACTGCGACGGTAGCGCGGAACGAATGGAAATACGTGGCGGATATGAAGATGGAGTTGGACAAGAGCTTGCCCCTTGTGCCGTGCCTGCCGGGTGAGTTCAACCAGGTCATCTTGAATCTGATCATCAACGCCGCGCACGCGATTGCTGGATCTGCGGAGTCCGGGGCGTCGGAGAAGGGCCGGATCACCCTGAGCACGACCCTGGTGGGAAATGAGGCGGAGATCAGGATATCGGACACCGGAACGGGGATTCCCGAAGAAATCCGATCCCGGGTTTTCGACCCGTTTTTCACGACCAAGGAGGTGGGGAAGGGGACGGGACAGGGGCTGGCCGTGTGCCGCTCTGTGATTGTCCAGAAACACGGGGGCACGCTCCAGTTCGAGACGGAAACGGGCAGAGGAACGACATTTGTCATCCGGCTTCCCCTTGGTGGGAAGACGGAGCAGGTGAAGGCGGAGCAGCGTGAAGAGACGAATCTTGTTCGTGGATGATGAGCCGAACGTGCTCGAGGGTTTGAGGAGAATGCTCCGGCCCATGCGTCGCGAGTGGGACATGTTGTTCACGGAGGGTGGAGAGCAGGCTCTGGATATTCTGGGCTCGGAGCCCTGCGACGTCGTCGTGAGCGACATGCGGATGCCCGGAATGGACGGGGCCCGGTTGCTCAGCCGGGTGGCGCGGGAATACCCCAGGACGGTGCGGATTGTCCTGTCGGGCCACTCCGATAAGGAATTGATCATGGAGTCGGTGCGGACGGCCCACCAGTACCTTTCCAAACCCTGCAACGCGGATGTACTGAAGGCGACCGTGGCCCGGGCGTGCGCTCTGCGGGACCTCCTGGAGAACGAATCCCTCAAGGGCATTGTGTCCCGGATGGATACCCTTCCCAGTTTGCCGTCCCTTTACGCTGAACTGATGGAAGAGCTGCAATCACCGGAGGCATCGACCCGGAGGGTCGGCGAGATAGTCTCCCGGGATGTCGGAATGTCCGCCAAGATCCTCCAGATGGTCAACTCCGCCTTTTTCGGCCTGTGCGAGCATGTGTCCAGCCCGGCACAGGCCGCCGGCCTTCTTGGAATCGAAAACGTCCGGGGCCTGGTTCTCTCGGTCCAGATTTTTTCGGAGTTCGACCAGAAGCATTTCCCCGGCGGATTGCTGGACCACCTGTGGAACCACAGCATGGCAGCGGGCGTTGCGGCCAAGGCCATTGCCACGGGTGAGAATCTGCCCCAGGCGTCTGCAGACCACGCCTTCATGGCCGGACTGTTGCACGACTCGGGAAAACTGGTACTGGCCTCCAGGTTACCGGACCGCTACGGAGCAATCCTCCTCCTGGCAAAGAAAAGCGGCATGCGCGTACACCGGGCGGAGCTGGAGAGCTTCGGAACCACCCACGCGGAGATCGGGGCTTACCTGATGGGTTTGTGGGGACTGCCGGATACGATCGTGGAGGCCATCGCGTTCCACCACCGCCCGGCGGATTGCCCGGTCCGGGAGTTCGGGCCCCTCACGGCGGTGCACGCGGCCAACGCGCTTCTGAATGAGATTGAGGCGGACGAGGACGGCGGTGCGCTGGACGAGCCATACATCTCCGAGATGGGATTGACGCAGCGGATCCCGCTGTGGCGGGACGGCTGTCTGGAGGCGGTAGAACAAGGAGTCACGAATGCCTGATAGGATCCTCTTTGTTGATGACGATGAGAACATCCTGACAAGCTTCAGGCGCCAGCTGAGGAAGCAGTATCAGGTCACAACGGCCGCAAGCGGCCGGGCCGGTCTGGAAGCCGTGAGAGACGCCGGACCATTTGCGGTGGTTGTTTCCGACCTGCGGATGCCGGGGATGGACGGGATCCAGTTTCTCTCCGAGGTCCGGGAAAGTCATTCGGACAGTGTCCGGATTATGCTCACGGGGAATGCGGATCTCGAAACGGCGATCGAAGCCATCAACGAGGGATGCATCTTCCGATTCCTCACCAAGCCGTGTCCCACAGAGGTCCTGACCAAGGTCCTCAACCTCGGGATTGAGCAATACCGGCTTGTCACAGCAGAGCGCGAGCTCCTGGAGAAGACCCTGAGCGGCAGTATCAAGGTACTCACGGAAATCCTCGCGCTGGTCAATCCCGAGGCGTTCGGACGGTCCTCGCGGATCAAGCGCTACGCGCGCCGGATTGGTCAACACCTGGGTGTCCCGGATCTGTGGCGTCTCGAAACAGCTGCGATGCTGTCGCAGATCGGGTGTGTCATCCTTCCCGAGAGAGCGCTGCAGAAACTCTACAGGGGGGGAGATCTTGCCGGGGAAGAGGCCGAGCTTTTCCGGAAGCATCCTGCTCTCGCCTCAGACCTGTTGAGCCACATACCCCGGATGGAAGAGGTGGCCGAGATCGTCGCCTGCCAGGAGGAGCGGTTCGACTGCACGCAGTCCCGGCAGGACTCCGGTCGCGGCGAAAGGATTCCCCTGGGCGCCAGAGTGCTCAAGGTGGTGCTCGATTTCGACATGCTTGAGGCGACGGGGATCACAAGAGACAAAGCGCTGGCGCGGCTTCGCGGGCGGTCCGGGTGGTATGATCCCGAGGCTCTCACAGCGCTGGAGTCCGTTGTCGGGGTCGAGGCGGAGAGTCGGAAGATCAGGGGGGTGAGTATCTGGGAGCTCACACCGGGCATGATTCTCGCCGAGGAAGTCCGGACCGGAAGCGACATGCTGCTGATGACAAGGGGCCAGGAAGTCAGCCAGGCCCTCATCGAAAGAATCAAGGGTTTCGCCGGGAGATCGGGAATCAGGGAACCGATCCTGGTGCAGATGCCCGAGATGGAAGAAGCGGAGACGCCTGCGGCGACATAGGAGGCAAGTCATGGGACACAGGGTACTGCTGGTCGACGACGAGAGCCATGTGACGGAAGGGTTGAAGCGCGCCCTTCGCAGGGAGCCCTACGAGATTCTGACAACGGGTTCGGCGAGGGAGGCCCTTGCGGTGCTGGCGCGCGAGAAGGTGGACGTTGTCGTTTCCGATGAGAGAATGCCCGTCATGTCGGGCTCCGAATTCCTCGCCGAGGTCTACCGCATCTATCCGGAAACCATCCGCATTGTGCTGACGGGGCAGGCGAGCCTGGAAGCCGCGGTGAGCGCGATCAACGAGGGCCGGATCTATCGATTCCTGATGAAACCCTGTAACGAGGTGGAACTCGCAATCACCATCCGGCAGGCGCTGGAGCACAAGGATCTCATGGAGGAGAATGAGCGCCTGCTGAAGACGGTGAAGCGCCAGTCCATCCTCCTGGAGGATCTGGAGAGGGAGCATCCGGGAATCGCGAGTTTGAAGAGGAGCTCCACCGGCGCCATTGTTATTGATGAAGAGGATTTCGAGCCGGAGGCGCTGACCGCTCATCGCGGAGCAAGGCGGGGCAGAGAAGGCTAGTGCCTTGTCGGATGGGAAATTAGACAATAGAGAATAGACCGCAATAGAGAAGTGTGAATGTATTTCTATCATGCTCTTGTCCGGGATCTATTCTC
>JAGLYR010000319.1 GCA_023132135.1 Candidatus Eiseniibacteriota bacterium | reverse complement strand
GGGGAACAATACCCCATTTCCTCGATACTCGACACTTGTCACTCGCCCTCTCGCGCACTCGCCCTGTCGCCCACTCTCGCGACACTCGACACTTTGTCACTCGCCCTCGTCACACGGACGGGTCGCTGGCCCTAACCCAGGCTAGTCCTGGTCAATATCCCCTTCCGCTTCTTTTCCGGGAAATGCTCAATTGCATACCTCAGCGTCGTACGGGGGATCGAAGGTCCATATTTGAGAAGGAAACGCTCCAGGCGCCTGGGGTCGGCATCTCCCGCCCCTCGCAGCATCCACCCGTTGGCCTTGTGGACCAGGTCGTCCTTCTTGTCATGGAGGAGCCGGAGGGCAACGTCGTAGGCTGCATCCAGATGTCTTCCGCTGCGGGCCAGGTTCACGAAGGAGACGGCTGAGGCGCGGCGGAGCCAGCGGTTTCGGGATCGGGTCCACCTGAGCACCTTTGGAATCACCGGCGGATGATTGTCGATCACGGTCCCCAGGATGGATGGACAGAGCGCATCGACAATTGCCCAGCTGTCGCAGTAGTTGCGGGCGAGCCAGCCCTCGGCCGTGCGGACGAATTCCACTCCGAGCTGTTTCTCGAAGCGGCGGAGAGTGATGAGGGCCAACGCCTTCTCCTCCAGGTACTTTTTTGGAAGAAGAATCTCGCACAGCTCGAGGGCTTCCTCCTTCGTCCACGTCCGCTCGGTCAACCGGAAGAGGGCCCTCTCGAGCTTCCGCAGGTCGGGCATACGCAATCCGTAGGCCTTCACTGTCTCTTTGAAGTAGTGCTGGACCGCCTCTGCGTGGACGGGGCACTTGTTCTCTCTGATCCGGCGAATCCCCTGCCGCGCGAACTCCTTCGGCGTGATCCCCTGCTTTCCCGGCTTGCTGCTTTTCATCATTGGCTCGACTCCGTATCTGTGCAATCTGCGGCCGGCTTATGGTGTGTTCGTCAGAGCTGCTCCGAGTTCGGAATATGTCACCGGCCCCGGTGTTTCAAACACCATTCGCAGGTCCGGAGCTTCCACGCTGCCCAGTCCCGTCAAACGCCGCCAGATCGACTTCCGGGGGCGATGGTAGTAAATGACCCTATGATTGTCCTCGATCCCGGCCATCTCGGCCGCCAGATCAATGGCGTCGCGGACTCCGCCCAAGCGGTCGATCAATCCGTTCGCGAGTGCCTGGCGGCCGGTGTATACCCTGCCGCCAGCCAGATCAAAGACCTCTTCCTGTGTCTTGCCGCGGCCCACGGCCACCTTGGATGTGAAGATGTCGTAGAAGCCATCGATGATATCCAGAAGCATCTCCCGTTCTTCGTCGGTGGTTCTCCGGTTGGAGGAAAGCATGTCCATGTGCTCGCCCCTCTTGAAGATCTCATTGCGGATCCCGATCTTCGAGTACATCCCGGAAGTGATGGCCTTCATGCCGGTGACACCGATAGAGCCTGTAATGGTTGCAGGACTCGCAACAATCTTGTCGGAGTTCATGGCGATGTAGTAGCCTCCGGAAGCCGCGACGAGACCCATCGAAGATACAAAGGGTTTTTTCGTCCGATCCTTCAAGTCCTCGATCTGGTACCATATCATGTCCGAGGCATAACCGGAACCGCCGGGGCTGTCGATTCTGAGGACTACGGCCTCGATGTCAGGATCATTCTGGACCTGCCGGATTGTATTGACGAGGGTGGCGGACCCCAACACGTTGCCCTCCAAGAGGCCCGAGCGGTTCTCTCCAACATCAATCATGCCCATGGCGGCGATGACGGCGACAACAGGAGGTCTGCGCCAGGAGTACTCCCGGTGCTTCTCCCTCGCAATGCTCAGACCGTCGACAATCCGGGACCCTGTCATCCGGTTGGCCAGGCTGTCGGCAATGTCGGAGTACGCCAGGATATCCACGAGTCCCCGCTCCATCGCTTCAGGAGCCAGGATCAGTCGTCCGTCGAACAACTCCTCCAGATCGCTCCTCTTCAGACCACGAGCCTCGGCGATGTCGCCGATATACTGGTCCAGCCAATCGTCAAGGAGCGAGTTCACTTCCTCGCGGAATGCCTCCGGGACTTCGTCTTCGGTGAGCTGGAAGAAGGCCGATTTGTACTTGCACTTGCGGCAGGGGTAGCGCTCGAACTCGACTCCCAGCTTGTCCATCAGGCCCTTCAGCATCTGGACTCTGCCCATGAGTCCGAAAGGACCGACCTCGTTGGGTTCGGGCATGATGATGGTGTCGCCGGTTGAGGCAACCAGGTATTCGGTGAGACCCGCGTCGGACGCGATGTACGCGATTACCTTCTTGCCCCTGGCCTTGGCCAGCAGCATCTCACTACGGATCTCCTTGGCGACGACGCGGTTGGAGAAGTCCCAGATATCCAGGGATATGCCGGAGACCGACTCGTCGTCCACGGCCTTGCGAATGGCCGTCATGAGGCGAGATGCTCCCCTGTGATTGCTCAGGGTGAAACTCCCCTCGCTGGGTTCGTCGCGGAACTGTCCCGCCAGTGTGAACTTCGCAACCCGTTTCTGTCTGGAAAAGCAGGAGCGGTTGACATGATCGGAGAACTCGGCGTAGTAGCTCGTTGCCCGGTACGGCCCCTGCTCTGTCTGGGATGTGATCGCCCCGAATCCACTCTTTCGGAAGTTCAGTCCCAGGCCGAAGTGAATCGTCTGATCCTGATCTATGGACGCGGCAAGGAGAAGGCCGTCCGCCGGCTCCAGCTGGATTCCCCACCGGTAGTCCGCATCCTGCCAGTCATCAAGAATGTCCGACGCGGCATCGAAGGTGAGCGTGAGCCTGTCCGTGTTGGGGCGGATCCCGATACCGGCCCGGTACATCCGGGGGATTGCACCCTCCCCGAAGCGGGGCCGGTTGATGTGGTCCAGAATGGCGGCCAGAGACAGCCAGTTGTTGGGACGCACCAGGAGAGCAGCGCTCGGACTGCTCGCTTTTCGCGCAGGCCCATCTCCGGCCCGCCACCACTGGTAGGAAAACCCCAGCCGGGCATGGCGGCCGATGGGAAAACCGGCGCCGAGCAGGTACTGGTCCCGGTTGGCGCCGTAGAAGTCGTCGCTCCAGTGCTGGTACCCGTATCCGACGAAGCCGATCTGCCCGAGGAACGAAAGGCTGCTCCACTCGGATTCGATGAGGGAGCCTCCGATGTACGTACCCGGCCCCCGCATCCCGATGGCCGCCGGGTTGTGGAGGATGGCCGTCATTCCGTCGGCTGTGGCCAGAGCGTGCGATTCCGGCGTGTAGGTCTGGGGAGAGAGGAGATCCGCGACCTGCGGGTCCTCGGCCGAGGCGTTCGCAACCGCGGCCCATGAGAGCGTCGCAAGCGTGGAGATGAGCAGAAGGATCCAGATGGGTTCGCATCTCGGGTTTCCATTGTGCATGGTTTTCCTCCATCTGTGACTGCGAGGCCGCACGTTGGTCGGTTCAGTAGAGGAGTACGCTGAATCCCGGTGCAGTGTTTCGATTGCTCCGAGACAGATACACGAAGAGGCTACCACCGATTGGGCCGGGAACCCAGCGAAAGGGCGCGAGAGGGAGCTGGCGCGGGATCGATGGAAGTGCTACGATCTTCGAGTGGCGAGAGGCGAGAGGCGACCGGGGTGAAGGTGGATTATTGGGTGTAAGGTTTGGCCTTTCACCCTTCACCCCTCTGCAGCAAGACGGATTGCCGGGCCAAGCCCGGCGCGGATACTTGCTGCTCACACAGGAGGGTGGAGATGGAGTTCTCGGAGCTGATACAGAAGAGGTACAGTGGGCGAGCCTACCGGTCCGATCCGGTGGAGGGTTCGAAACTGGAGCGGGTGCTGGAGGCGGCTCGCCTGGCGCCGACGGCGGGCAACCGGCAGGCGTTCCAGATCCTCGTGATCAAGACCGCGGGCCGGGAGGAAGAGCTGAAGCGGATTTACCCTGCCAAGTGGTTTGCAGATGCACCGCTCGTGATCTGCGCCTGCGGTCTTCCGGAACAGAGCTGGGTCCGGGCCGATGGCAAGAGCTACATGGACGTGGATGTGGCCATTGTCATGGATCATCTGATCCTGGCCGCGGCCAACGAAGGACTGGGAACTTGCTGGATTGCCGCGTTCGACGCGTCGGCGGCCAGGGAGGTCCTGGGCTTGCCCGACGATGTGGAACCGATCGCCTTCACCCCGTTGGGATACTCGACGGATCAACCTGAGCCCAAGACAAGGAGATCCATAGCGAAATTAGTTCGCCATGACAAGTGGTAGCCTGCATTTCTCACCAGTTTTCTGCTACGG